>CAJYSA010000054.1 GCA_913777325.1 uncultured Sphingomonas sp. | reverse complement strand
AAGCGACGATGCCGAAATGGACCAGCAACCGCAGGGCCAGCCGCGCGAAATGCCGGTGCCGCGCCGCACCGGGCGGCAGCGCGGGCGAACGCGGCCAATAGCCCCAGCGCCCGCCATGCAGATGCAGCATCAGGCTGGCCAGCGCGACCGCCAGGGCGCCCGCCGCCATCACGCGCCCGCGATCACAGGTCCAGGCGGTGCTCGCCCTTCACCCACCGCACCGTGCCCGACGAGGCGCGCATCACCACGCTCTCGGTGGTCATCTTGCCGCCCAGGCGCCGCACGCCCTCCAGCAGCGATCCGTCGGTCACTCCGGTCGCCGCGAAGATGCAATCGCCCTTCGCCAGCTCCTTCAGGTCGTACTGGCGGTCGAGATCCTCGATCCCCCATTTGCGCGCGCGGGCCCGTTCGTCGTCGTTGCGGAACAACAGCCGTCCCTTGAACTGGCCGCCGACGCAGCGCAGCGCCGCGCAGGCCAGCACGCCCTCCGGTGCGCCGCCCGACCCCATATAGACGTCGATCGTCGTGTCCGGGTCGCTGGTCGCGATCACCCCCGCGACGTCCCCGTCACCGATCAGCACCACGCCGCACCCGATCGCGCGCAATTCGGCGATCAGCGCCTCATGCCGGGGGCGGTCGAGGACGCAGGCGATGATGTCCCTGGGCTGCACGCCCTTGGCCGCCGCGATCGCCTGCACGTTTTCGGTAGGGGTGCGATCGAGGTCGATCACGCCCGGCGGCAGGCCGGGGCCGACCGCCAGCTTGTCCATATACACGTCGGGCGCGTTCAGCAGCCCGCCCGCCTCGGCGATCGCCAGCACCGCCAGGCTGTTCGGTCCCGACTTGGCACAGATCGTGGTGCCCTCCAGCGGGTCGAGCGCGATGTCGATCGCGGGGCCGTTGCCGGTGCCCACCTTCTCGCCGATGAACAGCATCGGCGCCTCGTCGCGCTCGCCCTCCCCGATCACGACCGTGCCGTCCATGTCGAGTTCGTTGAGCGCGGCGCGCATCGCCTCCACCGCGGCGGCATCCGCCGCCTTTTCGTCGCCGCGCCCCGTCAGCGTGGAAGCGGCGATCGCGGCGGCTTCGGTGACGCGCACCATCTCCAGCACGAGCACACGGTCGAGAACCTTGCTGGCGGTCGGCATATCGGCGTCCTTTTCCTGTCCTGCGCGACGGATAGGACGCCAGCATGACGCTGTCGAGGCATTTTGTTTTACATGTTATACACGGGCCATCATCACAGCGTCAGCGCCGCCTTCAACCCGAGGACGCCCACATCCGGCGCCTCGCGCACCCCGCCGGGCTGATGCACCCATTGCACGTTCGGGCGCAATTCCAGCCACTCGATCGGATGCAGGCTATAATAGAGTTCGGCGGCATATTCGGCGTCGCGCACCGGCGTTCCGGGCACGAGTTCGTCGGCGCGCGCCGCCCGCCCGTTGACGTTGGTGCGCGCCACCGCGAGCCCCAGCACGTCGCCGGGCAGCGCGGGCACCAGCCCTTTGTAGAATATCCCGAGCGCCACCTGATTGTCGGTCACGCTCGTCTTGCGATCGGCCTGCGTCACGTTCAGGAACATGCCCATTCCGGTCAGCGACTTGCCGTCCTTCGACGTGCCGGTCAGTTGCTGCTGCATCGTGAAATAGACGCCGTAGCGGCTCGAACGGCGCAGCGGATCGGTGCCGGTCAGCACGATCGGGCGGCGGTTGCGATCGAGCAGCACGTCATCGCCGTCCGCGGTCGCGATCCAGCCCCCGACCTTGTACGACCCGACCTTGCCGTCGTCACCACCGCGGCTGACGCCCGTCTCGATCGGGATCAGCACCCCGGTCGCCCCGCGAAAATGGCCGATGAAGAAGTCGTTATCCAGGTTGCGCGGGTTAATCTCATAGACCGCGCCCTGGACGTAGCGATCGTCGTCCAGCGCGACGCGCACCCGCGCGCCCCATTGGCTGACGGGCCAATTGTACCAATAATCGCCGACCAGATTTCCCGGCTGCGCGCCGCAGAAGCTGAGGTTCATGAAGTGGCAGGAAAAGGCCGCGAAATCCTCGCCCGGGTTGGTGCGTCCCAGCTTCACCTCGGTACGCGTGCCGATCTTCTGTTCCCACCACAATTGCGTGACGCGCACCGTCTGCCCGCGCCCATAGATTTCCTGCACCTGTTGCAGCGTGTCGAGGCCGGCGTCGGCGGTCAGGTTGCGCCCGCGCCGCCACGTCACGGTCGCCTGCACCGCCCCGCCGGTCACCCCCGCCAGCTTCTCCATGTCGAGCAGTGCACCGGCGTCGAACTGCCCGGTTTCGCGAAACAGCTTCCGGTCGCCGCCGGCGACATTATAGCCGCTTTCCGACGCATAGCGCGCGGTCAGCCCGATCCCGCGCCGGCCCAGCCGCGTGCGAATCTCCTGCCAGTCGCCGATCAGGCCGGGCGGCGGGCTGCTCTGCGTATCGCCGATCAGCGACGACGGCGACGTATCGCGCGGCCGCCGGGCGGCGGGTGCGCGCGGCTGGCGCTGCGTATCGCCGGAGCGCGTCGTGGCGCCCGCCCCCGGCTTGGCCGCATTGGGATCGTCGGGCGGCGACGCGCCGATATCCACCTGTTGCGCCTGCGCGCCGCCGGCCAGCAACAATGCGGCGGCGAACAACCCCTTCCTCATGATCCCGGCGACCTTTTTTGTCGTTACGACACAACAACAAAGCAGCGCGGGAAAGGTTCGGCCTGATGCAGCCTGCGTCGTCGTTGCGCGCACGGCGAAGCAATCCAGCGCCAGGCGCGTGACGCTCCTGGATTGCTTCACCACGTCCGCAATGACGGCGATCAGTCGCGCAGCAGGTCGTTAATGCTGGTCTTGCTGCGCGTCTGCGCGTCCACACGCTTGACGATCACCGCGCAATAGAGCGCCGGCTTGCCGTCCCCGCCGCCGATCGAACCGGGCACGACCACCGCATAGGGGGGCACCTCGCCACGGAAGGTCTCGCCGGTTTCGCGGTCGATGATCTTGGTCGAGGCGCCCAGATAGACGCCCATCGACAATACCGCGCCCTCGCCGACGCGCACGCCCTCCGCCACCTCGGCGCGCGCGCCGATGAAGGCGCCATCGCCGATGATGACCGGATCGGCCTGCAACGGCTCCAGCACGCCGCCGATGCCGGCGCCGCCCGACAGATGCACGTTCTTCCCGATCTGCGCACAGCTCCCGACCGTCGCCCAGGTATCGACCATTGTGCCCTCGCCGACATAGGCACCGATGTTCACGAAGCTGGGCATCAGGATCGCGCCCTTGCCGACGAAGGCGCCGCGCCGCACGACGCTGCCCGGCACCGCGCGGAAGCCGGCGGTGCGGAACTCCGCCTCGCTCCACCCGGAAAACTTGCTCGGCACCTTGTCGAACCAGTGGCCCGCGCCCGGCCCCCACCCCGCTCCGCCGCCGATCAGCGCATTGTCGTTCAGCCGGAAGCTGAGCAGCACCGCCTTCTTCAGCCACTGATTGACGCGCCAGCCGCCCGCCCCATCCGGCTCGGCAACGCGCGCCTGCCCGGCGTCGAGCAGCGCCAGCGCGCGATCGACCGCGACGCGCACCTCACCCCCGGTGGTCAGGCCCAGCTCGGCGCGGTTCTCCCACGCGGCGTCGATCGTGGCGGAAAGCTCGGCGGTCATTGGTCCTCCAACAGGGATTGGACCCACGCGGTGACGTCGGTCACGCGGTGGTCGACATAGGATCGGTCGGCGTCGTGGTCCTGCTCGGACCCATTGTCCACCCAGACGGTGGTCATCCCGATCGCCTTGGCGGGTTTCAGGTTGCGCGCCATGTCCTCGACGAACAGCGCGCGCGTCGCGTCGATATCGAAGGCGGCGCACAGCCCGGCATAGGCAGCGGCGGCGGGCTTGGGCACCAGATCCATCGCGACGATATCGTGCACCGCCTCGAAGCTCTGCCCCAGCCCCAGCCGCTCCAGCACCTTCAGCGCATAGGGCCGGTCGCCGTTGGTGAAGACCAGCTTGCGCCCCGGCAATCGCGCCAGCCCGGCGGCGAGCGGCGCGTTATGTTCCAGCGCGTCCATCTCGATATCGTGGACATAGGCGAGGAACGCATGCGGATCGACGTCATGCTCCGCCATCAGCCCGGCCAGCGTCGTGCCGTGACCCAGGAAATATTCCTTCTGCACGCGCCGCGCCTCTACGGGATCGACGTCCAGGAAGTCCGCGATGAACGCGGTCATCCGCCGGTCGATATGCGCGAACAGATCGGCGCGCGCCGGATAGAGCGTGTTGTCGAGATCGAAGATCCACGTGTCGACGTGCGCGAAATCGGGGTGCATGGCGCGGCTCCTAAAGCGTCGCGCTGGTCGGGGAAAGGCCGATACGCATGCGATGGCGCGGGAGTTAAGAGTTCGCGCAGAGCACACGGAGGACACAGAGGGCGCACGGTTGATCGATCGTCCCGAGCCAGCTTGCCGGCTCATGAAGCCGCGTCACCAAGGTCATCAGCCCGCCCCGTCGGCGCAACCTCTCTGCGTCCTCGGCGTGCTCTGCGCGAACCCTTTTCCTCTCCGCGTCTCCGCGCCTCCGCGTGCACCGGAAAAGCCCCGCTATCCCTCAGCAAAGCCCGGCCGATATGGCGAACCACGCTCGCCCTCCCCACCTTCCGAACATGACCGCATATTCCCTCCTCGACCTCGTCCCCGTCACCGAAGGCGGCTCGGTCGCGCAATCGCTCGCCAACGCCGCCGATCTCGCGCAGCACGCCGAGCAGCTTGGCTTTCGCCGCTATTGGGTGGCCGAGCATCACGGCATGACCGGGATCGCCTCCGCCGCGACGGCGGTGGTGATCGCGCATGTCGGCCAGGCGACGAAGCACATTCGCATCGGTGCCGGCGGGATCATGCTCCCGAATTCGGCGCCGTTGCAGATCGCCGAACAGTTCGGCACGCTCGATGCGCTGTTCCCGGGCCGCATCGACCTGGGGCTGGGCCGCGCGCCCGGCAGCGACCAGCGCGTCGCGCGTGCGCTGCGCCGCACGCAGGACAGCGATCCCAACGCCTTCCCGCAGGACGTGCTGGAACTGCAAAGCTATTTCGCGAACGACGGCCAGACCGGCATCGTCGCGACGCCGGGCGCGGGCGCGA
>CAJYSA010000053.1 GCA_913777325.1 uncultured Sphingomonas sp. | reverse complement strand
CGGCGATCGCGGCACCGCATGCCGCGATCGTGCTGGCCGGCTTGCTGGAGACTCAGCGCGCCGAGGTGGAGCGTGCCTTCACCACCTGCGGCTGCACGGTGGAGGCGGTGGATCGGCGCGGCGACTGGTCGATCCTGCGGCTGACTGCCGGGGCGCAGCGCCACGTGCCGACCCGCCCGATCGATCCGAAGGGGCGCGACGGCTGGGCGCTCGACCTGTGACGTGCCGCGCGCGCTAGCCCGCATCGCGCGCCTCGCCGGCCACGTCGTAGGCGGCGTGGCCTTGCTGGCGTTCGTCTACCTGCTCGCCGGCACCGCGCTGTCGACGATCCCGCGCAACCGCGACTGGCGCGCGCCGGCGGCGGGTGGCGTGACGATCTGGGTGGAGGACAATGGCGTCCACACCGGGATCGTCGTGCCGAAGGTCGCGGCGGGGGTGGATTGGCGCGGCGACTTCCCGGCAGGCGATCTGGCCGATCCACGGTATGCCGCCAGCGACTATCTCGCGGTCGGCTGGGGGGAGCGCAGCTTCTATCTGGGCACGCCGACCTGGTCAGACGTGCGCCCCGCCACCGTGATCCACGCCGCGCTGGGCAGCGACGAAACGCTGCTCCACGTCGAGCATGTCGCCCGCCCCACGCCCAGCCACGACGTCCGGGCGCTGACGCTGCGTCCCGATGAATACCGCCGGCTCGCCGCCGCGATCCGCGCGAGCCACGCCGATGGTCGCGCGCTGCGCGGCTATGCCGGATATGACGCCTTCTACCCCGCGCGCGGACGCTACGACGCGGTCACCACCTGCAACGCCTGGACCGGCAACACGCTCGCGCATGCCGGTGTGCGGATCGGGTGGTGGACGCCGTTCTCCGCCTCGGTGATGCAGTGGTTCTGATCGGTCAGCCGTTCGCCGCGCCGGTCTGATTCGCCACCTCGCCGCGCGTCGCGGACAGGGTCGGCGCCGGCCCGGTCGCGGGGCGCAGCCCGTCGCGCTCGGACGCCGGCACGGCGGCGGTCGGATCCGGGCGGAACGCCTCAGGCGCGCGCGTCGTGCCTGGGGTGGGCGCGTCCGCCGCCAGGTCCGGCGCGTCATGCTCGGCGTCGCGGGCGGGCAGGAACCGGTCGAGCCATCCCATGCCGATCGCGGCACCGACGCCCGCGATCACCGCGCCCACCGCCGTGGCGGCCACGATCGCGCGCGTGTGCCGCGCCTGTTGCGCCTTCTGCGCCCTGGCGGCGCGCGTCTTGCTGTTCTTGCTGCTCATGCGCGCTCCAACGGTCGCTTCCGCACCACCGTTCCCTTGGGCGAGACGGATCGCTAAGCCCCTGGCAAACATCTACGGAGTAAGCCGATGTCGACGCGCGACGATCTGGTCCTGCAGACGCTGGAACCCGTCACCCACGATCTGGGCGGCTTCAAGGTCTATCGCACGCTGCCGCATCGCGAGCGCACGATGGTCGGCCCGTTCCTGTTCTTCGACCAGATGGGGCCGGCGCATTTGCCGCCCGGCAACGGCGTGGACGTCCGCCCGCATCCGCACATCGGCCTGTCGACCGTCACCTATCTGTTCGAGGGTGCGTTCCAGCACCGCGACTCGCTGGGCAGCGACGTGCGGATCACGCCCGGCGCGGTGAACCTGATGACCGCCGGCGCCGGCATCGTCCATTCCGAACGCTCGCCCGACGACGTGCGCGTCGACGGCCCTCGCCTTGACGGCATCCAGACGTGGCTCGCACTTCCCGACGGGCAGGAGGACCGCGCGCCCGGCTTCGAGCATGTCGCTGCCGGTGCGATGCCGGTCATCGACGCGCATGGCGCCACCGCGCGTGTCGTGATGGGCACGCTGTGGGGGCAGACCTCGCCGGTCACCGCTTATGCGGAGACGATCTACGCCGACATCGTGCTGGCGCCCGGCGCCACGGTGCCGATCGACGACAGCGCCGACGAACGCGCGATCTATCTGGCCAGTGGCGACGCGACGCTTGACGGCCTCGCGCTCGAGCCGCAGCGGCTGTACGTGCTGCGCCCCGGCATCACGGCCACCTTGTCCTCGACGCATGGCGGTCGCGCGATGCTGGCGGGTGGCGGCGCCTTCGCCACGCCGCGCCACGTGTGGTGGAATTTCGTCCACTCCTCGCGCGATGCGATCCGTGAGGCGAAGCGCGCATGGAAGGCGGGCGAGTTCGCGCGCGTGCCCGACGACAGCGAGTGGATCCCGCTGCCCGAGGTGCCGAAGACCGTCAGCTATCCGTGAGCTTCGCGCCGTCGAGCAGCGCGTCCTTGCGCGCCTGCTCGGCGGCGTCGGCGGCCTTCTGCGCCTTCGTCCGTCCGAACGCGGCGCGATTTCCGGCGGCCTTCGTCTCCTTGTCGAAGCGCGCCTTCGCCTTGCGCGCGCGATTCAGGGAGACGATCTCGCCCATCGTTACCCGCGCACCTGCTTGCCGATCGCGTCGAGCAGGCCGTTGACGAACCCCGCCTCGCGCTTCTGGTAGAAGGCGTGCGCGACATCGACATAGGAGCTGATCGCCGCGCCCACCGGCACGTCGGCGCGCGCCAGCAATTCGTAGGTGCCCGCGCGCAGGATCGCCTTCATCGGTTTGTCGAGCCGCTCCAGCGTCCACCCGGTGGTCAACCGCCCCTCGACCAGCGCATCGATCTCGCCGGCGCGCGCGGTGACGCCCGTCACCAGATCGTCGAAGAACGTGACATCGGCTTCGGCATATTCGACGTCCTCGATCGTCGCGCCCAGCCGGTGCTGGTGGAATTCGTGAAGCAGCACCGGGATGGCGGTGCCCTCCATCTCATGCTGATAGAGCGCCTGGACGGCGGCGAGGCGCGCGGCGGCGCGGGCCTTGGTACGTGCAGCGGTGCGGGACATAGGCCGCGCGGCATAGTCGCTCGCCGCGCGTTCGTCACCCCCTGCCGCGCGACTGACCTCGATCAGCCAGTTTCTTCGCAACACTCGGGCGACGCCTCTCGTTCGGCCCGCGTACGTTTACCCGAGGAGACGGAACATGGGCCTGTTCACCAAGGACATCGCGACGCTCGACGACCTGTTCCTGCACCAGTTGCAGGACATCTATTATGCCGAGAACCAGATCACCAAGGCGCTGCCGAAGATGATCGACAAGGCCACCGCGCCCGAGCTGAAGAAAGGCTTCGAGACGCACCTGCGCGAAACCGAGGGGCAGATCGCACGGCTGGAGCAGGCGTTCGAGGCGCTGGACCACAAGCCGAAGGCGGTAACCTGCCCCGCGATCGACGGGATCATCAAGGAGGCCAACGAGGTCGCCGGCGAGATCGCCGACAAGGCGGTGCTCGACGCCGCGCTGATCGCCTCGGCCCAGGCGGTCGAGCATTATGAGATCACGCGCTACGGCACACTGATCGCCTGGGCGGAGCAGCTCGGCCATACGCAGGTCGTATCGCTGTTGCAGGCGACGCTCGACGAGGAAAAGGCCACCGACGACAAGCTGACGAAGCTCGCCGAGAAGAAGCTGAACAGGAAGGCGGAGCTGGCCACCTCCTGATCAATCGCGGGAGGGCGCCCCCCGCCCTCCTGCCCTGCGGCCTAGCGGTTGGTGCGGATCCGCAGCGCCACCGACTGCGCATGCGCCGGCAACCCTTCCGCCTTCGCCAACGCGATCGTCGCCGGCCCCAGCTCGTTCAGCGCCGTTTCGTCGAGTTGCAGGAAGCTGGTCCGCTTCATGAAGTCGGTCACGCCCAGCCCGCTGGCGAAGCGCGCCCGCCGCCCGGTCGGCAGCACGTGGTTCGGTCCCGCGACATAATCGCCGATTGCCTCGGGCGTGTGCCGCCCCAGAAACGCCGATCCGGCATGACGCAGCCGGTCGAACAGTGCCTGCGGATCGTCGCACGCCAGCTCGACATGTTCGGGCGCCAGCCGGTCGACCAGCGGGATCGCCTCGATCAGCGACGGCACGATCACGATCGCGCCATTGTCTTCCCACGCGACACGCGCCACCGCCTGCGTCGGCAGGGCGTGCAACTGCCGCTCCACCGCCTCGGCCACGCGGTCGCCGAAATCCGCATCGTCGGTGAACAGGATCGATTGCGTGGTCGTGTCATGCTCGGCCTGGCTGAGCAGGTCGGCCGCGATCCATTCGGGATCGTTCGCGCCATCGGCGACGACGACGATCTCGCTCGGCCCCGCGACCATGTCGATCCCGACGACGCCGTACACCTGCCGCTTGGCCTCCGCGACCCAGGCGTTGCCCGGCCCGGTGACGACATCGACCCGCGCGATCCGCTCGGTCCCATAAGCGAGCGCCGCGACCGCCTGCGCGCCGCCGACGCGCCACACCTCGTCCGCACCGACCAGATGCGCGGCGGCCAGCACCAGCGGATTGACCTCGCCGTCAGGTGTCGGCGTCACCACCACCAGCCGCTCGACCCCCGCCACCCGCGCCGGGATCGCGTTCATCAACAGCGTGGAGGGATAGGCGGCGCGCCCGCCGGGCACATACACGCCCGCTGCATCCACCGCGCGCCACCGCGCGCCCAACCGCACGCCCGCCGCGTCGGTGAAGCTCGTATCCTCGGGCCGCTGCTTCTCGTGATACGCCCGGATCCGCGTCGCCGCGAGCTCCAGCGCGGCGCGCAATTCCGGCTCCAGCGCGTCGAACGCCGCCGCACACGCCGCCGCGTCGACCCGCCATCCGGTCTCGTTCAGATCGTGACGGTCCAGCTTCTGCGTGAAGGCCTGCAGCGCCGCATCGCCCTCGTCGCGCACCGCGCGCACGATCGTCGCCACGTCGCGCGCGACATCGCTTGCCGCCTCGCGCCGCGCATCGACCAGCGTGTCGAAGCGGCTGGCGAAATCGCCGTCGCGCGTGTCGAGCCGGATCATGCCGCCACCGCCGCGCGGAACGCCTCGACCAGCGGGAAGACATGCGCGCGCGTCTTCATCGCCGCGCGATTGACGATCAGCCGCGCCGAGACGTCCATCAACCGTTCCACCTCGACCAGTCCGTTTTCCTTCAGCGTCCGCCCCGACGACACCAGATCGACGATCCGCGTCGCCAGCCCCAGCGTCGGCGCCAGCTCCATCGCGCCGTTCAGCTTGATACACTCTGCCTGCACCCCGCGCCGCGCGAAATGCTGCGCGGTGACGTGCGGATATTTCGTCGCGACGCGCACATGGCTCCACCCGCGTGGATCGTCGCCCGCCGCCATGTCGACCGGCTCGGCCACCGACAGCCGGCAATGTCCGATGTTCAGGTCGACCGGCGCGTACAGCTCGGCATAATCGAATTCGGCCAGCACGTCGGAGCCGACGATCCCCAGTTGCGCCGCGCCATGCGCGACGAAGGTCGCGACGTCGAACGCGCGCACGCGGATCAGCTCGATCCCGTCGCGATCGGTGCGGAAACGCAGCGCGCGGCTCTTCTCGTCGCCGAACGCGGGTTCGGGGACGATCCCGGCGCGCGCGAGCAGCGGCAGCGCCTCTTCGAGGATGCGGCCCTTGGGAACGGCGATGACGATCGGATCGGACATGGCGGCGCTTTACGAAGGCACCGCTACGGGCGCAATGAGGCTGCATGGCCGATGAAACCACCAACAGCGCCGCGTTCGAGGTGCAGGCGCAATATTGCGACGCGATGGCGGCGCCGCGCACCGCCGCGCTGTGCCGCATGCTCGCCGACGTGCTCACTCGCGACACGCGGGTAGGTAAGCGGCTGCTCGACTGGCCAGGGGAGCCGGTCGCCGATGCGATCGTGCTGCGGATCGTCGGCGGCCTCCACGCGCTCGCCCGGCGCGGCATCGCCGATCCGTTCGCGGCGGATGCGGCGGAACTGACCGCGATCCTCGCCGCGCAGGACGCCGCGCTGCTCCCGTGGCTCGACGGCCCGCCACAGACCAATGAGGCGCAACGCTCGGCGGGGCTCATGACCGGCCTCCTTCATGTCGCCGCCGCGCTGGGCCCGCGGATCGAGGTGCTGGAGATTGGCTCCAGCGCCGGGCTGAACCTGTTGATCGACCGGATGTGCTTCGATCTCGGCGGCGTCCGCCCCGGTCCGGCGGATTCGCCGCTGACGATCGTTCCCGACTGGCGCGGGCCGCCGCCGCCCGACGTACCGGTCACGATCGTCCGCACGCGCGGGGTCGACATCGCGCCGGTCGACGTGCGCGACGCCGCGCAGGCGGAGCGGCTGGCCGGCTATGTCTGGATCGACGCGCAGGACCGGCTCGCCCGGCTGTCGACCGCGATCGACATGGTTCGGCGCGATCCCGTCGATCTGGCGCAGGGCAATGCGGCCGACTGGATTGCCGCGCGCCTCGACGCGCCGCAGGAGGATGGCGTCACGCGCGTCCTGATGCATTCGGTGGTGTGGCAATATTTGCCCGCCGCCGACCGCGACCGCATCCGCGCCGCAATGGCCGCCGCCGGCGCGCGCGCCACCTCGGCGCGCCCGCTCGCCTGGGTGATGATGGAGCCGAACCGCGACCTGCATCGGCACGAGGTGCGCGTGCAATGCTGGCCGTCCGATCGATCGATGCAGTTGGTGGCGCTCACGCATGCGCATGGCGCGTGGGTGGAGGGGCTGGCCCCGCCCTATGAGACGCGCGACTATGTGATGCGGCGCGGAGCCTATGAATGAACGAGGAGGACTTCCTCGCCCACCTGCGCACGCTTCCGCTCCACGCCGGCGCTGGCCGGCTGACCGATGACACCGCCGCGCTCGCCGGGCTGACCATCACCACCGACACGCTCGTGGAGGGCATCCACTTCCTCTCCGCGGATTCGCCGCGCGACGTGGCGTGGAAACTCGTCGCCACCAACCTGTCCGATCTCGCCGCCAAGGGCGCGCTGGTTGAAGGCATCCTGCTCAACTATCCTCTCGGCGATCCCGTGTGGGACAGCGCCTTTCTCGACGGCCTTCGCGAGACGCTGGCCGCGCTCTCCTGCCCACTGATCGGTGGCGACACCGTCACGCTGCCGGCGGGCGCGCCGCGCATCCTCACCGTCACCGCGTTCGGGCGCGACGCTGCCGCGCCGCCGCGCTCGGGCGCGCGGCCCGGCGACGCGCTCTACGTCACCGGAACGATCGGAGACGCCGGGGCGGGGCTGGCGATCGCACGCGCGGGCGCCGGCGACGCCGCGCTGCTCGCGCGCTATCGCCGCCCCGCGCCCCGGCTGGCGGAAGGACGTGCGCTCGCGCCGGTGGTGCATGCGATGATGGACGTGTCGGACGGACTGCTGATCGACGCGGCGCGCATGGCCCGCGCCAGCGATCTGGCGGTGACGGTCGACCTTGCCGCCGTCCCGCTCGCCCCCGGCATCACCGATGCGCTGGCCGCCGCCACCGCCGGCGACGATTACGAATTGCTGTTCGCCGCGCCCGCCGCACGCTCCCTGCCGGTTCCCGCCACCCGCATCGGCACGTTCTCCACCGGCGCGGGCCTCACCCTGATGCAGGGCAAGCAATTGATTCCATTGCCCAATAGGCTCGGCTATCAGCACGGCTTGCGCTGACGCCGCCACCTGTTAGCCTCCATCCCCCGCGCGACGTTCCCGGCGACAGACCGGACGCGCCACAAGGAGGGATGAAGGGCATGACGATCGTCTATCTTGCCATCGTCTGCGGCCTGATCGCCGTACTCTATGGCTTCGTGACCAGTCGACAGGTGTTGTCCGCCTCGCCGGGCAACGAACGGATGCAGGATATCGCCAGCGCCATCCAGGAGGGCGCGCGCGCCTATCTCGGGCGGCAATACACCACCATCGCGATCGTCGGCGTCGTCGTCGCCGTCGTGCTCGCCGTCACGCTCGGTGCGCTCTCCACCATCGGGTTCGTCATCGGCGCGTTGCTGTCCGGCGTCGCGGGGTTCGTCGGCATGACGATCTCGGTCCGCGCCAACGTCCGCACCGCGGAGGCGGCGCGCGGCTCGCTGCAGGGCGGGCTGACGATGGCGTTCCGTTCCGGCGCGGTCACGGGGATGCTCGTCGCGGGGCTCGGGCTGCTGTCGATCGCCTTGTTCTTCTGGTATCTCACCGGGCCGTCCGCGCTGCTCCCCAACGATCGCGCGATCGTCGAGGCGCTGACCGCGTTGGCGTTCGGCGCGTCGCTGATCTCGATCTTCGCGCGGCTGGGCGGCGGCATCTTCACCAAGGCGGCGGACGTCGGCGCCGATCTGGTCGGCAAGGTCGAGGCCGGCATCCCGGAGGACGACCCCCGCAACCCGGCGGTGATCGCCGACAACGTCGGCGACAATGTCGGCGACTGCGCGGGCATGGCCGCCGACCTGTTCGAAACCTATGTCGTCACGCTGGGCGTCACGATGGTGTCGATCGCGCTGCTGATCCAGGCGAGCCCGGCCGAGCTGATGCGGCTGATGAGCCTGCCGCTCGCAATCGGGGGCGTGTGCATCATCACCTCGATCATCGGCACCTATATGGTCCGGCTCGGGCGCGGCACGATCATGGGCGCGCTTTACAAGGGGTTCTGGACCTCCGCCCTGCTCTCGGTCCCCGCGATCTGGGCGGTGACGCAATGGGTGCTGGGCGACATGGCCGCGCAGATCGGCGGCGCTGGCTTCCTGGATGGCGCGCGCGATGCCGCGTTCGATGCGATCACCACCGGCACCGCCGACGTGGCGCCCGCTGCCACCGCCGCGTTCACCGGCACCGACCTGTTCTGGTGCATGATGATCGGGCTGGCGGTGACCGGGCTGATCGTGTGGATCACCGAATATTACACCGGCACCAACTATCGCCCGGTCAAGTCGATCGCCAAGGCCAGCGAGACCGGCCACGGCACCAACGTGATCCAGGGCCTCGCGATCAGCCTGGAGGCGACCGCGCTGCCCACGCTGGTGATCGTCGTCGCGGTGATCGCCGCCTACAAGCTCGCCGGGATCATCGGCATCGCCTTCGCCGCCACCGCGATGCTGGCACTGGCCGGAATGGTCGTCGCGCTCGACGCTTATGGCCCGGTCACCGACAATGCCGGCGGCATCGCGGAGATGGCGGGGCTGGAGGACGAGGTTCGCGAACGCACCGACGCGCTCGACGCGGTGGGCAACACCACGAAGGCGGTGACGAAGGGCTACGCGATCGGCTCGGCCGGGCTGGCCGCGCTGGTGCTATTCGGCGCCTACACCACCGATCTGAAGACCTACTTCCCGGACCTCACCGTCGATTTCTCGCTCTCTAACCCCTATGTCATCGTCGGGCTGCTGCTCGGCGCGCTGCTGCCGTACCTGTTCGGCGCGTTCGGCATGACCGCCGTGGGCCGCGCGGCGGGCGCGGTGGTCGAGGAGGTGCGCGAGCAGTTCCGCGACAATCCCGGCATCATGCAGGGCACCAGCCGGCCCAATTACGGTCGCACCGTCGATCTGGTCACCCGCGCCGCGATCCGCGAGATGATCGTGCCCTCGCTGCTGCCGGTGCTGTCGCCGATCGCGCTCTACTTCATCGTCCGCGCGGTCGATGGACAGGCCAGCGGTTTCGCGGCGCTCGGCGCGATGCTTCTCGGCGTCATCGTCTCCGGGCTGTTCGTCGCCTTGTCGATGACCAGCGGCGGCGGCGCATGGGACAATGCCAAGAAGTATATCGAGGACGGCAACCACGGCGGCAAAGGCTCCGACGCGCACAAGGCGGCGGTGACCGGCGACACGGTCGGCGATCCGTACAAGGATACCGCCGGGCCGGCGGTGAACCCGATGATCAAGATCACCAACATCGTCGCGCTGCTGCTGCTCGCCGCCTTGGCCGCCCACGGCTGACGTCGCCGTCATTGCGAGCTCAGCGAAGCAATCCAGGGCGTCTTGGTCCGACCCTGGATTGCTTCGCTTCTCTCGCAATGACGGGCTGTCAAGCAATGGCCGGTCCAAAACCGAACGACTTGGCGACGATCGGCACCCTTCCTGGATCAAAATGGTCGCGCCTCATTGCGACACGCGCGCCGCGACCCGCTCCACTCGCGCACATGCCGACCGCGAACCGCCCCGCCAACCACCTCTACTACGGCGACAATCTCGACGTGCTGCGTCGCGAGATCGGCGACGGCACCGTCGACCTGGTCTATCTCGACCCGCCGTTCAACTCGAACGCCAACTACAACATCCTCTTTCGCTCCCCGACCGGGGACAACGCCGACGCGCAGATCGAGGCGTTCGAGGATACGTGGCACTGGAACGATCGCGCCGAGGACGCCTTCGATCAGGTCGCGCGCAGCGGCCATACCAAGGCGTTCGACCTGCTGAACGCGATGCGCGGATTCCTGGGCGACAACGACATGATGGCCTATCTGTCGATGATGGCGGTGCGGCTGGTGGAGCTCCACCGCGTGCTGAAGCCCACCGGCAGCCTGTATCTCCACTGCGACCCGACCGCGAGCCATTACCTGAAGCTGCTGCTGGACGGTGTGTTCGGGCCGATCAACATCGGTAACGAGATCATCTGGAAACGCACCGGCGCCCATAGCGACTCGACCCGGATGGGAGCGATCCACGACGTCATCTTTTACTATCGTCGCGGCGAACAACCCGTCTGGAACAAGGTCTATCAGGCGTATGACGAAGCATACGTCCAGACCCACTACCGGCGCGTGGATGCGCGTGGTCGCCGTTACCGCACCGACAATGCCACCGCGTTGGGTCTGTCCGGCGGCGGCTACACGTACGAATGGAATGGTGTGACGAAGATCTGGCGCTACCCGCTGGAGCGGATGCAGTCGCTCCACGACGCGGGTCGCCTCCACTACACCCGCTCGGGCACACCGGAGTATATTCGCTATCTCGATGAAATGGCGGGGGTGCCGCTACAGTCGATCTGGTCCGACATCGCCCCGCTCAACTCACAGGCGCAGGAACGCCTCGGCTACCCCACCCAGAAACCGCTCGCGCTGCTCGAACGGATCATCGCCGCCTCCTCGAACGAAGGCGATGTCGTGCTCGACCCGTTTTGCGGCTGCGGCACCGCCGTGCACGCGGCGCAGAAGCTGCACCGGCAATGGATCGGGATCGACGTCACCCACCTCGCCATTTCGCTCATCGAGAAGCGGATGCAGGCCGCATTCCCCGGCGTGGCCTTCACCGTCGAGGGCACGCCCAAGGATCTCGCCTCCGCCGAAGACCTCGCGCGCCGCGACAAATACCGGTTCCAATGGTGGGCGGTGTCGATGGTCGATGCGATGCCCTATGGCGGGCGCAAGAAGGGCGCCGATGGCGGGATCAACGGCATCATCTATTTCAAGCCGGATGGCCGCCGTACCGAGCGTGCGCTCGTCTCCGTCAAGGGCGGGGAGCATGTCGGTGTGCCGATGATCCGCGACCTGCATTCCGCGATGACGCGCGAGAAGGCCACCGCCGCCGTCTTCGTCACCCGTTCGTTGCCGACGAAGCCGATGGAGCGCGAGGCTGCCGCCGCCGGTCGCTTCACCGCTCCGGCCACGGGCAAGAGCTACCCGCGCCTTCAGATCATCACGCTGGCGGAGCTGTTTCGCGGCCGGCGCCCCGACCTGCCGTACATCGATCCGTCCGCCGCCTTCCGCCGCGCGCCGCGCGAGGACGGCGGGCGGCAGGGCAGTCTGTTATAGCGTCACTTCCCGTCGGTGGCGCCGTCGATCGCCGAACCGGCCTTGTCCGCCGTGCTCTCGACACTTTTCGCCGCGGAGGTGATCGCGTTGTTCTTGGTGGTTTCGCTGTCGTTGCGCACGACCATGAAATAGGCCGCGACCGCCACCACGATCAGCACCGCCAGCCCGATCAGCATCCCGCCGCCGCCACCGCGGCGTCGCTCGATGATCGTGGTGTGCGGGGTCTGCGTCACGCGATCGTCACTCATGGCTCTCTCCCTTCAATGATGAGGCCATGAATGCGATCGCGGCAGCAATGTTCCGTACCCGTAAGGGTTTAGCCGGCGATCAGAACGGCAGCTTGAAGCCCGGCGGCAGCGGGAGGCCGCTCGTCATCTTCGACATCTCGGTCGACGACGCCGCATCCGCCTTGGCGCGCGCGTCGTTGATCGCGGCGGCGATCAGGTCTTCCAGCATCTGCTTTTCGGACGGCACGATCAGCGAATCGTCCAGCGAGACGCTGATGATCCGGCCCTTGGCCGATGCCTTGATCTTCACCAGCCCGCCGCCCGCGACGCCTTCGACCTCGATCGTGTCGAGGCTGTCCTGCGCCTTTTGCAGCTCGTTCTGGACGTTCTGCGCCATCGCCAGAATGTCGTTGAGATCCTTCATGTAATACTCCGCTGTGCTGGTTTCGGATCGATCAGTTCCGCGCCCGGAAACGCGTCGAAGGCGGCGGCGACGATCGGATGCGCGCGCGCCGCGTCGTGCCGCGCCTGTACCACATCCTGCTCGGCCTCATACATCGTCGGCGCGCCCGGGGCGTCGGCCATCGCCAGCTTCCACGGCGTGCCCGTGGCCTCGCGCAGCACCGCCGCCAGCTCGCCCAGCGTATCGGTCGACAAGGGCCGCGACCCGCTGAACACGATTTCCGGCGCATCGAAGCGCACCACGCTGGCCCCGCGCCGCATCCGCACCAGCAGGTCCAGCTTGCCGCGCTCGTCGAGCAGCGTCAGCACGGCGGCAAAATCGCGCGGCAGCCGATCCGCCGGCTCGGGGGCCACGGGCGCGGCGACGGACGCCGCTGCCGGCGCCGCCGCGACCGGCAGTTCGCCGCCCGCGATCCGCCGCGCCAGCTCGCCCGGATCAGGCAGCGTCGAGGCGTGGATCGCACGCAGGATCGCCATCTCGGCGGTCTCGATCGGCAGTGCGGCGCGCCCGACCTCCTCATGCCCCTTCAGGAACAATTGCCACAGCCGGTGCAGCGCGGGGAACGACAGCTTGCCCGCCCAGTCGCGATAGGCGGCGCGCTCCTCGGCGGGCTGCGACGGATCGTCGGCGGCGCCGACCTTCACCTGCGTCACGCCGTGCACCGCCTCCAGCAGCGCGCGCATCACGCCCAACGGATCGACGCCCAGATCGTACTGCCGCCGCAGTGCCGCCAGCGCCCCCGGTGCATCGGCGGCCAGCACCAGCGCCAGCAGGTCGCGCACCGCGTTGCGATCCGACAGTCCCAGCATCTCGCGGACCGCCTCGGCACGCACGCCGCCGCCTTCCAGATCGGCGTGCGCGATCGCCTGATCGAGGATCGACAGCCCGTCGCGCGCCGACCCTTCCGCCGCGCGCGCGATCAACGCCAGTGCCTCCGGCTCGGCCTCCGCGCCCTCCGCCGCCACGACACGCGCGAAATGCTCGGCCAGCGAGGGCGCCGGGATACGGCGCAGGTCGAAGCGCTGACAGCGCGACAGCACCGTCACCGGCACCTTGTTCACCTCGGTGGTGGCGAACAGGAACTTCACATGCGCCGGCGGCTCCTCCAGCGTCTTGAGCAGCCCGTTGAAGGCGGCCTTGGACAGCATGTGGACTTCGTCGATGATGTAGATCTTGTAGCGCGCCGACACGGCGGCATAGCGCGACGCCTCGATGATCTCGCGCACGTCGTCGATGCCGGTATGGCTGGCGGCGTCCATCTCGATCACGTCGATATGGCGCCCCTCCGCGATCGCGCGGCACGGCTCGCACACGCCGCACGGATCGATCGTCGGGCCGCCCTGTCCGTCGGGACCGATGCAGTTCAGCGCCTTGGCGATCAGCCGCGCCGTGCTGGTCTTGCCCACGCCGCGCACCCCGGTCAGCAGGAACGCGTGGGCGATCCGGTCGCGCTTGATGGCGTTGCCCAGCGTCTGGACCATCGCGTCCTGCCCGATCAGCGCGCCGAACGTCTGCGGGCGATATTTGCGCGCCAGCACGCGATAGGGCTGCGCGCTTGCCACGGGCTGCGGCGGCGTGCCGAGGTCGAGAGAGTCGGACATTGCCGGCGGATATAAGAGCCGCGACGGCGCTTGTCGAAGGCTTCTCGGGCCAGTCCACGCCCACCGTTATGCCGAACGCAGCGAAGCGGTGAAGGGCGTTTTTGCCGCTACCCAGCCCTAGACCGTCATTGCGAGCGCAGCGAAGCAATCCAAGGTGTCATGATGCGGCCCGCCGACGCAATCGCTCCGGTCCACGATGACTAGATGGAAACCGCCGCGGCGAAGCCGCGTCGTCGGTCGGGGCGTTGCCCCGCCGGCCGCGCTTGTCGGCGTGGAGCGGCGTCGCCGCTCTACTCGCCGCCTGCGCGGTGGGAGCCGGAACGACCCGCGGCGAAATCGTTGTGGCTGCTTCCGTCAGGACCTGACCAGGTTGGCGACGACCACGTCCGCCCGACTCCCAAGCGCCCTATGGCGGAGCCGGGCGGCGCGATCAAGCCTTAGCGATAACCGCGGAAGCAGCGGCGCTCCGGCCCGTAATAGCCGTCGACCCAGCGGCAGACGGTGCGGGCGCGCTGACCGCGATAGCCGTTCC
This sequence comes from uncultured Sphingomonas sp., assembly GCA_913777325.1. Classification (GTDB taxonomy): domain Bacteria; phylum Pseudomonadota; class Alphaproteobacteria; order Sphingomonadales; family Sphingomonadaceae; genus Sphingomonas. The sequence goes on along the minus strand of CAJYSA010000053.1, from coordinate 942 downwards.
ACGCATAGCGGTTATCACGCCAGCCCCGATCGCCGCGCCAGCCGCGACGGTCGTCCCGCCAGCCGCGACGATCATCCCGCCAGCCACGATGCCCGTCCCAGCCCCTGCGGTCGTCCCAGCCGCGTCGATCGTCCCAATGGTGGCGCGGCCCCGGCCCATGCCCGGGCTGCGCCATCGCCACGCTCGGCACCAGGGTCGTTGCCGCCATCAGGCCCGCGAAGCTCAAGGTTACCAGTTTCATACGCTCTACTCCCGAAATCCCCTGCCCTGTTTCGCAAGATGCTCCGGCGGCGCTGCACTGACCCTGAACCTTATGGTAAGCTGACAGAAAGCTTGTCGAGCGCGGGGGTGAGGACGATCTGGCATGCCAGCCGGCTGGTTCGCCGCGCGTCTGCGACCAGATCCAGCATGTCCTCCTCCTCGTCCCGCGCCGGCGGCAGGTTCGCGAACCAGTCGGCGGCGACGATCACGTGGCACGTCGCGCACGCCAGGTCGCCGTTGCACGTGCCCTCCAGCGGCAGGCCGTTGCGGCGCGCGACGTCGAGCAGCCGCTCGCCCGGCGTGGCCGACAGTTCGCGATCGCCGATCACCACCTTCATGCCGCCACCTTCTGTGCATCCGCCGCCGCCACCAGCCGGTCGAGCGCGACCAGCAATTCGGTTTGCGTGGTGTAGCGCCCGAAGCCGATCCGGATCGTGGTGCGCGCCTCCGCGTCGGACAGCCCGATCGCGCGCAGGACATGGCTGGTTCGTCCCGATCCGCTCGCGCACGCCGATCCCGCCGAAAACGCCACATCCCGCACGTCGCTCATCAGCCGCGCGACATCCAGGCCGTCGCGCCGCACGCTCAGATTGCCCGGCCAGCGCCGATCCTCCGCACCGTTCAGGGTCCATCCCGCCAGTCGCGCGCGCGCCGCCGCGAACAGGTGCGCGACATGCGCCG
>CAJYSA010000052.1 GCA_913777325.1 uncultured Sphingomonas sp. | reverse complement strand
GTTCAGACGTGTGCTCTTCCGATCTCGTCCATCGTCGAGAACTCGCCGATCATCGCGGCATAATCCTGCTCGGCGGCGATCCGATCCTTGACCTCGCGGTCGAGCAGGACGCGGCCTTCGTGCAGGTCGACCGCGATCATCTGCCCCGGCCCCAAGCGCCCCTTGGCGAGCACGGTGCTTTCCGGCACGACGACCATCCCGGCTTCGGAGCCGACGATCAGCAACCCGTCGGCGGTCTGCGTGTAGCGCAGCGGGCGTAGCGCGTTGCGGTCGACGCCGCCGACCACCCAGCGCCCGTCGGTCATCGCCAGCGCGGCGGGGCCGTCCCACGGCTCCATCACCGAAGCGAGATACTGGTACATCGCGGCGTGCGCGGGCGGCATGTCGTCCTGCCCGTCCTGCCATGCCTCGGGCACAAGCATCAGCTTGGCGGTCGGCGCGTCGCGGCCCGAACGGCAGATCGCCTCGAACGTCGCATCAAGCGCGGCGGTGTCCGACGCGCCCGCCGGGATCACCGGCTTGATATCCTCCGAATGCTCGCCGAACGCGATCGACGCCATGCGGATCTCATGGCTGAGCATCCAGTTCTTGTTGCCGCGGATCGTGTTGATCTCGCCGTTGTGGGCGAGGCACCGGAACGGCTGCGCCAGCCACCATTGCGGGAAGGTGTTGGTCGAATAGCGCTGGTGGAAGATCGCGACTCGGCTCTCAAAGCGGGCGTCGGTCAGGTCGGGGTAGAAGACCGACAGGCTCTCGGCGAGGAATAGCCCCTTGTAGATGATCGAGCGGCACGACAGCGAGCAGACGTAGAAGCCTTGGATCTGCGCCGCGATCACGCGCTTCTCGATGCGGCGGCGGACCAGATAGAGGTTCTTCTCGAATTCCTCCGCCGACACCTCGTCGGGCATCGGCCCGGCGATCATGATCTGCTCGATCTCGGGGCGCGTCGACTGCGCCTTCATCCCGATCACCGAGACGTCGACCGGCACCTGCCGCCAGCCATAGATGGTGTACCCAGCGCCGATCACTTCGGATTCGACGATCGTGCGGCACGTCTCTTGCGCCGACAGATCGGTACGCGGCAGGAACACCATGCCGACCGCGAGCCGGTTCGGCAGCAATTTGTGCCCCGAGGCGGCGACGCAATCGTCGAAGAAGCGCACCGGCAGGTCGACGTGGATGCCGGCACCGTCGCCGGTCTTGCCATCCGCATCGACCGCGCCGCGGTGCCACACCGCCTTCAGCGCGTCGATTGCCGACTGAACCACCCGGCGCGACGGCTTGCCATCGGTCGCGGCGACGAGGCCGACGCCGCACGCATCGCCTTCGAACTCGGGGCGGTACATGCCATGTTCGGCGAGATGGGCGCGGCGGGCGTCAAGGGTGTCGGTCATCACTTGCTGTCCTGCTGGATCGTCATGGAGGCCGGTCATGCCGCCACCTTTGCGGCCGTGGCCTTCGCCTTCAGGTATTTCTGCATGGTCGCCGCCACATCGCGGCCATCGCGGATCGCCCAGACCACCAGCGAGGCACCGCGGACGATGTCGCCCGCGGCGAACACACCGTCGAGGCTGGTCATCAGCGTCTTGCTGTCGACCAGCACCGTCCCCCAGCGCGTCACGCCGAGTTCCGGCGCATCCCACAGCTTCGGCAGTTCCTCGGCATCGAAGCCAAGCGCCTTGATGACGAGATCGGCGGGCATGTCCTCCGCCGCGCCCGGATCGACCTCCGGCGCGCGACGGCCACTGGCGTCGGGCGCGCCCAGCCGCATCCGATTGGCGCGTACCGTGGTCACCTTGTCCTGAGCGCCCGCAAAGCCGGCCGGCGCGGAGAGCCAGACGAATTCGACGCCTTCCTCTTCGGCATTGGCGACCTCGCGTTGCGAACCTGGCATGTTCGCACGGTCGCGGCGATAAAGGCATTTCACGCTCTTGGCGCCCTGGCGGATCGCGGTGCGCACGCAGTCCATTGCGGTGTCGCCACCGCCAATCACCACAACGTTCTTGCCCTCGGCGCTCAGGCTGCCGTCTTCGAACGCCGGCACCGCATCGCCGAAGCTCTTGCGGTTGGACGCGGTCAGATAATCCAACGCCGCGACCACGCCGTTCAACTGGTTGCCGCCCACGTCGATCGCGCGCGCTTTGTACACGCCGGTCGCGATCAGCAGGGCGTCGTGACGCTGGCGCAACTGGTCGAGTGTCGCGTCGCGTCCGACCTCGAACCCCTCATGGAAGACGATGCCGCCGGCCTTCAGTCGCTCGACGCGACGCATCACGACCGGCTTCTCCAGCTTGAAGCCGGGGATGCCATAGGTCAGCAGGCCGCCCGCGCGATCGTGCCGGTCGTAGACATGCACCTCATAACCCTGCCCGCGCAGATATTCGGCGGCGCTCAGCCCCGCCGGCCCGGCACCGATCACGCCGACCGACTGGCCGCGCGCCGGCCCTGCCACGAGCGGCTCGACCCAGCCTTCCTCCCAGGCGGTGTCGGTGATGAACTTCTCGACCGAACCGATCGTGACCGCGCCGTGTCCCGAGAATTCGATGACGCAATTGCCCTCGCACAGCCGATCCTGCGGGCAGATGCGGCCGCAGATCTCGGGCATGGTCGAGGTGCTGTTGCTCAGCTCGTAGGCCTCGCGCAGCCGCCCCTCGGCGGTCAGCCGCAGCCAATCGGGAATATGATTATGGAGCGGACAATGCACCGCGCAATAGGGCACGCCACATTGCGAGCAGCGCCCCGCCTGATCCTCGGCGGCGGGCGGCGCATAGCGTTCGGCGATCTCGCGGAAATCCTCGGCGCGCGCTTCGGCGGTGCGCTTTGCGGGATAGGATTGCGGGCGTTCAACGAACTTCAGCATGTCGGCCATCGGTGTCCTCCGATGACCGACCTCTCACACCCACAAGTCGCTGTCACGCGCTATTTGCCCGATAGGGTAGTAATGCTTACCTAATAAATAGACTATCGCGTTAGTAGCTGCGACCCATTTGCATCTGGACAGCCATTTTGGGTCCGATCTGTTGCCTATCGCATCACCAGAGCAGCAAGCGCGACAATCCCGATGACGATTCGATACCACGCGAAAGGCGCGAAACCGTGTTTGGTGACGATGGCCATGAACCAGCGGATCACGATCATCGCGACCACAAACGACACGACAAACCCGATCGCGATCGCGGAGAGATGCGCGTTGCCCAAATCGTGGCGGCTCTTCCACAGCGCCAGCGTTGTCGCGCCCATCATCGTCGGAATGGCAAGGAAGAAGCTGAATTCCGCCGCCGTCTCCTGATCCACCCCCATCGCGCGCGCGCCCATGATCGTCGCGCCCGACCGGCTGACCCCGGGGATCATCGACAGGCATTGCACCACGCCGATCGACAGCGCGGTCTTCCAGCGCATCGTCTCGACCGATCCACCGCGCGCGTGCGGTGCGACGCGTTCGATGAAGAGGATCGCGACACCGCCGACGATCAGAGCGACCGCCACTACGATCGGGCCGATCGCGGGGGCCTCCAGCACAGCACGGATCGCCGAATAGGCCAGCGCGCCCACCACCGCCGACGGGAGGAAGCCGAGCAGCACGTTGCGGGTGAAGTGGATCGCGGGCGGCTCGCGACGCAGCAGCCCGTGCGCGACGCGCAGGAAGCGCTGCCGGAACAGCACGATCACGGCCAGGATCGCGCCCAGCTGAATCACGATGTCGAAGGTGGCGTCCCCCTCTGACAGCCCCAGCAGCGCGCCGGCGAGCACCAGATGGCCGGTCGAGGACACGGGCAGGAATTCGGTGACCCCCTCGACGATGCCGAGGAGGATGATGGTCAAAAGGTCGTTCACGCGCGTTCCCTGCTACGGTGGGCGGCGGCGGAGCGTCAGCCCGCCGCGCGCTGGATCAGGCTGAAGCGCCCGGCTTTGCGATAGCGCACCAGCCACTCGGGCGCGACCGCGTCGAGCGGCGTGGGGCTGATGCCCAGCGCCGCAAATCCTTCGGCGCCCGCGCCGACGACGCTGTCGCGTCCGAGCATCTTCCACTGGTCGTTCGTGATCGGCGTGCCCGGCAACGCCGCGAGCAGCCCGCCGACCGCATCGGGCAAGGCGACGAGATGCGGCGTCCGCCCGATGTGGCGGGCGATCCGCTGGTGCAGTTCCAGCATGGTCAGCACCTCAGGGCCGCCCAGCTCGAACGTGCGACCGCCGAACGTCTCGGTGTCGGTCAATGCCGCGACCGTCGCACGCGCAACGTCGCCGACGAAGACCGGCTGGAAGCGCGCGCCGCCACGCAGCACCGGTACGACCGGCAGCCGCGCAATCATCCCCGCGAAGCGGTTGATGAATTGATCTTCGCGGCCGAACACCGTGGAGGGGCGCAGGATCGTCGCGGAGGGGCAGGCGGCGCGAACCGCTTCCTCGCCCAGGCCCTTGGTCCGCGCATAGATCGATGCGCCGTTCGCGTCAGCGCCGATCGCCGAGACATGGACGAGCGCCGCACCGTTGGCGGCGGCCGCCTGCGCGACGTGACGTGCGCCGTCCACATGGATGCCGGCGATGTTACCCGCGAAGGTGCCGACAAGGTTCACGACCGCATCCGCGCCGTGCACTGCGTTGGCCACCGTCTCGGGGCGGGTCACGTCGACCGCGATGAATTGGGTTTGTCCCAGGCCGCCTTGCGGCTTCAGGAAGAATGCCTGTCGTGGATCGCGCTGTGCGATGCGCACGCGTGCACCCGCCGCCAGCAGCGACTGCGCGATGTAGCGACCGAGGAAGCCCCCGCCGCCGATCAGCGTCACCAGCTTGTTGTCCATGCCGTCCTTCATTTCGAGAGCCCTCTAGCCTTCCGCCCGCCCGAACGCCGTGCCGTGTGCCTTGCCCGCCGCTATCGGCGTTGACAAGGTTTAGCGGTTTTCGATGCCGCGCCGCAAAAAAGTGACGGGGTTGCCGAAAAATCGTGTTGACACCCACGGCGCCCACCCATAGAGGCACCGGCCTACCCCGTGCCCAGATGGCGGAATTGGTAGACGCACCAGCTTCAGGTGCTGGCGATCGCAAGGTCGTGGAGGTTCGAGTCCTCTTCTGGGCACCACTTTTCACCGTACATGCAAATTCTGACGAGTCCTTCGCAAGAAGGCTCTCGGAGTTGCTTGTGCGGTTATATTGGCATGGTCGCGGATGCGTCCGCGCTACACCTTGGTTGGCGGGCGCGAGACATGACGTTGCTGTTCGCCGGGGCGGCGAGCGGTTGCGGCGACTTGCTCGTTTACCACGCTTGCGAAGAAGAACGGGTCGTCGGCGAAGCTGCGTCGGGGCAGCACGTGGGAAGGCGCTGCCTGACGATATATGAGGTCGTGAGTGACTGGCCGGCGCTTCCCTCGGCCGCTACACGGCCGCCGGGAGCGCGGACCCCGGTGGCCGGGACCCGCGCCGTGCCGGTCAGAAGCGGGAGCGCAGCGTCAGGCCGTAGGTGCGCGGCTCGCCCAGGTAGGATGTGAACAGCGTGTTGGCGGTGGCGAAGGCGGGGGAGCCGAACGCCTGCACCTGCGATCGCGAGTTCGAACCTTGGAAGGGCGCGTTGAACGCAACCTGTTGGTAATTGGTGTCGAGCAGGTTCTGCGCCCACAATTCGATTGCCCAGCGTTGTTCGCTGCCGCGCAGGCCGATGCGCGCGTTCATCAGGAAGAAGCCATCCTGCATCTTCTCGATGAACAGGTCGGAGCCGGTGTTGTAGTCGCTGGTCATGCGGCCATCGACGTAGAACAGCGCGCTCAACCCGTTGCCGCCGATCGCCGGCGTCCACGCGACCGAGCTGGTCACCGTGTTGCGCGGCGCATTCGACATCTGCGATCCCGGCAACAGGAACAGCGCCGCGCTCAGCGGCTCGCCCGATCGGCTGCCGACGAGGTTGCGCGCATATTTCGCGTCGGTCAGCGTGTAGCCGATGTTCACCGTGACGTCGGGTGTCGGATACATGCCGACCTCGACCTCGACGCCCTGCGTCGTCAGCCCCTTGCCGACCTTGCCGGTGCACGCGCCGGTCGTCGACGACGCATCGCGATCCGCACCGCCCAGCGAGGTGTCGCAACCCCCGATATTCTGGACGATGTAGTTGGTGCCGTTGAAGGTGTTGAGCTGGAAGTTGGTGAATTCCGAGCGGAATGCCGCCAGGTTGGCGGTTAACTGGCGCGACGTGAATTTCAGGCCAAGCTCATAGGCGTTCACGGTTTCCGGGTCGAAACGCAGGTTGGTGACGGTGGATGCGGCCGGGGTGGTGAGCACCGTCGCGCTCAGGTCCGACTTGTCGAGATTGTAGCCGCCCGCCTTGTAGCCGCGCGCATAGGAAGCATAGAGAAGGGTGCTGTCGCGCGGCTTCCACGACAGGACGCCGGTGCCGGTCAACTGGCCCTCGCGAATTTGGTCGCTAAGCTGCGTGCCGTTCAGGCCCGAGGTCGAATTGCCGACACACGAGAACGTCACCAATCCCACCGCGAGCGAGCGCAGCGTCGCGTTGCTGCTGGCGAGTAGCGAGCGCAGCGCGGCCTGCTGGGCTGGGCAGACGGTGTTATTGTTGTCGAAGCCCGCGCGCAACGTCTTGTGTTCGTTGGTGTAGCGCAGGCCGACCGTCACGTTCAGCCGGTCGGTGAGGCGGTAGATGTTGTGCGTGAAGAACGCGAAATTCTCGCTGGTCTGGCGATAGACGTCGCGGTTGCTGCCAAGATTGTTGATCGTGCTGAGCCGGTCGAGGCCCGCGATCACATTGGGCCCAACCGCCGCGGTCAACGTGGCGCGTCCGACGTTGCTGAGACAGCCCGCATTCGCGGGATTGCGTAGCGCCGCTGCGGTGTTGATCAGGCTGACGGCGCGGCAGGCCGCGAACGCGCCATATTGTGCGCCGAAGTGCAAATTGTCGGCCAGCTCCAGGTTCTCGTGCGCGTAATAGCCGCCAATCAGCCAATCAAGCTTGTTGTCGAAGATCGATCCGGAGAAGCGGCTTTCGTGGCTGAACACCTTGAACTGGCGATAATTGTTGCCGTCATCGGGGCGATAGACGATGTCGACGTTGGAATAATCCATGTCGCCCGCGCCCGCCGACTTATATTCGCGATAGGCGGTCAGCGAGGTGAGCTGCGTCGCGCCGAAGTTCCAGCGGACGCGCATCGACACACCACCATCGGTGGTCAGATTGGAATAGGCGCGCCCCGGGGTCTGCGCGATGCGGCGGTTGTACGGATCGCCCTCGCTCGGCAGGATCCCGCCCAGGCTGCGCAGGATCGCAGTGACCGGATTGCCGTTCGGGTTGATCGCCCAGTCGCCGGGCACGCCCGGCGTCGGATCGATCTTCTCGCTGGTGTCGACATAGACCGCGCCGCAGCATTTTTCGTTGCGATGGGTATAGTCGCCGATGAAGCGCACCGCGAGGTCGGGCGTGATCGTGAACAGCAACTGGCCGCGCACGAAATAGCGGTCGCGGTTGTTGAAGTCGGTGTTGTTGACCACATCCTTCAGGAAGCCGTCGCGCTTCGAGGCGACGCCGTCGATGCGGAACGCCAGCAGATCCTTGATGACCGGCCCGGTCAGCGCGCCCTGCACGCGCACCGCGTCGTAATTGCCGTAGCTGACCTCGCCCATCCCGCCGAACTTGAATTCCGGCAGCTTGGTATAGATGCTGATCGCGCCCGCCGACGAATTGCGGCCCGACAGCGTGCCCTGCGGCCCGCGCAGCTCCTCGATCCGCTCGACCTCGCCCAGATCGTTGAGGCCCGCGCCCGTGCGCGAGCGATAGATGCCGTCGATGAAGACCGCGACCGAGCTTTCCAGGCCCGGATTGTCGCCGACCGTGCCGATGCCGCGGATGCGGGCGGAGGCGTTCGCCTCGCTGCCGGTGGAGGAGACGAGCAGCGACGGCGCGATCTGCGTCATCTGGCGGATGTCGGTCGCGCCCGAATTCTGGAGCGCCGCCTGGCCGAAGGCCGATACCGCGATCGGCACGTTCGACAGCCGTTCCGACCGGCGGGTCGCGGTGACGACGATGTCGGCGGTGTTGGGCGATGCTTCCTGGGCGCCGTCCTTCGGCTTGTCCGCCGCCGATCCGCGCAGATCCTGCGCCGCCGCCGGCGTCGCGACCAGCGCGATCATCGCCGCCGACAGGTAGAAGCTCGCCTTCGACATTCGTAATCCCCCCTAAACACCGGTAAAATCTGACCGACTGGTAGTCTGGGGTCGGATAAAGATTGGTTAACGAGCGCGTTGACGCATCGCCGTGCGTCGGTTGCCGGCGTCGATCGTTGGGGCGCGATGACGCCCAGCGCTGCATCCCCCGCAATCGCGATTGTGCGATTCTGTGGCTCAACCCGACGAATCAAAGGTGATAGACGGCTCGCCATGACGTGTTTTGCCTCTCGATGCCTCCTGCCGGTCGCGATGCTTGCGGCCTCCTCTTCGGTCGCCCAGGTTCCGGTCACACCGCCCACGCCGGCGCCGGCACCGGTGCCGCTGGTCCAGCCGCTGCAACCCTTGCCCTCGCTGAGCGCGGCACAGCGGCGCGAACTCGCGACGCTGATCGCGAAAGACGAAGTGGCGCAGGGGCTCAGCCGTACGCCCCGCACCGATCTCGACCGGCTCGACGACGTGTCGCTGGTGCGCGTCGCGCTGGATCATGCGCGCGCGGTGCATGGCGGTCGGTTGATGCCATCGGACTTCCAGCGCGACTGGGGGATTCGGCCGACTGCTTACGACCCGCTGCCCGGCTTTGCCGATGCGGTCGCGCACGATCGGCTAGCGCAATGGATCCGGTCCTTGCCCCCGCCGTACCAGGGCTATGACGCGCTGGTCGAGGGGCTGGCCCGCTACCGCCGGATCGCGGCGGCGGGCGGTTGGCCCACGCTGACGATGGCGCCCGCTTATGGCAGCAGCGGACCGGCGGTGGCGAAGCTGCGTGAGCGGCTGGCGATCGAGGATCCGGCGTTGACCGGCACCGGCGACCGCTTCGACGCGGCTCTGCTGGAAGCGGTGCGGCGTGCGCAGCGGCGCTATGGCCTCAACCCGGCGGGGCAGGTCGGAGCGCAGACGCTCGCCGCGCTGAACGTCCCCGTCGCGCAGCGGGTGCAGCAGATCACCGCCAATCTCGAACGCTGGCGCTGGCTGCCGCCGACGCTGGACCGGCGCCGCGTCCAGGTGAACATCGCCGCCGCGGTGCTGACCGCGTTCGACGGCGACCGGCCGGTGATGTCGATGCGCGCGGTGACCGGGCGTCCGGGCAACGAGACGCCGATGTTGGTGTCGCAGATCAGCAGCATCGTCATCAACCCGCCGTGGAACGTGCCGGACTCCATCGCCACGAAGGAGCTATGGCCGAAGGAACGCGCCAATCCCGGCTACCTGAAGCGCAACGGATTCCGTGTGATCGACACCGGCAACGGCGGCAAGCGGCTGCAACAGGCGTCGGAACAGAGCGCGCTGGGTCGCTTCAAGTTCGACTTCCCGAACGATTTCGCGGTCTATCTGCATGACACGCCGGCACGCTCCGGCTTCTCGAAGTTCGATCGGCTGGCCAGCCATGGCTGCGTCCGGCTGGAGAAGCCCGAGGATCTCGCCAAACTGCTGATGGCGACCACGCCGGATTGGCAGCCGGAGGCGATCGACGCCGCACTGGCGGCGGGCAAGACCGTACGCGCGAAGATGGCCGAACCGGTCAGCGTCTACCTGCTTTACTGGTCGGCGTTTGCCGCGCCCGACGGGCAGGTCGGTTTCCGCGAAGATCCCTATGGCTGGGACGGCAAGCTGGCTGCTACGGTCGAGCGACGGTCCGAGGCGCAGGCGCTGGCGGCGAAGTGAGGAATAGGCGAATGACGATGTGGCGGCAGCGTTCGGTACGGGCACTGGCATGGGTCGCGCTGGCGGGTCTGGGCGTGGCGGGCTGTTCGAAGTCCGAACCGGAGCCACCCGAGATGAACATGACCGTCCAGGAACTGGAGCCGACGCCCGAGCCGACCCCGACCGAGGAGCCGACCCCGGTTGTCGAGCCGAGCCCGACGCCCAGCAACGACACCGCGATGCTGCCGCCCCCGGAGGAGCCCGCACCTGACGCGCAGATGATGGACGACGCCTCGGCGACCGGCATGACCGCGCGCAGCGATCGCGCGCAGCGTGACGATGATGCGGGAACGGATGCGACGCCGGTCGAGACGCGCCGGCGGGATTGAGGTGGGCCAGAGCGGCGTAAGCTATTCGATCCCGGTTGGGATCGAATAGGGGGCCGGGCCATGCCGGTTGGATCAGCCGTCAAGGCGAGCGCAACGGCGCGATCCAGGGTGCCGTGGTTTGGGTCTGGATCGCATCGCTGCGCTCACGATGATTGATAGGGTTGATGCCATCGGCCGCACTGCGACCGCGTCTTCGCCTGGTCGGTCCGGCCCGCGTGCGCAGGACGATCGTGCGACCTAGGTGACCGAATAGGCTTTCTGCACCACGCCTTCGGGCGTGCGATAGGTGCGGAAACCCATCGCATCGTAATAATGCAGGGCGGTCTGGTTATCAGCGCCGATATAGGCGTCGATGTTCTGCAAGCCTGCGCGTACGGCTGCCTCTCGGCTGGACTGGAACAAGGCGCGACCCACGCCCCGGCGATGCGCGCGCGGGCTGATATGGGTGCCGATGATGCCCCAGCCGACCGGCACGTCATACCGGTTGCCCGGCGCTGCCCTCACCAATGACTGAAAGCCGAGAAGGTCCCAGTCGTCCCCGGACGCGAGCGTGCACCTGATGCTGGCGGGGTTGGCGAGGTAGTTCGCGATCACGAACGCCTCGTCATGAGGGCGCTGGCGACCGGTATGCGCGATGATCTCGCGCAGGACGCGGCTCATCGCCGCCGCATCGTCGATCGCCGCCATACGAATATCCATACGGCTCCCCCGGTCAGGCGGTTTCGAGCAGCCGCTCGGCCTGTGCCCGAGCCTCGGCGGTGACGGTGGCGCCCGACAGCATCCGCGCGATCTCCTCGCGACGTCCGTCCGGGTCGAGCGGGCGGACGCCGGTGCGGGTCACCGTACCGTCGCTCGCCTTGGCGATCAGCAGGTGCGCGGCGCCGCGCGCCGCCACCTGCGGACTGTGCGTCACGACCAGCAATTGCGTCGTGGCGGCCAGCCGGCCAAGGCGCTCGCCGATCGCGCTGGCCACCGCGCCGCCGACGCCGCGATCGATCTCGTCGAAGATCATCGTTGCCGCGCCGCCTTGCTCGGCCAGCGCGACCTTCAGCGCCAGGATGAAGCGCGACAACTCCCCGCCCGATGCGATCTTGGCGAGGGGGCCGAACGGCGCGCCCGGGTTGGTCGCGATCTCGAATTCGACGCGGTCGCGTCCCGCGCCGGACCATTCCGCTTCGGGCAGTGGCGCGACGACGGTGCGGAAGCGCGCGGCATCCAGCTTCAGCGGCGCCAGTTCCGCCGCTACTGCCGTATCCAGCCGCCCCGCCGCCTCTGTGCGGATCGCGGTCAATTGCGCGGCGGCGTCGTCGTAGCGCGCACGCGCGGCAGCCACCGCGCGCTCCAGATCGGCAAGCCCCTGTTCGCCGGCGTCGAGCCGCGTCAGCCGCTCACGCAACTCGGCGGCAAGGTCCGCGAGTGCGTCGGGCTGGACGCGATGCTTGCGCGCCATCGCGCGCAACTCGAACAGCCGCGCCTCGTCTTCCTCCAACTGGCGGGGGTCGTACAACAGCGCCACCGACGCGTCGCGCAACCGTTCCTCCGCCACCGCGCCTTCGATCAGCGCACGGTCGATCGCCGCCAGTGCCTCGCCGAGCGCAGGATGATCCTCGGCGATCCGCTCCAATGCGCGCGCGGCCTGGCGCAAATGGGCCAGCGCGCCGGTGCTTCCCTCGAGATGCTCGGTGATTGCTTCCAGTTCGCCGCCCGTCTTCTCGGCGCGCTGCATCGTCCGGCGGCGCTCGGCCAGCGCCTCCTCCTCGCCAGGATCGGCGGCCAGCGTCTCCAACTCGGCGACCGCATGTTCCAGCCATTCGCGGTCGGCGCGCGCCGCCGCGATCGCGTCGCGTGCGTCGGCCAAGGTGGTGCGCGCGTCGCGCCATGCGGCATAAGCGGCGGCGACGTCGCGCACCCCGCCACCGGCATAGGTGTCCAGCAGGTTGCGATGTCCGGCCGCTGCCAGCAGCCCGCGATCGTCGTGCTGGCCATGGATCTCGACCAGCATCGGCCCGATCTCGCGCAGCAGCGTGGCGGAGGCGGGCTGATCGTTGACGAACGCGCGGCTTCCGCCATCGGCCTTGACCAGTCGCCGGATGATCAGCGGCTCGCCGGGATCGATCTCCAGCCCATTCTCGGTGAGCAGCGCCGCGACGGCTGGGGGGGTATCGAACGTCGCGGTGACGATTGCTTGTGCCGCCCCGCTACGCACCAGCGTGCTTTCGCCGCGCCGCCCCAAAGCGAGCCCCAGCGCATCGAGCAGGATCGACTTGCCCGCGCCGGTTTCTCCAGTCAGCACGCCAAGTCCGGGGCCGAATTCCAGCTCCAGCGCCTCGATCAGCACGACGTCACGAATGGCTAGCGCGGTCAGCATGGGCAGCCGCTCCTTACCCGCAAAAAGCGCGGTTTGTTACCCCTTTTGTTCCGTGCGGCGCGCGCGTCAGCCGCCGGTCGGGTTCGTGGCGGGGGAGGGGGCGGCTACGCCCGGCGCGGGAACGCCGGCCTGTGCGTCGCCACCAGTGGTCGCCGGGGTCGCCGGTACAGGGGCATCGGCCTTGGGGGTCGCGCCGGTCGCCTCACCGGGAATCGCCGGCTTGGTGGCGACCGGAACGATCGGCTGGCCGGGGGCCAGCGGCGCGATGGTCGCCGGGGGATATTCCTTCATCAGCTTATAGGCACGGCTGTACCAGTCGGTGCCCGGATAATTGGCGCCCAGCACTGCGGCCGCCTTCTCCGCCTCGTTGCGGACGCCCAGCGCCAGATAGGTTTCAGTCAGCCGCATCAGCGCCTCCGGCGTGTGCGTCGTGGTCTGATACTGGTCGATCACGCGTCGGAAGCGCAGCGTCGCCGCGAGCCATTGCCGGCGCCGTTCGTAGAAGCGACCGATCTCCATTTCCTTGCCGGCCAGATGGTCGCGGACCAGATCCAGCTTCAGCCGCGCGTCCGCGGCGTAACGCGACGTGGGATAGCGGCGCATCAACTCGCCGAGCGCGTCCTGCGCCTGCTGCGTGATCTTCTGGTCGCGCGTGACGTCGTTGATCTGCTCGTAATAGCTCATCGCGATCAGGTAATAAGCGTAGGGCGCGTCGCGGTTGCCGGGGTGGACCGACAGGAAGCGCTGCGCGCCCTGGATCGCCTGCGTATATTCACCGCCCAGATAATAGCTGAACGCGCCCATCAATTGGGCGCGGCGTGCCCACACCGAATAAGGGTGCTGGCGCTCCACCTCGTCGAACAGCGCGGCGGCTTCCTTGTAGCGCCCCTGGTCGAGCCGCTGCTTGGCTGCCGAGTACAATGTCCCGACGTCGCGCGCGACATAGGGCAGGTCGGCGCGGTTGCGACCGCCCCCGCCCGCGCAGCCGGCAAGCGACACCGCCAGCGCGGCGGCGAGGCCGATGGCGAGTGGACGGGACGACAGCGGGCGGAAGGTGAGGGTACGCATCGCCCCGGCTCTTAGCGTAGACCCGGCCCCGCGAACAACGGCTTTCGCGCGGGCGCAACACTGGCTAGCGCAGCGACGTTGATGGCACCGTCAGCGAATGTCAGCGAAGGAATCGGAACATGCCCGCCACCCTGCTTGCCACGAAGCGTGTCGAAAAGCCGTGGGGGCGCCACCACCTGTATCCCGGCTTCCCCGATCCGGCGCCGGACGCGGAACCGATCGGCGAAGTGTGGTTCCAGTCACCGCATCCAGAGGAGCCGGAGCTCCTCATCAAGTATCTGTTCACCAGTGAGAAACTGTCGGTTCAGAACCACCCCTCCGACGAAGAGGCGCACAAGCGCGGCCTGCCCCGCGGCAAGGACGAATGCTGGACCATCCTCTCCGCCGAACCCGATTCGACGATCGCGATCGGGCCGCTGGCACCGATGACGAAAGAGGAACTGCGGACGTCGGCCGAGGATGGCAGCCTTGAGCACAAGCTCGACTGGAAGCCGGTGAAAGCGGGTGACTTCTACTATTCGCACTCTGGCGTGATCCACGCGATCGGCGCCGGATTGACGCTGATCGAAGTGCAGCAGAATTCCGACACGACATACCGATTGTTCGATTACGGTCGTCCGCGCGAACTGCACCTCGACGATGGCGTCGCCGTTGCGGAACTGACTCCCTATGTCGCCCCGGCGCAGCCCGGCGTGGTCGAACCCGGGCGGACGATCATGGTCGAGGGGCCGAAATTCGTGCTGGAACGCTGGACCGGTGGCCGGCGCGATATCGCGCTGCCCGAGGGTTTGACGGGATGGCTGGTGCCGATCCGCGGCGATGGGGTGGTGGCCGGTGTCGCCTGGAAAGCCGGCGAGTGCGTGATGGTCACCGGGCATGAGGAGCTACACGCCTCGGTCGATGCGGACCTGCTGTTCGCCTATCCGGGTGATCGGCGGCTGTAGACGATGGTCGCGGCAGACGCGTGACGGTCCCGCGTCTGCCACCATATGCCTATTGATTCTGGAAGTTTCCCTTGGAATGTTGACGCTAACAGCGCGAGTGTCGCTGTGGCGGGGCAAGTCAGGGGGGACGAACGGAACATGGATCGGGCGGTCGGGCGGACAGGCGCGCGCACTCTGCTGAGCTGCCTGATCGACGAGCGATGGCGGATCATCGACGCCGACGAAGGTTATGTCGCTGTGCTCCGCTATCCGCGCGACGCGTTGATCGGGCGTGACGTCCTGTCGCTGACCCATCCGGAGGATCGTGAGATCGAGCGTCAGCACGCGATGGCGCTGATGAGGGACGGGACGCCTTATTCCATCACGAAGCGCTATCTGCGCAACGACGGTGATACGTTGTGGGGGACGAGCCACGTCAGCCTGTTTCACGCCGGAGCGACGCGGCGGATGATGGCGACGGTCGAGATATTGGACGGTCCGCCGGCAAATGACGAGCCGCGATTGTTGCGCGTGGCTGCGGAGCGCATCCTGAGCAAGCGCCGATTACGAGACCAGTTCTTCGAACGGTTCTTCGGGGAGGCCGCATTCGATCTGCTGCTCGATTTGTTCGCGCAGGATCTGGCTGGCCGCGATACCTACACGACCAGCGCCGCAGTAGCCTCCGGCGCGCCGCTGACCACGGCGCTGCGGCAGATCACGATGCTGGTAGAGCGTGGGTTGGTTGCTCGCGAGGCCGATCCGGTCGATCGGCGTCGCGTGTTGCTGAGGATGACCGACGAAGGCGCGCAACGGATGCGCGCCTATCTGCTCGCCGCCGAACAGGTCATTTAGGCGCGGCGTTAGCGCAGGCGCTCGATCGCCTGCGCCAGCGCCACGTACAGCTTGCCCATATCGGACGACAACAACGTAACTCCCAGCGGAGACCCGTCGCGCTGCGCCAGGATCGTTCGCAGCATCGCTTCGAAGTCGTGGATGTAGCGATTGACCTGCTCGCGGAACCCGGCGTCGTCATCATAGAGCCGCGCGACGTCGCGCTGCTCGCTGCCGTCGAGCAATCGCACCGCGCGGCGCGTGAAGACGCCCCGGTCTCCTTTCAGATAGGCCGCCCAGGCGCTGTCGGAGATTTCCGGCGCAAAGGTGCGCGTGAGATCGATCGAAGCCGAATTGAGCGACTCGATCAGCAGCGACGCACGCCGTGCAAAGGTGTCGCGCTCATTTTCCTCGCTCGCGGTGCGCGCTTCTTCCAGGCGGCGGTCGATCAATGCGATTGTCGCTTCGATCCCGTCGAGTTGCGCCTGCAGTCGCTCGCCGGCACGGTGCGTCGCGCTCACCGCCGTCTCCGAGATGAGCGCGACCTGTTCGACCTGACGCTGCACGCCACTCTCGACCGCTCGCTCCAGCGCGGCGACGCCGGCGCTCTCCAAGGCATTGGCCGCCTCGGGGATGACGCGGGCCAACGCCTCGCGCGCATGGTCGGCGGCGGTGGCGGCGGTCTCGCGAACGCGCAGCAACGCTTCCAGAAGCCGCGGCGCCGCCTCCTGCGCAAGATCGTCCGCACGGCGGGTCGCGTCCTGCACGGCATCGCCGATCAGCCCGGCCTGCGCGCGTCCTCGCTCCAGCCCCTCGCTGAGGCGCGCGGTCAGCGTTTCGACCGTATCGCGCTGCTCGGCCACCACCTGCGCGACCGCCTCGATGGCGTCGTGCGTGCTCTCGGCAGCGGTGACGAGCGCCAGCAGCTCGGGCTTGGCGGCGACGATCACCTGCTTGGTGGAACCGACGCGCGATTCGAGCCGCGCGATCGCGTCCGGCATCGTCTCGTCCATCTCGCGCGCGGCGGCGTCGAGCGCGACGAGCAGATGTTCGGTGGTGGCAATGGTGCGTTCTGCGGAGCCGTTGCCGCTGTCCATCGCGGCGGTCAGCGCTTCGGTGCTGGCCTGAAGGGCGCTGATCGTGGCGGCCAGGTGACGGCTTCGTTCCGTGCCCTGCGTGTGGAGCGCGTCGAAGCGGATCGATGCCTGATCAATGGCTTCGTCGAGCGAGCTGAACAACATCTCGCCTGCGCCGCGTTGCGCATCGAGCCGGGCGGCGATCCGTTCGATCACCACCTCGACCAGCGCGACGCGTTCGCCCAGCGCCTCGGCGCTGCCGCGCGCGGCGTGGTCGAGTGCCTGTTGGCCGGCGTTGACCATCGCCAGCATCGCCTCGCCCTGCGCGACGATGCCCTTGCGCGATTCGTCGATCGCGACGGCGGTGCGTTCGAGCAGCGCGTCGACCGCGATCGCGGCGTCCGAGGTCACGCCTTCAAGGCGCAGCCCGGCGGTAGCGCTGGTCGCCTCCATCCGCTGCATATAGGCCGCGAGCTTTTCGGCGGCGCCGCCGGCGACCGCCTCCGCTTCGCGCCCGCGCGCGGTCAGCGCGGCGATCTGTGCGTCGAGCGCGGCGCTGTGTTCGTAGGCGACGAGCCCGGCCTGATCGATCTCGCTGGCCAGCGCGCGCGTCTCGTCGCTGGCGCGGGGGAGGGCCGCGAGCAAGGTATCGAGCTGTTCGCCGGCATGATCGGTGGCGTTCGACAGGGCGCGCGCGTGCGCCTCCGCGCGAGCGATTTCGTCCGAGAGGTCGGCGCCGATGGTGGCGAGGCGTGCCGTCGCGGCCTCTCCCAGTGCCGTCAACAGCCGTACCTGTTCAGCCAGGGTGCCGCGACGCGCCTCAATTTCATCGCCCAATGCCGCGACGGTGCTTTCCAATGCCGCGGATTCGAGCCGCATGGCGCGCGCGGTAGTGCCGAAACGCCGCGCCTCGACATCGCTGGTTCGCAAGGCGAGCAGCCAGACGATACCGGCGAGCGCGGGCACCATCGCGGCGGCGGCGCCGAACTGCGCCAGCTCCAGCGCGGACATCGTCGCCAGCGCGTCGCGCGCGATCCATAGCAATGCAGAGACCCAGACGAGCGCGAGGACGACCGCGACCCAGCCCAGGATCGCGCGGCGGCGCAACGGCGCCTCCGCGGCATCGTCGTCGGAGAAAGCGGGATCGGTCACGTCGGCGTGCGGCTCCGTGGCAAGCGTCGGGACGGTTGATGCTGCCGGCGTCTCGGCGCCAGCCGGTCGAATATCGAAAATGGAAGACGGCCCCCCGTTCATCGCGCGGGTGTATCACGTTTGCCGCGCTCGAAAAGCCGTTTAAGGTCGATGCCCGCCATCGGTTCGGCGCATCGGGCGACCGTGTCGGGGATTGTTGCCAGCCGTCATCGCGCCTCGTAACAGCCTCAACCATGCTGGCTGGCCTGTTATTCGCGACCCATGAGGCCGAAGATCGCTCGGGAATGCTGGCGGCGACGCTGCCGTTCGCCGCGGCGACCCTGATCGAATATCAGGCGCGGCTGTTGCTGGCGTGCGACGCGGCGCAGATCGTCGTCGTCGTCTCCCGGCTGACCCCCGAACTGATCGGCGCGCTGGCGCGGATCGGGCGGCGCGGCGTCGCGGTCGACACGGTGCGCAGCGCCGCCGACGCGCTGGCCAAGCTCCACCCGCTGGCGCGCGTGGTGATGATCGCCGACGGGCTGGTGACGACCGAGGACGTCGTGGGCGCGATCGCGCGGCAGCCCGGCGACGCGCTGCTGGTGGTGCCCGGCGCGCAGGCGGCGACCGCGTTCGAGCGCGTCGGCGGCGGATCGGCGTGGGCGGGCGTGGCGCGGATGGAATCGGCGCGGATCGCGGACGCGGCGCGGCTGCCCGAGGATTACGACCTGCAATCGACATTGCTCCACGCCGCCGAGCAGGCCGGCGCGCGGCACGTCGTGCTCCGGCTGGACGATCTGGCGATGGGGCATGGGATCGAGCGGCGCGCGGTGGCGCTGGAGGAGCGCGGACGCGCGGTATTGTCCGCATCGATGGCGGCGCGACCGAGCTGGTTCGAGCGGCTGGTGCTGCGCCCGCTGGCGCGCATGGCGATCCCGTGGATCGCACGCCACGGGATCGGGACCGAGGCGTGCAGCGCCGGCGCGGGCGCCGCGATGCTCGCCGGGCTGGGCACGGTCACGTTCGGGTTCACCGGCGCGGGGCTCGCGCTGGTGCTGCTGGGCGTGCTGGCGGCGGAGCTGGCGGGCGCGCTGGCGCTGTTCCGCGACGAGCCGGCGCTGCTGCGGACGAACCGGGTGGCGATCTTCGTGGCGCCCGCGCTGGCGATCCTGCTGCTGGCGCATGTCGTGGATGGCACGGCGGCCACCACGACGGCGCGGCTGCTGGCCGGGTTCGCGCTGATCGTGGGCGGCGTGGGGGAGCGCGCGGCGAGCGCGGGGGGCCGGCAGCCATGGTGGGGCGTGGCGCCAGCCTATCTGGCGCTGCTGACGATCTTCGCGATATTGGGATATCCGACGGTGGGGATCGGGCTGGTCGCCGGGTACGCGGCGGCGACGCTGATCGCGGCGGTGGAGCGACTTCGCAAGGCTTAGCATGGCTTTAACGAAGTCGCCGTACGGATGAGCGTATGGCGGCCTCCCTTCCTCATGCCTGTGTCATGGGCGACCCGGCGCGGCTCGCATCGCGCGCCGCCGTGGCCGAGCAGGCGGCGTCGCAGCGGCGCGCGGTGGCCGCCGAGGATATCTTCCTGTCGCAGCCGGGGCGCCTGGATGACCGGACGCGCGCCGCGACCTTGCGCATGGCGGAGGCGACGGTCGGCGCGATCGAGCAGCAACTGACCCGGGATGCCGCGCGCGCGCTGACGGCGGTGGGGCGGCGCGACGCCGCGACCGTGTTCGAATCGAACCATTCGCTGGCGTGGCCGCGCCTGCTGGACGCGGGGTTGATGCGCGATGCCGAGTTGATCGGGGAATTGATTGCCCAGGCCCGGATCGACCTGCTCGACGAATCGCTGGCGGCGTTGCGGGTGCACGATGCCGCGCCGACGCTGATCTCCAACCTGGTCGAACATGGCGATGCGACGCAGCGCGCGGCGGCGGTCGCCTATCTGGTGGCGGACGGCGCGCGCCGGTTGAGCCCGGCGGGGCGCCGCGCCGCGCTGCCCGAGGGGCTGACCACGCGACTGGTGTGGTGGGTGGCGGCGGCACTCCGCGAGGTGTTGGGCGCGGCGGCGGGGATCGAAGCCGATGTGGCGCTGTGCGAGGCGGCGCGCCACTACCTGACGCAGGAGCGCGGCACCGACCCGGCGGAGGCGGCGATGCACCTGGCGACGTCGCTGCGCCCCATGGGCGAGGCGCGAGGCGAGGTGTTGGTGCAATCGCTGGACGGTGCGCGGGTGTCCTTGTTCGCCGCGCTGCTGGCGCAGGCGGTGGGGATCGACGCCGGGGCGGCGCGCGCGCTGCTGCTGGATACCGGCAGCGACCGGCTGTGGCTGGCGTTGCGCGCGGCGGGCCTGGGGCGCGATGCGATCGCGCGGGCGGGCTTCCTCTTGTCCGAGGCGGATCGCGAGCGCGATCTGACGATGCTGGTCGAGACGCTGGACACGCTGGTGGCACTGGATCCGGCGGTCGCCGCGCAGGCGATCGCGGCGTTGAAGCTGCCACAGGATTTTCGCGACGCCGTGCAGATGCTGGCGCGACGGCAGGCGACGTGACACGCGGCGCCTTCCACGCGCTGATCGATGCCGACGATCGCGTGCTGAGCGGCGATGCGCGCTTCGCCGAGCTGAACGATCGTGCCGCCGGGGGCAGCGGGGCGTCGTTCGCGCTGGGGGCGGTCGCGGCGCTGGTGCGGATCGCGCGGGCGCTGCGCGTGCCTGTCGCGCGCACGGTGACGATCGGTGACGAACAGGGCGATGGCGACTGGCATGTCCGTGCCGTGCCCAGCGGCGACAGCCCCGATGCACAGACCGTGGCGCTGGCCGCGACGTTGCTGCGCGAACGCCCGGCCGGCGGAGCCGCGTCGCCGGGCATCATCGCGACGGTGGAGCCGCCGCCCGGCGCCGACTGGACGTGGGAGGTCGATGCCGCGCTGCGCGTCGTGCGGATCGCCCCGGCGGCGTGCGCGCGTCACGGCGTCGATCCGGTCGCGGTGCTGGGCCAGCCGCTGACCCACCTGTTCGTGCTGGAGGCGCGGGGCGATGGCGCGATGCCGCTGCTGGAGGCGGTGTCGACGGTCCGCGACGTGACCGGCCAGCCGGCGAGCGTGCGCGGGCAGGGCGTGCGGATCGAGCTGGCGGCGAACGTGCGGCGCGACGTGACGGGGGCATTCGCGGGGTTCGTCGGCGGCGTGTTCGCGCCCGCCACAGACGCGCGTGACGGCGGGTTGACGGGGGCGTTCAACGCGCGGCTGCACCGCGTGCTGCGCGTGCCGTTGGGGACGATCATCGCGCAGGCCGATTCCATCCGCGCGGCGGGCGAGGGCGCGCTCGCCGCTTCATACATGGAATATGCCGCGGATATCGCCAGCGCCGGTCGGCATCTGCTGGGGCTGGTCGACGATCTGGTCGACATGGAGGCGATCGAGCGCGGGGATTTCGTCACCGCGCGGATGCCGCTCGACCTGGCCGCCGTGGTGCGCGAGGCCAGCGGATTGCTGGCGGCGCGCGCCGCGGAGTTCGGCGTGACGATCGCGCCGCTGGCGGGCGAGGCGGCGGCCTGGGTGATCGGCGAATATCGCCGCGCCTTGCAGATCGTCGTCAACCTGCTGAGCAATGCGGTCGCCTATTCGCCGCCGGGCGGCGTCGTGCGGCTGCGGGTGAAGCGCCGCGAGGGGCACGTGCGGTTGCTGGTCACGGATCAGGGACGCGGCATTCCGGCCCATGAACAGCCGCGCGTCTTCGAGAAATTCGTGCGCGGCGACGACAGCATACCGGGGGGCAGCGGGCTGGGCCTGTATATCGCGCGGCGGCTGGCGCAGGCGATGGACGGCACGCTGACGCTGGAGAGCGAGTTGGGGGAGGGCGCCTGCTTCACGCTGGCGCTGCCCGCAGCCTCAGCGCAGGCGGCGGGCGAGCAGGATCAGGAGCAGGCCGAAGATGGCCAGGCCGCTGCCGTAATCGGCCCAGATGCCACGCCCCAGCATGAAGCTTGACCGCGGCCAGTTCACATAGCCCAGCCCCTGCGCGATCCACAGCGCCCCCATCAACGTGCAGAGCACGCCGATGACGGTCAGGAGCGGTCGGAGCCGGAGCATGCGATGTCCTTACAACAGGATCGGATAAAGCGGAACCGATCGTCCGTCATCGCGAGCGTCTTGCCACACTCGCGATGACGAAATCCGGATCAGCGTTGACCGACGGGAACGTAGGGACGCTGCGTCGGGCCGGTGTAGAGCTGGCGCGGGCGACCGATCTTCTGATCGGGATCGGTGATCATCTCGTTCCACTGCGCCACCCAGCCGACGGTGCGCGCCAGCGCGAACAGCACAGTGAACATGCTGGTCGGGAAGCCGATCGCCGACAGGATCACGCCCGAATAGAAATCGACGTTCGGGAACAGCTTCTTCTCGACGAAATACGGATCGTTGAGCGCGATCTCTTCCAGCCGCAGCGCGGTTTCGAACAGCGGATCCTGCACGTTCAGCGCCTCGAACACCTCGCGCACCGTCTTCTGCATCACGGTCGCGCGCGGATCGTAGTTCTTGTAGACGCGGTGCCCGAAGCCCATCAGGCGGAACGGATCGTTCTTGTCCTTGGCGCGCGCGATGAATTCCGGAATGCGCTCCGGCGTGCCGATCTCGTGCAGCATGTTGAGCGCGGCCTCGTTCGCGCCGCCGTGCGCCGGGCCCCACAGGCACGCGATGCCCGCCGCGATGCACGCGAACGGATTGGCGCCCGACGAACCGGCGAGACGGACGGTCGAGGTCGAGGCGTTCTGTTCGTGATCGGCGTGGAGGATGAAGATCCGGTCCATCGCCTTTTCGACCGCCGGGTTCACCACATAGGGCTCAGCGGGCACGCCGAAGGTCATGCGCAGGAAATTGCCGGTGTAGGACAGCGAATTGTCCGGATACAGGAACGGCTGCCCGACGCTGTACTTGTACGCCATCGCCGCGATCGTCGGCATCTTCGCGATCAGGCGGTGCGACGCGATCATGCGCTGCTGCGGATCGTGAATGTCGGTCGAATCGTGGTAGAAGGCCGACAGGGCGCCGACGACGCCGCACATGATCGCCATCGGATGCGCATCGCGACGGAAGCCGCGGAAGAACTGCGCGAGCTGCTCGTGGACCATCGTGTGGCGGGTGATCGTGCGCGAGAAGGCATCCAGCTCGCCCTGATCCGGCAGTTCGCCGTTCAGCAGCAGGTAGCATACCTCCATGAAGCTGGACTGTTCGGCCAGCTCGCCGATCGGATAGCCACGATGGAGCAGCACGCCCTCGTCACCGTCGATATAGGTCAGCTTCGACTGGCACGAGGCGGTCGAGGTGAAGCCCGGATCGTAGGTGAACGCGCCGGTCTGGCCGTACAGCTTGCGGATATCGACGACATCGGGGCCGACGCTGCCCGAGAGGACCGGATAGTCGAGCTCCTTGCCCGACAGCGTGAACTTGGCGGCTTCGGTCATGATCTTCTCCTGTCAGTCCCGGGGGCCGGGAACGTGGTCCGCGATGCGGGCCAGGCTTTCATCGCGTCCTAGAAGGACGAGTACGTCGAAGATGCCCGGCGAGGTCTTGCGGCCGGTCAATGCGACGCGGAGGGGCTGGGCGACCTGGCCGAGCTTCACGCCCGCCTCTTCGGCCACCGAACGCACCGCCGCTTCGGTCGTCTCCGTATCCCAGTTGTGCACCGCGTCAAGCGCCGTGTGCAGGCGCGAGAGCAGCGCGGGTGCCTCGCCGGCGAGCAACGGCCGCGCCGCTTCTTCCACCGCGAGCGGACGCGCGGCGAAGAGGAAGCCGGTGGCCTCGGTCAGCTCGTTGAGGTTCGCGGCGCGCGGCTTCAGCGAGGGCATCGCATCGCGCAGGATCGAACGCCGGGTATCGTCGTGATCGAACCCGAGTCGCTCCGCCACCAGATCCGCCAGCCGTGCGTCGTCGGCGGCGCGAATATAATGACCGTTGAGATTCTCCAGCTTCTTCAGGTCGAAGCGGCTGGGCGACTTGCCGACCCCGGCGAGGTCGAACCATTCGATCGCTTCGGCGCGCGAGATGATCTCGGCATCGCCATGTCCCCAGCCGAGCCGCAGCAGGTAATTGTCGAGCGCCTCGGGCAGGATGCCCAGTTCGTCGCGATACGCCTCGATCCCGACCGCGCCGTGCCGCTTCGACAGCTTGGCGCCGTCGCTGCCGTGGATCAGCGGGATGTGCGCATAGACCGGATCGGGCCAGCCGCCCTCGATCGCGTCCATCGCGCGGTAGATCGGCAATTGGCGGAAGGCGTTATTGAGGTGGTCGTCGCCGCGGATGACGTGGGTGACGCCCATGTCGTGATCGTCGACCACCACCGCGAGCATGTAGGTCGGCGTTCCATCCGAGCGCAGCAGGACGAGATCGTCGAGCTCGGCATTCTGGACGGTGACGCTGCCCTGCACGCGGTCCTCGATCGTCACCGCGCCCTCGGTCGGCGCGCGCAGGCGCACGACATAGGGTTGGTTGGCGGGATGATCGGTGCGGTCGCGCCACGGCGAGCGGACGCGCAGCGGCTGCTTGGCGGCCTGCGCCTCGGCGCGCATCGCGGCGAGTTCGTCCTGCGTCAGGTAGCAGCGATAGGCGTGGCCGTGCTCGACCATCGTGTGCGCGACCGCGGCATGGCGATCGGCGCGCGCGAACTGGTAGACCTCCTCGCCGTCCCAATCGAGCCCGAGCCAGCGCATCCCCGACAGGATCGCGTCGATCGCGGGCTGCGTCGAGCGCGCGCGATCGGTGTCCTCGATCCGCAGCCGGAATGTGCCGCCGTGGTGGCGGGCGTACAGCAGGTTGAACAG
Source organism: uncultured Sphingomonas sp. (assembly GCA_913777325.1). GTDB lineage: Bacteria > Pseudomonadota > Alphaproteobacteria > Sphingomonadales > Sphingomonadaceae > Sphingomonas. The sequence continues at coordinate 4,784 of CAJYSA010000052.1, read as the reverse complement.
CGCGGTGCGCGCGCCGCCGATGTGAAGGAACCCCGTCGGCGACGGGGCGAAGCGGGTGACGACGGCGCGGCCGTCCGCGCTGGCGGTTTTGTCGGTTGCGCTCAAGCGCGCTTGCTCCCAGGCTGGAAATTCGAATGGCCAGTTCAGCCGCGCCCGCCTCTAGCAAAGCATCGTCGGCGCTTCAAACGCGCGCGCGGCATGGCATCGCTTTGATACACCGATGGCTTGAAGCCCGGCTGGAGGCGGAGCGCGACCAGCTCGTGCTGTGGGTGCCGGTGGCGCTGGGCGCGGGCGCGGCGGCGTGGTTCGTGCTGCCCGATCCGCGCGGCTGGGCGGCGACATTGTTGCTGGCGGTCGCGATCGGGCTGGCGGCGCTGGCCGGCGCGCGGGGCGGGCGGGCGCCGGTATTGCTGGCCAGCGTCGGCTTCGCAGCGGCAATCGGCCTGTCGCTGACATGGGCGCGGGCCGAGCGGGTCGCCGCCCCGGTCCTGACGCGCGCGACGATCGCGTGGGTGACGGGCATGGTGGAGCGGGTGGAGCCGCTACCCGCGCGCCGGCTGGTGCGGGTGACGCTGGCCGTCTCGAGCTGGGACGGTAACGGCGCGATGCCGGCGCGGGTGCGGGTGAACGTGCAGACCGGTGATGCGCCTGCGGGACTGACGCGCGGAGCGACGATCCGGGTGCGCGCGCGGTTGATGCCGCCGGCGCCGCCGGCGGTGCCAGGCGCCTACGACTTCGCGCGGGTCGCGTGGTTCGCGGGGCTGGGGGCGAGCGGGCGCGGGTTCGCGCCGGTGCATGTCGTCACTCCGGCGGCAGCGGGCGCGCGCGCGGACGTGCGGGCGCGGCTGACCAACCACATCGAGGGACGCCTGGCGGGCAGCGCGGGCGGGATCGCGGCGGCGTTGGCGACCGGCGATACCGGGGCGATCGCCGAGGACGATGCCGAGGCGATGCGCCGTGCCGGCCTGGCGCATCTGCTGTCGGTCAGCGGGCTGCACATTACCGCTGCGGTCGCGCTGGTGATGTGGCTGACGCTGCGGCTGCTGGCATTGTCGCCCCGGCTGGCGTTGACGGGGCGCTTGCCGCTGGTCGCCGCGGCGGCGGGCGCGGCGGCGGCGATCGGCTATACATGGCTGACAAGCGCGTTATAGGAGTGTCAAGCGCGTTGTTCCGCACTGCGGCCAGATGAGAGCCGAACGAGCTAGGCGTGAAGCAGGTCAGGGCGCACCCCTCTCATTATCAAAATCAGAGCTGGTTGACGTCCGTTAAAATCAGACGTTTCGGCTCCTCTCTGGCAGACTCGATCTGCCGACCAAAAAACTCCAGTTCCTTCTTGGTCGAGATTGTGTCCCCATGTAGCGACCATGTGAGAAGACCGCGCTTGGCAGGGATAAAAGTGTCTGCTTGCCGAACCGGAATGATCTTACCTAGCTGCTTGATGTAGGCTCGCGCGTTACCAGTCTTGGAGTTGTACCGCGTGATGTTGCCGGTGAATCTCTTTATTTCTGGATTCTCTTCTCGCGTATTCACCCAGGCGCTTGTTTCCTTATTGAACTCGATCAAGCTCGACCGGGGGCGTTCGAGCGTCACCTTTGGTACGTCATGATTGATGCTTCGGTGGGCGCGCTGTAAGCTGCCCTCCATGACCTCAGCCAGCTGGTCGAAAATCAGCTCCTGATCGTCGGCACGACGGGTAACATACGGTGTAATCGGAGTTATCTCCGCTTGACCTGTTGCCTTCGCGAGAGCGTATCTGACAAAGTCATAGAAGACATCAGACCCAATTGGTGAAGCAGTCGGGGTGTCGTCAAAATGGGCGTCGAGGTCGACTATGACGCTCCCTCTTCGCGGAGAGCCCATCTTTAGCGAAGCCCGCTTGAGTGGCATAGCGCGATCGACTACCTCGTCGCAGTAGTATGCTCTCAAAATGATCTGAATAGCTTGAGCAAAGCCCTGGAGGGAGGTGGCGGCATCATAGAACCCGATCCCCGGGGTGCCGCCCTTCGGCTCCACAAACCTGAGTTTTAAGCCAAAGTCTGGCATCATTTTCCCCCTGATCCCTTATGCTTGCGCAAGGGCACGGGTTGGTCAAGCAGTGATCTTTTGGTAGCCCGGTCTCCCCATCATCAATGAACCGGTCAGGGTCAAACGAATGCTCATTGCCTCTGCTGCGCACCTACACACCTGTATGAGCATCCGCTCTGAGGGTGGGCAAGGAACAGCGTTTGTCTACGGCTCTGGCACGCAAACCTGCTTCGTCACCGCAGCTCACGTTCTCGCCGGGGCGCGAGAAGGGGGCTTTATCCTCATGCGCCGATATGGCGAGTGGAAGTCTTTCCCTCTGACGATGGTCTCAGTCCATCCAGACGGTCAGGACTTGGCCTTATTCGCAGTCTCCGGCTTAGTGCTTGATATAGAGCACGCCTTTATTCATCCTAATGATCCTAAGTTATATCCAGGTCAGGAACTTAAGTTCACAGGTTTTCCTCACGGACTAGAGAATTTGATCGACAGTCCCATGGGGTTTAGCACGCCTTTAGTGCGGACGGCATTCCTTAGCGGAACTATTATTCTTCCAGATAAGGGCGGCGCCCTTTTGGTTTTAGATGGGCTTAATAATCCAGGGTACTCGGGGGGGCCAGTATGGGCGCCTGGTCCGACGCTCGAACAGCCAACACTTTTGGGGGTGATATCCGGTTACCGCGTCGAATTAAAATCCAAGAGCAGAGTCTATAAAGATCTCGGCGAGAAACGCGAGGCTGAAATACCTGATTTATTTGTTAAGCCGAATTCTGGCATGATCCACGCCGTGCCTTATGCTGAGCTTGTTAAGCTCGCTGCCAAAAACACAGTGTTCAATTCACATCAGTAAGCACATCGACGTGTCTCGTCGCATCTATCTGGAAACTAAGAGGTGTCGGCCTCAGAAGGGATCAGATATTTGATAGGTCGTCGGCAAAGGCTACCACGAGCTGACAAGCGCGTTGTAGGAGTGTCAACTTTGATTTTTCGCAGATTTGCGCGGGTTGCGAATGTCCGGGTGTGGTGGTTAGCCGCCGTTCCGCTTTCGAGCCTTCCCAAGGAAAGATCTCACTAATCGTCCAACGCCGTAGCCTGTCAGTGCGCCTAAGCTGGGCCAAAGAGGCGCAAATACAAAATCGAGCGCGCTCGTGGAACGCACGGTTTCAGGATGCATTCGTTGGTCGACGATCACGACCGCGATCGTTGCGATTGGAATGACCCAGAGGCTTGCGCATCCGACCCGAGGGCTGGCGATTAGCAGCGCAGCCAGGACGCCGATGATCGCTCCAATTACAAGCAAGCCCTGTATGGTCATCAGGCGACCTTATCTGGCCAATTCTATGTCTGCCAGTGGGCGTTTGCGGCCGTGTAGCTTCCGGCGGCCGTCCGAATGCCGCGACGTGGTGGAAAGCGGAATGGCGGCTTTCGGTGACCGATGCTGACGAGACGACGTCGCTGCGTTTTATCGCTGGTAATCATCTTCTGGATAGCGGGGCTTGAGGCCGAGACGTCGCGCCGAACTCTTTAGCCAATCTTGAACACAAGGATATGATCCGAGGTCATCGGCTGTGTAAAGATACTTGTACGACCAAGCACTTTCTTGAATCCGAAAGCTACGAAATCCGCACTTGTCTGCTGCAACCATAACCAAACTCAACTGCTTGTAGCTGCCTGCGGCTAGCGGAATTTGAGAAGCCGCCTGAGCAGGTGCAGAAATTGGTGCCGCCATGGCTGACGAAACGAGCACACATGATCGAAGCAGCCGTTTTATTCTCGTCATCGCCGCATCCTGACGTCCGGTAGTAGGCAGGGCAAGAGCGTTGGCGAACGTCCGCAGTTGGGCGCTTCCCGCCTGTCCGCTTTCCCGCCCGATAGGAATCGGTCGGGTTCTGGGTGCTCGGATCGGCTCTAGAGTTTCGCAACGGCACGACTTAGTGGAAAGCGAACGCGTGGCGTGCCACGCTCGACCCGATGGAAACACCGCCAACCAAACACCGCCGATGGTGGCTGTGGCTCCCGATCACCATCGCCGTTGCGCTGCCTCTTTGGCAGACGCAGTTTCGCTATGGATGGCTTGAGATGGCACTTGGTCGGTTTGCGTGGCTTTTCTGGATAGCAGTTGCCGCGTGGGCATTGCTGACCTTGAGCGCGATACGACGGCACCGGGCGTGGTGGCTGCTTATCACCGCGCCACTCGTGCTCTACCCCGTCGTCATGGCCTTCGGGATTCTCGCCGCCTGCGCAACCGGAGACTGCCTCTAGGCTTGATGTCCGCTATCGGGCGGAAGCGGACCGTCCGCTTCCTAGGCGTCAGCGGACTAAGACCCAAATGATCAGTACGATCAAAATGGGGGGAAGTAGGAAGGCGACACTACCGCCGAGCCACCCCCATTTTCGATAGGCTACCTCGACAGCGCCTTCCCAAAAACCTTGGAGCATTAATTCTGCGAGCCAGCCCATATCGCGGGATCGCATAGCCGACAGATGTCTGCAATTGGGCGGAAGCAGACATTCGAGAAATCCCACGGCAGTAGGGTTCGGCGATCACTCGCCGACCCGTGCGTTATATGTGTCAAATTCTGGTTTTCGAAGTTTTGCGCGCCCTTAGCCCCTCAAGCGTCTAACCAACCTCTTCCAATCGTCTTCGCTTCGAGGGAACGGATCAGCCGGTGTAGGTGGGTCGCTAACGGCTCGCAGGTGTGGGCCACGTCGCCCGCATCGGTCGCAACGGATGCGATGCGCGAGGCTTTCGAGCTGGGTAT
>CAJYSA010000051.1 GCA_913777325.1 uncultured Sphingomonas sp. | reverse complement strand
GCCTCGAACAGATCCGCGCCGGCGGCATAGGTGAGCGGCGCGCCACCATTCGCCCAATCCTCCAGCAGGACGAAGCGCGCGGCGGCGGTGGCGTCCATCGTCGCGAAGGCGGCGTATTTGGCGATCGTGCGGCGCGGATCGAGCTGCCAGAACGCGGTTTGCAGCACCTCCATCGGCAGCACGCCCAGCGCGCGGCAACCGGGCGCGACCTGCGCCCATAGGTCGGCCAGTTGCTGGCGCGCCGGGGCGCCATAGCCGGTGAAATGCCACGGCGCGGCGATGGTGGCGACCCCGGCGACCGCGCCCGGCGGCAATGCGGCGGCGGCGGCGAGCGCCAGCGTGCCGCCCAGGCAATAGCCGACGAGCAGCGGCGGGCGTTCGATCCGGCGGAGCAGCGGGATCAGCCGGCGGGTGACATGGCCGGCAAGGTCGAGCTCCGCGTCCTGCGGGCGCGGGTGGCCCCAGTCGACCAGCCAGGGATGGAAGCCGCCCTCGGCCAGATGCGCCAGCAACGAATGGCCGGGCGCCAGGTCCAGCACGTGCGGCGGATTGATGAGCGAGGGGATGAGCACCACCGGCGGCGCGTCCACCCCGCGCGCGCCGTCGCGCAACCGCGCCGCACCGCTGCGGAAGCGGATCGGCGGACCGCGTCGGCGGCGGCGTGGCGCCTCCTGATAGCGGCGCAGGCCCGCCAGCGCCGCCTCTGCATGTTGCGGCGATGTTGCGGCTTCGCGGCGCAGCATGTCGAGGAACAGCGGCAGCGGACGCGGACCGAATTGTTCGTGTTGCAGCGCCATATTTTGTGCAATACGGCGAATGGGTTCGGTCACGGGGGATCTCGCGCGATGAAGAAGCAGCAGGGCACCGACGGGGTGGTGGTGATCAAGAAATACGCCAACCGCCGGCTCTACAACACCGAAAGCTCATCCTACATCACGCTGGAGCATCTGGCGGCGATGACGCGCGAGGGCCGCGAGTTCAAGGTGGTGGACGCCAAGAGCGACGAGGACATCACCCATAACGTCCTGACGCAGATCATCATGGAGGAGGAAAGCCGCGGGCAGACGATGCTGCCGGTGAACTTCCTGCGCCAGTTGATCGCGCTGTATGGCGATTCGATGCAGGCGATGGTGCCCGATTACCTGGAAGCGTCGATGGACAGCTTCCGCCGCAACCAGTCGCAGTTCAAGTCGGCGGTGGAGGGCGCGTTCGCGGGGTCGCCGTTCGCGGAGATCGCCAAGCGCAACATGGAAATGTTCGAGGCCGCCGCGCAGGCGTTCAAGCCCGCGACCCCCGCCGCCCCCGCGCCGGGCGCGGCGGGCAAGGACGGCGAGATTGCGGCGCTGAAGGCCGAACTGGCGCGGCTGCGCGACAAGGTCGACAAGCTGGGCGACTGAACGCCCGCGCCTCAGCGCGGCTTGACGAACCGGAGCGTCATGCGATCGCTTTCGCCGATCGCGGCATAGCGGGCGCGATCCTTGTCCTTGAGCGCATAGCCGGGCGGGAGCGTCCACACGCCATCGGGCCAATCGGCGGTGTCCTTCGGATTGGCGTTCACCTCCGAGGTGCCCGCCAGCCGGAAGCCCGCCGCCTTGGCATAGCCGATCACGGTGCTGGGCTTCATATAGCCGCTCTTCTCCTCGGCGCCGGCATCGCGCGATTCGGGCAGGCGGTGTTCGACCACGCCCAGCGTGCCGCCGGGCTTGAGCATGCGGAACATCGCCGCGAACATCTGCCGCGCCTGATCCTCCCCGCCGAAGCGCCAGTTGTGGACGTTGCGGAAGGTGAGCACGACGTCGGCGGTGCCATCGGGCACGGTCGGCTGCCCGGCCTGCGCCGGCAGGCTGGCGAGCTGCACCTTGCCATAGGTGGCGGCATCCTTCGCCTGCAGCCCGCGCACGCCATTCAGCCCGCGCTCCCAGGGGCCGGCGGCGTAATAGCGCCCGCGCGCGGCGGTGAGCGGTGCCAGGATCTCGGTATACCAGCCGCCGCCCGGCCATACCTCCACCACGGTGTCGGTCGGCTTCACCCCGAAGAAGGCGAGCGTTTCGGCGGGGTGGCGATAGCGATCACGCGCGATATTGGCGGGGGTGCGGGTCGGCGCGGCCACTGCCGCCGCGATCGGGGCGGAGGGACGCGGCGCGGCCTGAACCATGGCGGGCAAGGCGAGCAGCAGGACGGGAGCAAGACGATGCATCGACGAAAACCTCTCCACGATATGATGCCGCGCAGGCTGACGTGGCGCTGAGCGATGCGCAAGTGCTGCCGGCGGCGATCGCCGGTGCGGCGGTGGCGGTGGCGATCGTCGCCGGGTGGCGCGACCATCGGCGACGCGCGCGGCACGATCCGGATGCGGTCGGCTGGGTCGACTGGACGCAGATGCACGTCCTGGCGTTGATCGTCGCGGCGATCGCCACATGGATCGCGGCAACGGCCTGACCGGCACGGAACCTGCGGTGCGTCGCGGTGTTGTCGTATGATTCAAAAGGTTTTTGACGCCATCGATCGCTTCGGTGCCGACCGGCGCAACGGTTGCGGCCTCCTCCCCCACCCGACACGGCAGGTGCAAGCATGAAGGCAGATCTGTGTACCATCGCGCCCTCGGTCACCGCCGACGATGGCGTTGTGACCGTGCTGTCGCGATGCGGCGCCAGCTATAACCTGACCGCCGAGGTGGCGATGCGGCTGAGCGAGGAGCTGGTGCGCAGCGCCGCGCGGGCGCGCGGGCAGCAGCGGATGGCCGCGCCGCGCGACGCGCAGGAGATGTGGCGGCGCTGAGGTTCGATCAGGCTGCCGCGCGCGGGCTGACCGTCGCGATGATGACCGTGACGACGGTGCGTCCGACGTCGTCTTCCACCATCACCCGCCAATGGCCCTCGTCGGCGAAGCCGGGATGGGTCGACAGATAGTGGCCGAGCCGCTGCACCGCCTCGTTCCGTGCCGCGGAAACGTCGTCGCATTCCACGGTGATACGATCCTGCTCGCGACCGGCGAAGATGATGCTGAACTGCGACATGTAACTCCTTCGCGACGACAGGTTGACGGCCTAACGCCCTTGCCCCTCAGGCGATACCAACGGGGGCATGATGCCGATCAGTAAAATCGGCGCAACGTCAGACGGCGCCGGGTGCCGTCGCAGCCGTCCAGCGTGACCACCCGCCCCGGCGCGCCCGCCGACCAGCCGGCAAGCGCGCTGGTGGCATAGGCCGCACCGATGCGGGTGCCGTCGACCGCGCAGATCGTGTCCCCCTCCCGCCAGCCGTCCGCCGCCGCCGGTCCGCCCCGCATGACGTGCAGCACCTTCAGCCGGTCGCCCGACAGCGCCAGCAACAGCCCGCTGGTCGAGCGCAGCGCCGGCGAATCGGTGGCGGAGGTGGTGCCCAGCAACAGGTGCCCGGCGGTGGGGTCCAGCAGCACGCGATATCGTTGCAGGAAACCCGATCCGATCCGCCCCGCGACCCCGATCGTCTCCGAGAAGCCGCCGGCGGGTTCCACGCGCACCTCCACATCGCGCGCGACGGCGGTGCCGATACGCAGCTCGGGCAGGATCGCCAGTTCGTTGACGACCGCCCCGGCCAAGCCGAACGACACGGTGGTGGTGACGGGACCCGCCGCCGGGCGTGCCGTCGCCCAGGCCGCGGCGCCGAGCGTGATCGCCGATCCATCGCCGGTGTCGACGACCATCGGCGCGACCGTCCGCCCGCCGATGACGACCGCGCTGAAGTAGATCATCCGCTCGGGCGCGATCGACAGGGGCGCCACCGCGCCGGAAAACGGCGTGCTGCCGCTGCGCAGCAGGCGGAAGCGCCGCGCCTGATAATCGATCTCCAGCGCATAGGCGGCGGTCAGGTCGCGCCCGACCAGCAGATCGACCGCCAGCGCGCTGCCGGTGGCGGCGGCCGGCAGGTCGGCCACCGCCAGGCTGCCGCCGTGCCGCGTCACCGCGCCGATCGCGATCGTCCGCGTCGCGACGCGCCCGATCGCGACGCTGCCGCCGATGACGGTCGCGCGGCCCTCCGCACGGACGTCGAGCCGGTGCGCGTCGGCATAGCGGCGCGCCAGCACCGAATAGCTGACCCCGGTATCGAGGATCGCGGTGACGGGGCGACCGTCAACCGACATGGTGAAGCGGATCTGGTTGCCCGGGGTGAGGTCGAAGGGGATCCAGCGCCCCTCCGCGTCCGGCGCCAGCGTCGACCGCCCGACCCAGGCCGCGCGCGGTTCCGGCAGCGGGGCGGCGAGCAGGGCGAGGGGGAGGAGCGACAGGATCGGCACGACCGCCGGTGTAGCGAATCGTGCCGCGCTGTCACCTTCGCGGTGTCGTCAGAGGCAGGCCTCCAGATAGGCCGCGTCGAACCCGAACTGCTTGGCCTTGTCGATCGTGTACGGACGCAGCCCCATCGAGCGATATTCGCCGATGATCTTGCCGTCGGCGCTTTCGTCCAGATACTCGAACTTGAACAGTTCCTGCGTGACGATCACCGGGCCTTCCATCCCGATCACCTCGGTCACGTTCGTCACGCGGCGGCTGCCGTCGCGCAGGCGCTTCACCTGGATGATCATGTCGACCGAATCGGCGATCTGGCGGCTGATCGCTTCCTTCGGCACCTTGATGTCCGACATCATCACCATGTTCTCCATACGCGCCAGCGCCTCGCGCGGGGAGTTGGAGTGGAGCGTGCACATCGAGCCGTCGTGGCCGGTATTCATCGCCGCGAGCATGTCGAAACATTCGCTGCCACGGATTTCGCCCAGGATGATCCGGTCCGGGCGCATACGCAGCGCGTTCTTCACGAGGTCGCGGATCGATATCTCGCCCTGACCCTCCAGGTTCGCCGGGCGGGTTTCCAGCGGCAGCCAGTGCGGCTGTTGCAGGCGAAGCTCGGCGGCGTCCTCGATCGTCAGCACGCGCTCGCCGGGATCGATCATCTTCGACAGCGCATTGAGCATCGTCGTCTTGCCCGACCCGGTGCCCCCCGAGATGACGATGTTGAAGCGGCAGGCGCCCGCCACCTTCAGCGCGGTCGCCATCTTCGGCGACATGCTGCCGAAGCCGGCCATCATGTCGAGCGTGATCGGCTTGGCGGAAAATTTACGGATCGAGATCGCGGTGCCGCGCAGCGAGAGCGGCGGCACGATCACGTTGACGCGGCTGCCGTCCTTCAGGCGCGCGTCGGCGAGCGGCGTGGTCTGGTCGACCCGGCGGCCGACCGAATTGCAGATGCGCTGCGCGATCTGGAACAGATGCTCCTCGTCGCGGAACGCGATCTGCGCCAGCTCCAGCTTGCCCTTGCGCTCGACGAACGTCTGATCGGGGCCGTTGACCATGATGTCGCTGATCTCGGCATCCGACAGCAGCTCCTCGAGCGGCCCCAGCCCGAGCAGTTCGTCGACTAGCACCTTTTCCAGCGCGAATTGCTCGCGGCGGTTGAGCGTCAGCTTCAGCTCGGCGAGCACCTCGCCGATGATCGGACGGAATTCCTCGGCCAGCTCGTCCTTGCCGAGCGTCGCGGCGGCCTCGGGATCGACGCGCTCCAGCAGGCGCGGGAGCACCTGCTCCTTGATCTTGTGGATCGACGCCTCGAACCCCTCCATGCGGCTGGACCCGGCCTCGCCGGTCGCGTTCTGGCGATCCGACAGCCGCTGCATCGCGTCGATCTGGCTCATCGGCGTGAGCGGATCGATCGCGGCCAGCACGTCCAGCGGAACGGCGGTTTCGACCGGCGCCTCGTCACGCGGGGCGGCGCCCGGCGGAACATGCATCGGGCGCGCGACCCCGAACCCGCCGCGCGCACCGTTGCCGCCTTGACCCATGCCGCCGTTGCGGCGCCCGAACGCGTTCATCGACCCTGATCGTCCTCGAAGTGGCTGGGACGATCGCTACCGCGCAAGCCTTTCGATTTGGCTAACCAATCGCCGCCGCCGCTGCCGCCGCGTGGAGCCGGGTGCGCAGCGCGGTGCGGCGTAGCGGGTCGGGCAGGCTGTCGTCGCCGTCGGGCGCGGCGGCGGCCAGCAACGCCGCCGCCGCCGCGACGAAGGCGGCATCGCCGGGCATCACCGACGCCGCGGGAAAGAACGCGCGCACGCCCGCGTCATCGGGCTCGAACGCGAATCGGCACCAGCCACGCGTGGTGGCGGCGAGCAGCAGCGGGCCGAGCGGAGTGGCCAGCACCGTCCAGCGGATCGCCTCGCCCGCGCCGCCGGCGGCGGCGGCATGCGGCGCCATGCCGAGCCGCGCGGCATCGACATAGAAGCGACTCGCCGCCGCATAGCCCGCATCGTAGATCGCGGCGGTGACGCTGGTGGCATCGCGCAACGCCCGCAGCGGGCGGTCCGCGCGCAGCGTTCGGGCGAAGGCCGCCGGGGTGACCCCGGTCAGGCGACGGAACAGGCGATGGAAATGATGCGGCGCGTAGCCGACCGTGGCGGCCAGCCCCGCGAGCGGGGGCGGCGCGTCCGCCTCCAGTAACGTCGCCGCTTGGATCACCGCCGCGCGATCGCGCGCGACCGAATCGGGCAGGCACCGCCGGCACGCGCGATAGCCCGCCGCGCGCGCGGTGGCGGCATCGGGCAGGAACGTGACGTTCTCGCGCCTGGGGCGCCGCGCGGCGCAGCTTGGCTTGCAATAGATATGCGTGGTGCGCACCGCGACGACGAAGCGCCCGTCAAATGCGCGATCGCGGCGTGCGAAGGCGGCCCAGGCGGCGTCGGTGTCGATCATCGCGTCCATGATGCGCGATGTAGCGCGTCGCGGGTCGCCGAGCATCCCGGCGCTTGCGCCCAAACCGTGCGACGCGCCTCACCGTCGTTTCACTTCGGTTGCATCCCGGTTCCCCCTTTGCTACGCGCGCCGTACCCAAGCGAGGCCGCCGTCGTGCGTGCCATCCGTTCGCATGGGCAGGCACCCTTGGGTCATGACGAGGAAAGTGGATCGCGTGGAGAGTTCCAGCGGTAATCAGGGCAGCAGCATCCAGGCCGGTCTCGGTGGCCGTTACGCCAGTGCGCTGTTCGATCTGGCGGTGGAGGCCCGCGCGGTCGATCGCGTCGAGCAGAGCCTGACGGCGGTGCGCGACGCGCTGGCCGCGTCGGACGATTTCAGGACGCTGACCGCCTCGCCGGTGATCGGGCGCGGACAGGCGGTGAAGGCCGTGCTGGCCACCGCCGACGCACTGGGGCTGGACGCGACGACGCGCAGCTTCCTGGGCGTGCTCGCCGAGAACCGCCGGCTGGGCGCGTTGCCGCTGATCATCCGCGCCTATCGCACGCTGGCCGCGCGCCATCGCGGCGAGACGACCGCCGAGGTCACCAGCGCGCATCCGCTGACCCCCGAGCAGGTCGACGAGCTGAAGCAGCAGCTTCGGCGCCGCGTCGGCCGCGAGGTGTCCGTCGACCTGTCGGTCGATCCGCAGATCCTGGGCGGCCTGGTCGTCCGCATCGGTTCCCAGATGATCGATTCGTCGATCCGCACCCGTTTGAATGCGCTTGCCAGCGCGATGAAGGGCTAAACAACATGGACATCCGCGCCGCAGAAATCTCCCGCGTCATCAAGGACCAGATCGCCAACTTCGGCACCGAGGCGCAGGTCTCGGAAACCGGGCAGGTGCTCAGCGTCGGTGACGGCATCGCGCGCATCTACGGCCTCGACAACGTCCAGGCCGGCGAGATGGTCGAATTCGCCAACGGCGTGCAGGGCATGGCGCTGAACCTGGAGGCCGATAACGTCGGCGTCGTGATCTTCGGCTCGGACGCCGAGATCCGCGAGGGCGACACCGTCAAGCGCACCGGCACGATCGTGGACGTGCCGGTCGGCAAGGGGCTGCTCGGCCGCGTGGTCGACGGGCTCGGCAATCCGATCGACGGCAAGGGCCCGATCGTGTCGGACCAGCGCAGCCGCGTCGAGGTGAAGGCGCCGGGCATCATCCCGCGCAAGTCGGTGCATGAGCCGGTGCAGACCGGGCTGAAGGCGATCGACGCGCTGGTGCCGGTCGGTCGCGGGCAGCGCGAGCTGATCATCGGCGACCGCCAGACCGGCAAGTCGGCGATCGCAATCGACACCTTCATCAACCAGAAGCAGGCGAACGCCGGCACCGACGAATCGAAGAAGCTGTACTGCGTCTATGTCGCGGTCGGCCAGAAGCGCTCGACGGTCGCGCAGCTCGTCCGCACGCTGGAAGAGAATGGCGCGATGGAATATTCCATCGTCGTCGCCGCCACCGCGTCGGACCCCGCGCCGCTGCAGTTCCTGGCGCCGTACACCGGCACCGCGATGGGCGAGTATTTCCGCGACAACGGGATGCACGCCGTCATCGTGTTCGACGACCTGTCGAAGCAGGCGGTCGCCTATCGCCAGATGTCGCTGCTGCTGCGCCGTCCGCCGGGCCGCGAAGCCTATCCGGGCGACGTCTTCTATCTCCACTCGCGCCTGCTGGAGCGTGCGGCGAAGATGAACGAGGCCAATGGCTCGGGCTCGCTGACCGCGCTGCCGATCATCGAGACGCAGGCGGGCGACGTCTCGGCGTACATCCCGACCAACGTGATCTCGATCACCGACGGCCAGATCTTCCTCGAGACCGACCTGTTCTTCGCGGGCATCCGCCCGGCGATCAACGTCGGCCTGTCGGTCAGCCGCGTCGGCGGCGCCGCGCAGACCAAGGCGATGAAGAAGGTGTCGGGCTCGATCAAGCTGGAGCTGGCGCAGTACCGCGAGATGGCGGCGTTCGCGCAGTTCGGATCGGACCTCGACGCCTCGACCCAGAAGCTGCTGAACCGCGGCGCGCGGCTGACCGAGCTGCTGAAGCAGGCGCAGTTCAGCCCGATGCCGTTCGAGGAGCAGACCGTCTCGATCTACGCGGGCACCAACGGCTTCATCGACAACGTGCCGGTCGCCGACGTCAACCGCTACGAAGCGGCGATGCTCAGCTTCATGCGCGCCGATCACGCCGACGTGCTGACCGCGATCCGCGACAGCCGCGAGCTGGGCAAGGACACCGAGGCCAAGCTGAAGGACGCGCTCGCGCAGTTCGCGAAGACGTTCGCTTAACAGGCATTTAGCCCTCTCCCTGCTGGGGAGAGGGTTGGGTGAGGGGCTGGTGTCTCACCGAGACCGTCCTCTCTGCGAGGCCCCGGCCCCTCACCCCGGCCCTCTCCCCGGCGGGGAGAGGGAGAAGAAGGACCCAAATGGCAAGTCTCAAGGCCCTCAAGATCCGCATCGGCTCGGTGAAGTCGACGCAGAAGATCACCAAGGCGATGAAGATGGTCGCCGCCGCCAAGCTGCGCCGCGCGCAGGAAGCGGCGGTCGCCGGGCGCCCCTATGCCGAGCGGCTGGAGGGCGTCGTCGCCAGCCTCGCGCGGACGGTCGGCGTCGGCGCGTCGCCGCTGCTGGCGGGCACCGGCAAGGACCAGGTGCACCTGCTGGTGGTCGCCACGTCGGAGCGCGGGCTGGCGGGTGCGTTCAACACCAACATCGTCCGCGCCGCGCGCCGCAAGGCCGAGGAGCTGGAGGCGGCGGGCAAGACCGTGCGCTTCTATATCGCCGGCAAGAAGGGGCGCGTGATGAAGCGCTTCTACCCGACCGGGATCGTCGCGGATCATGACCTGTCGGACATGAAGACCGCGAGCTTCGACGCCGCCAAGGAGATCGCCGATGACCTGATCGCGCGCTTCAAGGCGGGCGAGTTCGACGTCGCGCACCTGTTCTACGCCCGCTTCCAGTCGGCACTGGTGCAGGAGCCGATCGGCGCGCAGATCATCCCGGTCGCCATCCCCGAGGTGAAGGGCGCGAAGGCGTCCGATGCGACGGTGGAATATGAGCCGAGCGAGGAAGCGATCCTGGACGACCTGTTGCCGCGCAACGTCGCGATCCAGATCTTCCGCGCGCTGCTGGAGAATGCCGCCTCGGAGCAGGGCAGCCGCATGACCGCGATGGACAATGCGACGCGCAACGCCGGCGACATGATCAAGCGGCTGAGCATCCAGTACAACCGCGCGCGTCAGGCGGCGATCACGACCGAGCTGGTCGAGATCATCTCGGGCGCCGAGGCACTGTAAGTGACGATCCGGCGGATGGGTCGAGCGATCGCCCTGTCTGCCATCTTGGTTGGAACGGGCGTTTTGATCGTCCGCGAAGTCCGAGTAGATAGATGTCTCGACGGCGGCGGTCGTTGGGAAGAAAAGACGAGTAGCTGCCAGTTCGCCGCTGGCCTGACGAATTGAGAGCAAGGAAGCACCCGATGGCAACCGCCGCTGAAGACATCCACCCGACGCACCTGACGGGCCAGACCAACAACACCGGCCGCATCAGCCAGGTGATCGGCGCGGTGGTCGACGTGCATTTCCCGTCGCAGCTGCCGGCGATCCTGTCGGCGCTGGAGACCGAGAACAACGGCGTCCGGCTGGTGCTCGAGGTCGCGCAGCACCTCGGCGAGAACACCGTCCGCACGATCGCGATGGACTCGACCGAGGGGCTGACCCGCGGGCAGACCGTCACCGACACCGGCGCGCAGATCCTGATGCCGGTCGGCCCGGCGACGCTGGGCCGTATCATGAACGTCGTGGGCGAGCCGATCGACGAGCGCGGGCCCATCGCGACCGACCTGCGCGCGCCGATCCACGCCAAGGCGCCGGACTTCGTCGATCAGTCGACCGAGAGCGCGATCCTCGTCACCGGCATCAAGGTCATCGACCTGCTCGCCCCCTATGCGAAGGGCGGCAAGATCGGCCTGTTCGGCGGCGCGGGCGTCGGCAAGACCGTGCTCATCCAGGAACTGATCAACAACATCGCGAAGGGCCATGGCGGCACCTCGGTGTTCGCGGGCGTCGGGGAGCGGACCCGCGAGGGCAACGACCTGTATCACGAATTCCTCGACGCGGGCGTCATCGCCAAGGATGCCGAGGGCAATGCGGTGAGCGAAGGCTCGAAGGTCGCGTTGGTCTATGGCCAGATGAACGAGCCGCCGGGCGCGCGCGCCCGCGTCGCGCTGTCGGGCCTCGCCATCGCGGAGTATTTCCGCGATCAGGAAGGACAGGACGTGCTGTTCTTCGTCGACAACATCTTCCGCTTCACGCAGGCGGGCGCGGAAGTGTCGGCGCTGCTCGGCCGCATTCCCTCGGCGGTGGGCTATCAGCCGACGCTGTCGACCGACATGGGCGCGCTGCAGGAGCGCATCACCTCGACCAACAAGGGCTCGATCACCTCGGTGCAGGCCGTGTACGTGCCCGCGGACGATCTGACCGATCCGGCGCCGGCAACCTCGTTCGCGCACTTGGACGCGACGACCGTGCTGAACCGCGCGATCTCGGAGCTGGGCATCTATCCGGCGGTCGATCCGCTCGATTCGACCAGCCGCGTGCTGGAGCCGCGCACCGTCGGGCAGGATCACTATGAGACCGCGCGTGCGGTGCAGGCGACGCTGCAGAAGTACAAGTCGCTGCAGGACATCATCGCGATCCTGGGGATGGACGAGCTGTCCGAAGAGGACAAGCTGACCGTCAGCCGCGCGCGCAAGATCCAGCGCTTCCTGTCGCAGCCGTTCCACGTCGCCGAGGTGTTCACCAACATCCCGGGCAAGTTCGTCCAGCTCGACGACACGATCCGCAGCTTCAAGGCGGTGGTGAACGGCGAGTACGACCACCTGCCGGAAGCGGCCTTCTACATGGTGGGCGGGATCGACGAGGCGATCGCCAAGGCCGAGAAGATGGCCAAGGAGGCGTAAGCATTATGGCCCTCTCCCCTGTGGGGAGAGGGTTGGGTGAGGGGCGGCAACGGGCGGCGCGTTTGACGTTGATCGTTCCCGTCACAACCACCCCTCACCCCAACCCTCTCCCCGAAGGGGAGAGGGAGCTAAGGTAAAGACATGCTGCATTTCGAACTCGTCACCCCCGAACGCCTCGTACGCTCCGAGGAGGTCCATATGGTTACCGTGCCGGGGACCGATGGCGACTTCGCGGTGCTGGAGGGCCACGCGCCGTTCATGTCGACGATCCGCGATGGCGACGTGCTGGTGCAGAAGACCGCCGGCAGCCAGCCCGAAACGATCGCGATCCGCGGCGGCTTCGCCGAGGTCAACGCGCGCGGGCTGACCGTGCTGGCCGAGCACGCGGGCTGATCCCGCCCCTGGCGTCCTCCGCGTCCGCTGCGGCGCGAGGGGCCGCCAGTTGGTTCCGGCTCGTCAATTCCCGTCGCCCTCCGCGTCGGACGTCGCCTTGTCGAGGGCGGTCGCCATCTGATCCAGCGCGCTGGCATCGTGGCTGTCGATCACCGTCAGCACCGCCGTGGCGAGCTTGGCCATGCCGCCACCGTGCGGATCGTAGGCGACGCGGCGGAGTGCAGGCTTGGCCGCCTCCCATTGCCGTCGCCGCAGGTGCATCGCGGCGACCTTCATCGCGAGGCCGCCATCGAACGGCGCCAGCGCGAAGGCGTAGTCCAGCCCTTTTTCGGTGTTGGGCGTCGGCGGCTCGCCGGACAGCCGCGTCGTATCGTAATAAGCGACGAGCGGCCACGGATCCTCGGGATCGAGCCGGTTGGCCTTGAGGAAAAGTTGCCGGATCGCCTTCCATCGCGCCGGATCGGTGACATGATCGCGTTGCGCCAGCGCGGACAGCGCCATGCCGCGATAGAGCAGTGCGCCGCGCAGATCGGGCGCGGCGGCCAGCGCGCGTCCCGCCGCCGCCTCCGCCGCGGCGAACTGGCCCGCGTCATATTCCGCTTCGGCGAGCGCGACCTGCACCGCGGGGTCGGCCGGCCAGTCGGCGGCGACCTTGCGCGCGGCGACCGCGACGCCGGGCGCGCTCTTCGCCGAGACGCCGCGCGTCGAGCGCAACACGACCGGCATGATCGCTTCCTCCGCCGGCGAGAGCGCACGGGTGGTGATCGGCCCGATCGGCAGATCGACGACCTTCAGCCCGAGCAGCGGGAGGCGGTGGCGCGAATAATCGTTCAGCGCGCGATCGAGCGCGCGCGGATCGCCGAGCAGCGGCGCGGCGCTCTTGAGATCCTTCCCCTCCTCCAGCGCATTCAGATAGGCGGCAAGCAGCGGTCGACGCGCGCTGTTGAGCACCATGTAATGCGTCAGCATCCATGAGCGACCGTAGAACACCTGCGTCTGCACGTCGCGAAAGCGCTTGTCCTGCGGGGTGGCGGTCAGCAGGTCGCGCATCGGCACGAGATCGTCGTTGACGAGGCCATAGGCGCGGTAGAGCGGCGGGGCGCCGACGATCAGTTGATCGGGCTGGAACACCATCGTCGCGTTGAATTCGGCGAACCCTTCCTCGAACCACGCCGGAAACGGCTTGTCGCCCCACGACGAGAACATGAAATGATGGGCATATTCGTGGAGCAGCACCGCCTGGGGCGTCAGCGCCATCTTGCCCGTTTCGCTGGTCTTGCGCGGCACGAAGGCGACCGGGCCGGAGAGGCGCGGCATATAGACGCCGGCGGCATCGCTGCTCCCCAGCAGTTTCTGGAGCGTGGCGACATCCTTGACGACGAACACGCGCACGCGCTGCGTCGGACTGAACGGCGGATCGCCCATGCCACGCATGAAGCGCATCGCCTTGTCGAAGCGTTCGAGCATCGTGGCGAAGGCATCGACCTTGTCGGGCGCGTCCTCCGAATAGACCACGAAATGGCGCGACGATGCCTGTTGCCAGGTCGCCGCCGCAGGTGTTGCCACGACCGCCGCCAGCGCCGCGGCGACCCACCGGATCCGCATTCCGCTTCCCCCTGATACCCCACACCTCAGCGTAGAGGGGGCAGGGGGCGGGTCAAGCGATGATGGCGCGGTCGCGCGTCAGGCGTCGTGGAACTGCAGGCTGGCGAGCCGCGCGTAGAGCCCGCCGTGCGCGATCAGCGTGGCGTGGGCGCCTTCCTCGACGATGCGGCCGCCATCCATGACGACGATCCGCGAGGCCGCGCGAACGGTGGCGAGGCGATGCGCGATGACGATCGTGGTGCGCGATGCCATCAGCCGCTCGAGCGCGTCCTGCACCAGCCGCTCGCTCTCCGCATCGAGCGCGCTGGTCGCCTCGTCGAGCAGCAGGATCGGGGCGTCGCGCAGCAGCGCGCGCGCGATCGCCACGCGCTGCCGCTGGCCGCCGGACAGGCGCGCGCCGCCCTCGCCCAGGAAGGTGTCGAGCCCATCGGGCAGCGCGCGCAGGAAATCGGCGGCGTTGGCGGCCTCCGCCGCCGCCCAGATCTGCGCATCGTCGGCGTCCCAGCGTCCATAGCGCAGGTTGTCGCGCGCGCTGGTGCCGAAGATCACCGTTTCCTGCGGCACCATCGCGATCCGCGCGCGCACCGCGGCGGGATCGGCCTGCGCCAGGTCGATGCCGTCGACCATGATCTGTCCGCTGGCCGGCCGGTAGAAATGCTGGAGCAGCTGGAATAGCGTCGACTTGCCCGCGCCGGAGGGGCCGACCACGGCCAGCGTCTCGCCGGGGGCGACCTCCAGCGAAAAGTCGTGCAGCGCCGCGACATCCGGGCGCGAGGGGTACCGGAATTCGACGTGACGGAACGCGGCGCGACCCTGCGGCGGCTGCGGCAGCGCGACGGGATGCGCCGGCGCTGCGATCTCGGGGCGTTCGGCGAGCAATTCCGACAGCCGCCCCGCCGCGCCGGCGCCGCGCAACAGGTCGCCATAGACCTCGGTCAGCGCGCCGAACGCGCCCGCGACGATCCCGCCGGTCAGCACGAACGCGGCGATCGCGCCCCCCGACAGCCGCCCCGCGGCGACGTCGTCGGCGCCCTCCCACAGCACCAGCGTGATCGATCCGAAGATCAGCCCGATGACGATCGCGGTCATGATCGCGCGCAACGCCACGCGCGTGCGCGCCGCCGCCATCGTCGCCTCCACCGCGTCGGAGAAGCGCGCGCTTTCACGCGCCTCCTGCCCGAACGCCTGCACGATCTTCATCGCGCCCAGCGTCTCGACGACGATCGAGCCGACGTCGGCCACCCGGTCCTGCGAGGTGCGCGACAGGTTGCGGACGCGCTTCCCCAGCAGCGCGATCGGCGCGATGATGAGCGGGATACCCGCGAGCAGCAGCGCGGCCAGCTTGGGGGAGATCGCGAACAGGTAGATCAGCCCGCCGATCGCGGTGAAGGAGTTGCGCAGCGCGATCGATACCGTGCTGCCGACCACCGTCTCAATCTGGCCCGTGTCGGCGGTGAGCCGGGAGGCGATTTCCGAGGGACGGTTGCTTTCGTAGAACGACGGGCTGAGCGTCATGAGGTGGCGTTGCACTTCCGTCCGGATGTCGGCGACCACCCGCTCCCCCAGCCAGGCGACGAAGTAGAAGCGCACCGCCGTGCCGATCGCGAGCACCGCGACGATCATCAGCATGTAGTGGAATGACGACGCCACCGATTCCGCCGACGCGCCGGTGCCCGCGAAGCCGCGATCGATCACGCGTTTGAAGCTGTACGGGATCGCGATCGTCGCACCGGACGTGACCGCCAGCGCGGTAAAGGCGGCGGTAATCTGCAACGGGTATCGCAGGGCGTGGCGAAAGACCATCGCCAGGTTGCCGAGGCGGCGGGAAGGAGCGACGTCGGAAGCGCTGGCCATGGCGGCGGCCTAGCAGCGCGCGCCGGCCCGCTCAACGGATCGCGTCGTCATGCGGGACCGGAAGGCGGCTGCAATCGTTGCAGTCGCGTTGCGATGGCGCACATTGCTATAGGCGCCGTACCCGCGGGGCCGGGGAAGGAAGACGCGAATGTTGTACGACGCCTATGAATTCCAGCGCTCGTGGCTGGCTTCGGCCAGCGCGATGGCGACCGTGGGCGCCAACTGGCTGAACAATCCGTCCAATCCCTTCGCCTATCTCGGCGGCGGGCCATTGATGGCATCGGCGCTGGAGGTGTTCGCGCACGCGTCCGCCTCGCGCGGGAAGCCGGCGTTCGGGCTGGACACGACCACGATCGACGGGCGCGAGGTGCGCGTCGTCGAGGAGATCGTGTTGCAGCGCCCGTTCGGGCAGCTCAAGCGCTTCCGCCGCGAGGGCGTGGAGGGTGGTCCGCGCCTGTTGATCGCGGCGCCGATGTCGGGGCATTTCGCCACCCTGCTGCGCGGCACGGTGGAGCGGATGCTGCCGGTCGCCGACGTCTACATCACCGACTGGCGCGACGCGAAGCTGGTGCCGACCCGCGACGGGCGGTTCGATCTCGACGATTATATCGACTATCTGATCGCGTTCCTGGAGGCGATCGGCGCGGATGGCGATGGCACGGCGGATGGGCCGCATGGCGCGCACATGCTGGCGGTCTGTCAGCCATCGGTGCCGTGCCTCGCCGCGACCGCGTTGATGAGCGCCGACCGCAATCCGTGCCGTCCACGGACACTGACGATGATGGGCGGGCCGATCGATACGCGGCAGGCGCCGACCGCGGTGAACACGCTGGCGACCGAGCGTCCGTTCGCCTGGTTCGAGCAGAACGTGATCGCGACCGTCCCGCTGCTGTATCCAGGCGCGGGTCGGAAGGTCTATCCGGGGTTCCTGCAACTGTCGGGGTTCATGACCATGAACCTGGGCAATCACATGATGAGCCATTACGAGCTGTTCAAGCATCTGGTGACCGGCGACGACGACAGCGCCGAGGCGACCAAGCGGTTCTACGACGAATATCGCTCGGTCTGCGACATGACCGCCGAATTCTACCTCCAGACGATCGACACCGTGTTCCAGTCGCACAGCCTGCCCAAGGGCGAGATGCTGCATCGCGGGCGGCGTGTGGATTGCGGCGCGATCACCGACGTCGGGCTGCTGGCGATCGAGGGCGAGCGCGACGACATCAGCGGGCTGGGGCAGACGAAGGCGGCGCTGACGATCGCCACCGCGCTGCCCGAGGACAAGAAGCGTTATTACATGGCCGAGGCGGTGGGCCATTACGGCATCTTCAACGGGTCGAAGTGGCGCAACCGGATCGCGCCGGTGGTGGAAGAATGGATCGCGGCCAATAGCTGACGTGAAAAGGGGCCGGTCGGACATGCCGACCGGCCCCGCCGCACCCAAAGCGCGTGGATTACGCCGGGCTGTTCTCCGCGGTCGTCTCGACCTTGGCGTGGCTGCCGACCTCGTCGGACTTGATCGTGCCGCCGAACAGCATCTTCACCTTGCCCGACAACGACATGTCGGTTTCCCACAGTTCCGCGGACTCGATGTCGACACGCAGCAGCGCGAGGTTCGGGTCGTCGCGGCCTTCGGGGAACCAGGCCTCGACCTGCTTATTCCACAATTTGTCGATCTGTGCCGGATCGTTGTCGATACGCGCATGGCCGTCCAGGCACGCGAAGAAATCGTGCCCCTTCGACACATATTGCGCCATCACGCGACCGCCACCGGCCAGACGATTGGTCTTGCCGATGAAGAAGAACAACGTGTCGACCTGATCCTCGTCGAGTTGCGCGGTCAGCGGTTCATGATGCGCATGGCCGTCCGTCGGGCCGACCATGACGAAGGGGCTGTCCGCCATCTTCTTCCACAGATCGGTCTTCAGTTTGCGGGGATCGGTATTGGCATCGGCCATGTCGTTTCTCCTGTTGGGTCGGTCGGAAAACGAGAGGCGAGGGCGTTGGTTGCGGAACGGCGGGAAGCCACGCCCTAAACGTCAGGAGCCCCGACCGCTGGCGCGATCAAGGCTCCCGAACATCCGCCAGGTCACCGACCGGGCGAATAGAGCGCGAATGGCCGCTTCACCCGTCAGCCTTACAGCACCTCGAACAGCCCTGCGGCCCCCATGCCGCCACCGACGCACATCGTGACAACGACATGCTTCGCGCCGCGCCGCTTGCCCTCGATCAGCGCGTGGCCGACCATGCGGGCGCCGGACATGCCATAAGGGTGGCCGATCGCGATCGCACCGCCGTTGACGTTCAGCAACTCATCGGGAATGCCCAGCTTATCGCGGCAGTACAGCACCTGCACCGCAAAGGCCTCGTTCAATTCCCACAAGCCGATGTCATCCATCGACAGGCCGTTGCGCTCCAGCAGCTTGGGGATCGCAAAGACGGGGCCGATGCCCATTTCGTCGGGCGCGGTGCCCGCCACGGCCATGCCCACGTAGCGGCCCAGCGGGGCGAGCCCACGCTGTTCGGCGAGCTTTTCCTCCATCAGCACGCTCGCCGAGGCGCCATCCGACAATTGCGAGGCGTTGCCGGCGGTGATGTTGAGGTCGGGCCCCATCACCGGCTTCAACGCGCGCAAGCCCTCCAGCGTGGTATCGGCGCGATTGCCCTCGTCCTTCGACAGCGTGACGGCTTCGTGGGTGACCTCCTTGGTCTCCTTGTTCACGTCCGCCTTCGTCGCGGTGACGGCGACGATCTCCGCATCGAAGCGGCCCGCGGCCTGCGCCTCGGCGGTGCGCATCTGCGAGCGATAGCCATATTCGTCCTGCGCCTCGCGCGAGATGCCATAGCGCTTGGCCACGACCTCTGCGGTCTGGAGCATCGGCATGTAGATGTCCGGATGCATCGCCAGCAATTCCTTGTCGGGCGCGACGCGCATCTCCGGCGTCTGCACCATGCTGATGCTCTCCACCCCGCCGCCGATCGCGATCTGCATGCCGTCGACCACGATCTGCTTGGCGGCGGTGGCGATCGCCATCAGCCCGGAGGCGCATTGCCGGTCGAGCGACATGCCCGACACGCTGGTCGGCAGACCCGCACGCAACAGGCTGGTGCGGGCGATGTTGGTGGCCTGGTGCCCCTGCTGAAGCGCGGCGCCGAGCACGACGTCGTCGACCTCCGCCCCGTCGATCCCGGCGCGTTCGACCGCGGCGCGGATCGCATGGCTGGCGAGCGTGGGCGAGGGCAGGTTGTTGAACGCGCCGCGATAGGCGCGACCGATCGGCGTGCGGGCGGTGGAGACGATGACGGCGGAACGCATGAGGAGGGACCTTTCGTTGGGCGCTCAGGCAAAGACCTGCGTGATCCACTCGGCGATCATCGCGGGCTTGTCGTGCCCGGCGATCTCGACGGTGATGTCGGAGAGGGACTGATACTGGCCGGGGCGCTTCTGCTCGAACGACCGCAGCGTCGAATGCGCGCGGATGCGCGCGCCGGACGGGACAGGGGTGAGGAAGCGGACGCGATCGCCGCCGTAATTGACGTACATCGTCGCGGGATCGAGCTGCGGCAGATCGGGCGTCTCCGCCATCATGCGCGGCAGCAGCGACAGGGTGAGGAAGCCATGCGCGACGGTGGTGCCGAAGGGTGTGGCGGCGGCGCGGACGGGATCGATATGGATGAACTGACGATCGCCGGTCGCCTCCGCGAAGGCGTCGATCATTCCTTGCGTCACCTCGATCCACGCCGAGGTGCTGGTACGACCGATCGCGGCCTGCATCTCGTCCAGCGTCATCCGCGCCTCTCCCATCACGATGGGATTGTTTAGGCGGTTTATGGACGGGGCTGCAAGGCGAGGCGAACCAAGAACGAGAAAAAACGGGTTTTTACGGGGAAGATCGGCGAACCCGACCTTCTAAAACGGCGATGGCCGCGCCGGCGGATGGGCCGGCGCGGCCATGGGGATCAGCGGCAGCGCACCTTGCCGCGATCGATCTCGCGACCCAGCAGCGCACCCGCGCCACCACCGGCGAGCGTGCCGAGCAGGCCGCCGCCGACGAGGTTGCCGAGCAGCGCGCCGCCGGCGCCGCCGACGACGAGGCCGGTGGTGCCGTCGTTGCGGCGGCAGTAGGAGCGACCGTCACGACCGCGATACACCTGATCCTCGCGGCTCAGGCGGCGTTCGCGGTAGTTGCCGCGGCGATAGTCGCGCGAGGCGTCCCAATCGTCGCGGTCGCCATGCCATTGATAATCGCGGTCGCGGCGCTGCGCATCGGCGGCGGGCGCGGCGACCATCGGGGCGGAAACGGTGGCGATTGCCAGCGCCGTCAGCAGAGCCTTCTTCATCTCGATCATACTCCTTGCCACTGCCCGCACGAACGTCGCAGGGCCCGAAGTGTTCACGCCGGTTGCGTCAGGGGCCGCTCGACGTCCGAAAATAACAGCCTCTCACGCTGCGCGACGATCAACGGGACGACGATTTGCCCGGCCACGTTCACCGCGGTGCGCCCCATGTCGAGAATCGGATCGATCGCGAGCAGCAGCCCGGCCCCCTCCAGCGGCAGGCCGAGCGTGGTGAGCGTGAGCGTGAGCATCACCAGCGCGCCGGTGAGCCCGGCGGTCGCGGCCGAGCCGATGACCGACACGAGCGCGATCAGGACGTAATCGGGCGCGTGGAGCGCGATGCCGTAATATTGCGCGACGAACAGCGCCGACACCGCCGGATAGATCGCGGCGCAGCCGTCCATCTTGGTGGTCGCGGCGAACGGCACCGCGAAGGCGGCATAGTCGCGCGGCACGCCCGCCTTTTCCGCGACATCCTCGGTCACGGGCAGCGTCGCGATCGAGGAGCGCGACACGAAGCCGAGCTGGATCGCGGGCCAGGCGGTGGCGAAGAAGCGGCGCGGCGACAGCCGGTTGGCGGCGAGCAGCGCGGGATAGACGCCGAACAGCACCAGCGCGAGCCCCAGATAGACCGCGCCCGCGAAGCTGCCCAGCGCCGCCAGCGACGACCAGCCATAGCGGACGATCGCGGTGCCGATCAGCCCGGCGGTGCCGATGGGGGTGAGCCGCACCACCCAGCGCAGCAATTGCCGGAAGATCGTGAGCAGCGAGGCGTTCGCGGAGAGGAACGCTTCGCCCGCCGCGCCGACCTTCACCGCCGCGGCGCCGACCGCGATCGCGACGACGATCAATTGCAGGACGTTGAACGAGATGCCGGTGGTCGCGGCGCCGTCCTTCAGCTTCGTCGACGCCTCCAGCCCCATGACATTGCCGGGGATCAGCCCGCGCAGAAAGTCGAGCCACGAGCCGGTGGTGCCGGGCGCGACCGCGCTCGCCACGTCGACACCCGCGCGCACGCCGGGTTGCAGCACGGTGCCGAGCGTGAGGCCGATCGCGACCGCGATCAGCGCGGTGACCGCGAACCACAGCAGCGTCTGCCCGACCAGCCGCGCGGCGTTGCCGAGATCGCGCAACGCCGCGACCGAGGCGACAAGCGCGGTGAAGACGAGCGGGACGACCAGCGCCTTGAGCAGCTTGACGAAGCTCTCGCCGGTCAGCCGCAGCGTTTCGGCCAATGCGCCATCGGGGGCGTGCCGGGCGATGAAGCCGAGCGCGACGCCGATCGCCATGCCGGCGAACACCTGCATCGTGAAAGAGGGTTTCTTCATCGCTATCAGGTGCGACCGCGCGTGGGCCGGCGCCAGCAACTTTGCGTTTGCGGGGAGGGAGCGGGGCTTTTGGGATGGCCGACCGACCGTCGACCGATCCACCGTCGTTGCGAGCGAAGCGAAGCAATCCAGGGCCATACCCGGACGCTCCGGATTGCTTCGCTACGCTCGCAATGACGAAGGTGCGGCTGATTAGGCGCCCGTCGGTGACTTCGAGGTGTGCGGGTCCGCATAGGGCATCACCAAAGTGCCGTCGGGGGCGGCGGTGTAGGTGGTCTGCGTGGGGTAGGGGATCGCGATCCCTTCGGACGCGAAACGGCGGATGATCGCGACCAGCATGCGGTTGCGCGTGGCGTGTGCGGTCGCCCAGTCGTCGCCGGGCGTATCGACCTGCAACACGAAGTCGAGGCTGGAGGCGCCGAACGCCTCGAACCCGGCGCGTGCCACCTTGGCGCCCTCCGCCTCGACCAGTTCGGTCAGGATCGCGGGGACGCGCGCCAGCGTGTCGGGCGGCGTCTCATAGGCGACGCCGATCGTGTAGGAGACGCGGACATGGTCGCGCTGTGACGTGTTCTGGATTTCCTTGTCGAGCAGGTTGCGGTTGGAGATGATCCGCAATTCGCCGGTGAAGGAACGAATGCGGGTCGACTTCAGCCCGATCGCCTCGATCACGCCGCTGGTGTTGCCATAGCTGACCTTGTCACCGCGCCGGAACGGGCGATCGAAGATGATCGCGAGCGCGGCGAACAGATCGGCGAAGATGCCCTGCGCGGCCAGGCCGATCGCGATGCCGCCAACGCCGAGACCCGCGACGAGGCCAGTGACGTTGACGCCGAGATTGCTGAGCACGACGACCAGCGCGATGGCGAAGACCGCGAAGCTGACCAGCAGGCGGATCAGCCCCATCGCGCTCATCAGCGCCTCGCCCGAATAATGTTCGCCGCGCGTGCGGTGCTCGATCGCGCCGAGGATCAGCTCGCGCGCCCAGATCGCGGCCTGGAACACGGCGGCGACCGTGAACAGGAAGGTGATCGTCTTGTCGACCTCGGGCGGGGTCGCGGCATAGCCATCGACCAGCTTGGCCGAGAGCATGACGATGAAGAAGGCGTTGGTGCGTTCGATCGCGCGACCGAGCACCGCCGCCCAGCCCTTGCCCGACGCGCTGCGCCGCGCGAGGCGGGGGCCGAAGGCGCGCACCCAGAACAGCACCAGCGCGATGACCACGCCGACGCCGACCGCGATCAGGATGTGCAGCCAATTCTGTTGCAGCCAGACGATGCTGGACCGGAACAGCGCATCGATCTGCGCGCCGACGCGCTCGCTGTCGAACGCCGCGGCGGGCGCGGCGGCGGTACGGGTATTGCTCATGTCAGGCGGCCTTCAGCGCGCACGCACCGCTGGCTTCGAGGAAGGCGATCAGCCCGCGCTCGGTGCGCGTCAGATAATGGGTGGCGCGCGGCAGGCGCAGCGACTGGCGGAACAGCGCCTGCGCCGCCTTGTCCTTCCCCAATTCGATCAGCGCGGGATGGACGTAGGATTTGCGCGCGATCGCGGGGGTGTTGCCGAGATGCGCGACCACCGGCTCCAGCATCGCCTTCAGTCCGATCGGGGCATCGGCCTCCACCAGCGCCTCGAACGCGACGACGCTGGCGCCCCAGGTGCGGAAATGCTTCGCGGTGAAGCCGTCGCCCATCGCGTCGCGGATATAGGCGTTGACGTCCGAGGAGGTGACCGCGTGCGGCGCGCCATCGTCGCCAACATACTGGAACAGCTTCTGCCCGGGCAGATCCTGACATTTCTTCACGAAGCGCGCGAGGCTGCCGTCGGTGATCTTCAGGCGCCGCAGCTTGCCCGATTTGGCCTTGTATTCCAGGCGCAGGGTGCTGCCGCTGATCTGCGCATGGCGGTCGCGCAGCGTGGTGAGGCCGAAGCTCTTGTTCGTTTTCGCATAGGTTTCGTTCCCGATGCGCAGCGCGGCGACGTCGAGCAGCTTGACCACCGCCGCGACGGTGCGCTCCTTGGTGTGGCGGCGACGCTCCAGATCGACCTCGACGCGGGTGCGCAGCTTGGTGAGCGCGCGACCGAACGGGGCGCACAGATCGTATTTGGCCGCCTCCTGCTGGGCGCGGAAGCCGAGGTGGTAGCGATATTGCTTGCGACCCTTCTCGTCCCAGCCGACCGCCTGGATATGCCCGTCCGGATCGGGGCAGAACCACGCATCGGTATAGGCCGGCGGCAGGCCGATCGCGTTCAACCGGTCGATTTCGTCGCGATCGGTGATCCGTTTGCCGTGCGCATCGTAATAAGCCCAGGCATCATGGCGCGTGCGCTTGCGGGTAATTCCCGGTGCATCGTCCTCACAAAAAACGATATTCTGCGTCACCGCTGCCCTTCCGCCGGTCGAAGCCCTTGCCAATCGGAAATGCGCGGACCCTCGCATCGTTCCGGAACGCGCGGCGCGCGCGGCGGGTTGGGGCGGCGGAAACTTCCTTTCCGTGATGGAGACTGACATGGCCGATTTGTCGCAGGCGCGCGTGCTGATGATCGCCGCCGACGGATTCGAGACGGTGGAATTGTTCGAGCCGCGCAAGGCGCTGGAAGCGGCGGGGGCGACCGTGACGCTCGCGTCGATCAAGCGCGACCCGATCCAGGGCATGAAAGGCGACATCAACAAGGCGGAAACCGCCACCCCCGACCTGACGCTCGCCGAGGTCGATGTGGAGGATTACGACGCGCTGGTGCTGCCGGGCGGCGTGGCCAATCCCGACAAGCTGCGCGTCGAGGAACGCGCGGTGGAGATCGTCCAGCAGTTCATGGACGAGGACAAGATCGTCGCCGCGATCTGCCACGCGCCGTGGCTGCTCGCCGAGGCGGACGTGATCGACGGGCGGCGCGTGACCGGCTTCGTCTCGATCCGCACCGACCTGGAGAATGCCGGCGCCGAGGTGGAGAACGAAGAGGTCGTGATCGACGACAATCTGATCACCAGCCGCAAGCCCGACGATATCCCGGCGTTCAACCAGGCGATCATCGACGCGCTGACCGAGGAACTCGCCGACGCCGATTGAGGCGCGGCACGACACGCCGGCGGCGGGCCGCCGGCGTGGTCGAACGTGGATACCGCCACGTTTACCATAGGGTTACGATTGATACGCTATCAGAGCGGCATGTTCGACGAGACCCTGGCCCGCCCCCGCGCCGTGCACGGCGTTCACGTTCTCGAGTCGCTGCGCGATGTCGCGGCGCGATTGCCGATGTGGCGGCGACGATCGGCGCCGGAGACGCCGTGCGCGTGGATGGCTCCGCCGCCCGAGCGCGTGCTGCCGCTTGACCTGAACCTGCCGCTCAGCGCCTTCGATCCGGGCGCGCTGGGGCGCTGCACGAGACTGTCGGTGGCGGGATTCGTCGATCCGATGGTGCTGGAGCAGACGCTGCACCGGATACCGGCGCGGTAGCGGCGGCGACGCCGGCGCCTAGCGGGGCGCGCAGGCGACCGTCAGCCCTTCGACCCGCAACACGATGTGCGACCCGTGACGCTCGCGCGCCGCGACGCGCAGGTCCGCGAGGAGATGGCCGCGCATGCCCAGATCGAGCTGCGCGAAGCCGGCGGTCCACGCATCAAGCGCGGGATCGGCGGCGGCGCGAAGCGTGAGTTCGTGGCGGTCGCCGGAGAAGGTGGCGCTGTGCCACGCGACCGCGCGGTGGCTGTCGACCGACAGCGTCGCGCCGGCGCGCGCGGCGGAGCGGGCGAGCGCGCGCTCGAAATGCCCTGCGGTCACTGGCGGCGCGCCGTGAGGATCGCCTCGATCCGCGCGCGCAGCAGCGGCCCGGGCACGCGACCACGACGCAAATCGCGCACCAGCCGGGGATCGTTGACCGCGCGCCGCCCGAACGTGGTTTCGGCGACGCCGGTGCGCTGCAAATAGCTGTCGATCTCGCTCATCAGACACATGGATCATCTCCTCGACTCCGATGTTCCTTATATGTTCTCCTTTGTTCTTCTTGTCGAGGAAAAATCCTCAGCCTAGGATACGTGGATGAACGACACTCCGCAGCAGGCTCTGGCGAATGCCGCGCGAACGCGGGGCGTCGCGTTGTCGGCACTGTCGCGGATGCTGGGGCGCAACCAGGCGTATCTGGGGCAATTCGTGAACCGCGGATCGCCGCGCGTGCTGCCCGAGCGCGAGCGGCGGATGCTCGCCGACTTCCTGGGCATCGACGAAATGCTGCTGGGCGCGCCCGCGCCGCTCGTGCCGGATGTCGCGGTGCCCTGGCTGGCGGTGAGCGCCGCCGCCGGGGCGGGGCGCGTGGCCGAGGAACGACTGATCCGCGCCGAGGCGGTGCCGCAGTCCGCGCTGCGTGCCGCCGGGGTCGCGGCGGGGGCGGCGTCGCTGATCACGGTGAGCGGCGACTCGATGGCGCCGACGCTGCGCGACGGCGACCGGCTGTTGATCGATCGCGACGCGCGGCGGCTGGTGTCACGCGGCGCGATCTATGTGTGGCGGCGCGGCGAGCTGGTGTCGGTCAAGCGGCTGGTGCCGCACGGCGACGTGGTGGAGGTGCGCAGCGACAATCCGCTCTGGCCGGTCGAGCGCGTGCCCGCGCGCGAAATGGAGGTGATCGGGCGCGCGCGGCTGTTGCTGCGGCAACTGTAGCGGCGCGCGCGCGGCGCGGTTACAACCATGCCAGAACAAGGAGAGGTAGCGCATGAAACTCGCCAGTCTGAAGCAGGGGCGTGACGGTCGCCTGGTCGTCGTGTCGGACGATCTGGCCTGGTATGCCGATGCGGGGCATATCTGCGCGACGCTGCAGGCCGCGCTGGACGATTGGGAGCGGATCGCCCCCGCGCTGGAACTGCTGGCGATCGACCTGCGCAACGAGGCGATCCCGCGCGCGCGTTTCCACGAACATGACGCCGCCGCGCCGCTGCCGCGCGCGTACCAGTGGCTCGACGGATCGGCCTATGTGAACCATGTCGCGCTGGTGCGGCAGGCGCGCGGGGCGGAGCTTCCCGACAGCTTCTGGCACGATCCGCTGATGTACCAGGGCGGGTCGGACGGCTTTCTGGGCGCGCGCGACGCGATCCCGCTGGCCGACGCGCAATGGGGCTGCGACCTGGAGGGCGAGGTGGTGGTCGTCACCGGCGACGTGCCGCTGGGCGCGACGCGCGAACAGGCGCTGGACGCGATCCGGCTGGTGGGGCTGACCAACGACGTGTCGCTGCGCAACCTGATCCCGCCCGAACTGGCCAAGGGGTTCGGCTTCGTCCAGTCCAAGCCGGCCTCCGCCTTCTCGCCGGTGTTCGTGACCCCGGCGGCGTTGGGCGAGTGGTGGAAGGACGGCAAGCTGCACCGCCGGCTGTTGGTGGAGGTGAACGGCGCCGCGTTCGGCCGCGCCGATGCGGGCGAGGACATGACCTTCGACTTCGGCACGCTGATCGCGCACGCCGCCAAGACTCGCGCGCTGTCGGCGGGGACGATCGTGGGATCGGGGACGGTATCGAACCGCGATGCCGACGGCGGGCCGGGGCGTCCGGTGGCGGAGGGCGGGGTCGGCTATTCCTGCCTGGCCGAGCTACGGATGATTGAGACGATCGCGCAGGGCACGGCGACGACGCCGTATCTGGCGAGCGGCGACACGGTGCGGATCTGGATGGAGGACGATCGCCACCACCCGATCTTCGGCACGATCGAGCAGACGGTCGGCTGACGGCTCAGGCGCGCTCGCGCTCGCCCGGCGGCGAGCGGCGGGCGCGCAGTTCCGGGCGGCCCAGCAGCGCGAAGCCGATGAACGCGGCGACGAGGCGGTGATCCTCGACCGTCGCCAGCGTGCGGCGGAGATCGGCGAGGAACGCCTGCGCGCTTTCGCCATCATGCACGCGGCGCACGTCCATCGCCCAGCCACCGAACTGGCGGCGCGCCACGAAGCGGCGTTCGACATAGGCGATCGAATCGTGAAGCGGATCGACGTCGATCCGCTTCATCGCGAGCGTCACCGCGTCATGCGTTCCCTCCAGCGCCTGGATGAAGCGGCTGCCGTCATAGAGCAGCAGGCCGGTGACGTGATGCTGGCGGTTGAAGGTGGCGGCGGACAGCGCGAGACGATCCAGCTCGACATTGTCGAGCGGCCGGGTCGCGCGACTCTGATAGACCAGCTGAAAGACCGGATCGTCCATCGTCGCCCCATGGCGCAATCCTGGCAAAGATGCAGCAGAATATTGTTACACCTCCTTGATCCGGGTCAAGATGTCGAGGACGTTGCGAGCATGGTCGTGACGTCATCGTGAAATGTCCATGACTTAATGGAAGTCGTGGCTGCGGATCGGGATGACGTCTTCGGGATCGCAGCCGTTTCGGAACGGCGGATGATAGTCGCTGCGCACCCGCGTCTTCCAGCCCGGATCGCCGCGATCGGGCGCGCCGGGATGGGTGGCGCCGTCGCCGCGACTGGTGAGGCGGGGCAAGTCGATGTCGCCGACCTCGCGCAGCATCGCGGTACGATCGTGGATGCGATCGGCGATGACATGGATCACCGCGCCCTCCCGCTGGACGACACCGGTGACGCCGATCATCGCCGAGGACATCACGACGGTCCGCTGCGCCTCGAACCGGTCGGGCCACAGGATGATGTTGGCGACGCCGGTCTCGTCCTCGATCGTGATGAACAGCACGCCCTTGGCCGAGCCCGGTTTCTGGCGGACGAGGATAATGCCGGCCAGTTCGACGCGGCGCCCGTCGCGCGTGTCGCCAAGCTGCGCACAGGGAATCACGCGTTGCCGCGCCAGCCGTTCGCGCAGGAAGAACAATGGATGCTGGCGCAACGTGAGCTGCGTGGCGCGATAATCCTCCACCACCTCGCGCCCGGCGGTCAGCGGCACCAGGCTGACCGGCGGCTCGCGGCGCTCGGCGGCCTCCAGCAGCGGCAGCGGCGTCTCGCCCAGCCCGCGGATCGCCCATAACGCCTGACGCCGATCGAGCCCGAGCGCATGGAAGGCATCGGCCTTCGCCAGCTTCTCCAGCGTGGCGAGCGGCACGCCCGAGCGGCGCCAGAGATCCTCGATCGAGCGGAACGGCGCGGCCCCGCGCGCGGCGATGATCCGCGCGACGTCCAGCGCGGCAACCCCCTGCACGATGCGCATCCCCAGCCGCAGCGGCAGGCGCGCGGTGCCCGGGGCGGCGCCCTCAGCGACCAGTCGCGTGTCCCATTCGCTGTCGACCACGCAGACCGGGTGGATCGCGACGCCATGGTCGCGCGCGTCGCGGACGATCTGCGCCGGCGCGTAGAAGCCCATCGGCTGCGCGTTGAGCAGCGCGCAACAGAAGACGTCCGGGTGGTGGCATTTCATCCAGCTCGACGCATAAGCGATCTTCGCGAAGGAGGCGGCGTGGCTTTCGGGAAAGCCGTAGGAGCCGAACCCCTCGATCTGCTTGACCAGCCGTTCGGCGAAATCGGGGCCGATGCCTTTCTTCGCCATCCCCTCGATCAGCTCGGTTTTGAACTGTCCGACGCCCTGCGTGTACTTGAACGTCGCCATCGCCTTGCGCAGCTCGTCGGCGCGCGCCGGGGTGAAGCCCGCGCCCTCGATCGCGACCTTCATCGCCTGTTCCTGGAACAGCGGCACACCATAGGTCTTGCCGAGCACCGCCTTCAGCTCCGGCGAGGGATAATCGAATTCGATCGCGGGATTGCGGCGCTTCTGTTCGCGGCGCTTCAGATACGGGTGGACCATGTCGCCCTGGATCGGGCCGGGCCGGACGATCGCGACCTGGATCGCGATATCGTAGAAATTGACCGGCAGCATGCGCGGCAGCATCGCCATCTGCGCCCGGCTCTCGATCTGGAAGACGCCGAGCGTATCGGCCTTCTGGATCATCGCGAAGGTCGCCGGATCGTCGGTCTGCAGATCGGGATGGTCGAGCGTTAGGTGAACGTCCTTGTGGCGGGCGAGCAGATCGAAGGCGCGGCGCATGCAGCCGAGCATCCCCAGCCCCAGGATATCGACCTTCATCATCCCCGCTTCCTCGACATCCTCCTTTTCCCATTCGATCACGCGGCGATCGGCCATCGCGGCGGGCTCGATCGGGACCAAGGCGTCGAGCCGGTCGCGGGTGAGGACGAAGCCGCCGGGATGCTGCGACAGATGGCGCGGCGTGCCGATCAGCTCGCGCGCCAGCTCCAGCGTGAGCGCGAGGCGCGGGTCGCCGCGATCGAGGTTGAGCGCATCGACATGGCGATCGGCGACGCCTTCCTCCGACCAGCCCCATACCTGTCCGGCGAGCGCGCCGGTCATGTCCTCGGGCAGGCCGAGCGCCTTGCCCACCTCGCGCACCGCGCCGCGCGCGCGAAAGCGGCTGACCACCGCCGTCAGCGCGGCATGATCGTGGCCATAGGTCTCGTAGATCCACTGGATCACTTCCTCGCGCCGCTCATGTTCGAAATCGATGTCGATATCGGGCGGCTCGGCGCGGTTTTCCGACAGAAAACGCTCGAACAGCAATTGATGCACGATCGGATCGATCGAGGTGATGCCGAGCACGAAGCAGATCACCGAATTGGCCGCCGAGCCGCGCCCCTGGCACAGGATGTCCTGGCTGCGCGCATATTCCACGATCGAATGGACGGTGAGGAAATAGGCGGCGTAGTTCAGCTTCGCGACCAGCCCGAGTTCCTTGGCGAGCAGCGCGCGATAGTCCCGCGGCACCGCGCCGTCGAAGCGCCGGTCGAGCGCGCGGGTGGCGAGTTTCTCCAGCGCCTGTTGCGGCGTCTGCCCCGCCATCACGGCCTCTTCCGGGTACAGATATTGATCGCGCAGGTCGCGCGGCGAGAAGGTGCAGCGTTCGACCACCGCCGGTATCGCGGCGAGCGCGTCGGGCAGGCGCGCGAAGCGCCGCGCCATTTCATGCGGTGGGTGGAGGCAGCGATCGGCGGAACGTTCGCGGCGCAGCCCGAGATCGTCGATCGTGGTCTTCTCGCGAATCGCGGTGACGACGTCCTGGATCATGCGCTTGTCGGGATGGTGATAGAGCACGTCGCCGGTGGCGAGCGGCGACAACCCGTGACGGCGGGCGGCGGCGGCGGCCTCGAACAGGCGGCGCGCATCGTCGGGGCGGCGGCGCTGCGTCAGGCAGACGTGCCCGCGCGGATCGCCCGAGCCGGCCCCGAACAGGTCCGCCATCCAGCGCAGCTCGCCGGGGTCGGCGCCGTCCGCGCCGGGAACCAGCGCCGCGACCAAGCCGGCGGCGTGCGCGGCGACATCCTCCCAATGCAGGAAGCAGCGGCCTTTCTCGCCATGCTGCGGGCGGGCGCGCGCCTTCCCGATCGTCAGCAGCCGGGTGAGCCGGCTCCAGGCCGCGAGATCCTGTGGCCAGACCAGCAGCGATGCGCCGCTGACGAGATCGAGCCGGCACCCGGCGACCATCCGCACCGGATTTGCCTGTGCCGAGGCCTGTTCGGCGGCGACCATCGCGCGGACGATCCCGGCGACCGAATTGCGATCGGTGATGCCGAGCGCGGGCAGGCGCATCTCGGCGGCGGTGGCGAACAGTTCCTCGCACGACGACACGCCGCGCAGGAAGCAGAAGTGCGTCGCGACCTGGAGTTCGGAATAGGTCATGGCCGCCTTCGTCCGTCATCGCGAGCGTAGCGGCTCGATGCATTGCCGGACCAGGGCGCCCTGGATCGCTTCGCTGCGCTCGCAATGACGCCGTGGCTGGCCGACATCCTCAATTGCCCAGCCCGTGGAGGAACCATGTGAGATCGCCGGTTTCGCCGCGCAGGCCGTCACCGCGACGGAACAGCCAGAAGCGCTGCCCCGCCTCGTCCTCGACACGGAAATAGTCGCGCACCGCCAGCCGTTCGGGCGCGCGGCGCCACCATTCGCCCGCGATCCGCTCCGGCCCCTCGGCATGGACGATGCGGTGCGTGATGCCGCGCCAGCTGAAGCGCTTGGGCGGCTGGTCGGGCAATTCGGCGAGGACATGGTCGATCGGTTCCGGGCGGCGCAGCAGCAGCACCGGGCGCGGCCAGCGCGGGTGCCACGGGTGATCGGGCGCGCGCGCATCGAGGTGGCGGACGTCGTCGTGGCGGAGCGCGCGCACCTCGCGACATGGCGGATCGAGCGGCGCGGTGCGCATCCACGAGCGTTCGGGCACGTCGCTTTCGACCGGCATGACGCGCCAGAGCCGATCGGCCCCGATGCGATTGGCGAGCGCGTCGATCAAGGGGGCGAGATCGGGCACCGCTTCGTCGGCGAGCGCGGGTGCCAGCGTCTCGGCCCCGAGCGGATCGGCGCGATGGACGAGAAGCGCGATCGCATCGATGCCATAGCCCGGCTCGATCTCCTCGATGCGGCGCAGCGTGAGGCGCAGCATGTGCGCGGCATCGCGGGTGGCGCGCGCGAAGCCGAGCCGCAGCCGTTGCGGCACGCCATCGACGCGCGCGGCGATCATCTCCACGACGCGCGCGCCCTGACCGGCCTTGGCGAGCGCGGTCGCGAGCCGCGCCATCAACTCGCGCAGCCAATGTTCGATCGCCTCGGGCGTGGCGATCGGCTCGACGAAGCGCTGTTCGACCGCGATGCGCGTCGGCGGGACGATCGGCTCGAACGGTTCGGGCGCGTGGCCGAGCGCCTGATCGATCCGGTCGGCGATCGCGCGACCGAAGCGGCGGACGAGCGGCGCGCGCGGCAGGTCGCTGAGCTGGCCGATGGCGTCGATGCCCAGCCGCGCGAGCAGCTCCAGCGCGGGTGGCGCCAGCCGCAGCGCGGCGACCGGCAGCCGCGCCAGCGCCGCCGTCTGCCCGCCGGGGGCGACGACCTGCACCGCATCGTGCGTGCCGAACCGGGCGAGCGCCCAGGCGGCGCCGGCGGTGTCGGCGACCGCGACGCGCGCGGCGATTCCATAGCGCGCCAGCAGCCGCAGCAGCCGACGGCAAAAGCGCGCCTCGCCGCCGTGAAGGTGCGCGACCCCGGTGAGGTCGACGAACAGGCCGTCGGTGTCGGAGATCGCGACGGTCGGTGCCCAGCGGCGCGCCAGCAGCGTGGCCAGCGCGGCGAGGTCGGCGGCGTCGCGCGCGGGCGCCGCCTCGCGCACGTCGAGCCCGGGCACCTGCGCGCGCGCCATGGTGAGCGCGGCGCCCGGGCCGATCCCCAGCGCGCCGGCGGCGGCATTGGCGGCGGCGATCGTGATGCGCGTGCCGCTGCGCTCGACCGTGACCAGCGGCGGTTCGTCCGCGGCGGCGCCGGGTGCCGGATCATCGGTATCCGCGCAGACGCGCGCCACGACGCTGCCCAGCGTGCGCCCGGTCTGGAAGAAGCGGCCTTGGCCGGAGCCGGAGCCGGTGGGGGCGCGCTTGCCGTGATCGTCGGGATGCGGGCCTTCGCCGGGGAATTGCACCCCCGGCAGCGCCGCACGCTGTTTCAGGCTTTGCGCCACATGGGGCGGGGCGACATAGCCCGCCTCGCCGCGATGACCGTCGCGCGCGCTGCGGCGGCGCGGCGCCACGAGGCCCGATTCGTCGGCGGGCATCGGGCGGAACGGATGGTCGACCAGCTCGGTCTTGCGCGACAATTCCTGCAGCGACGGGCGGCGGTGCGCGGGCAGCGCATCGACCGTGTGTTGCAGCTCCTCGCCCTGCCAGCCGCGCGTGCCGGGACGGAACAGCGGCTGCGCGCCCTCGGTACGGCGCGACAGCTCGCGATACGGGGCGGTGACCGCCTCGCTGGTGCGGCCCAGCTCGCGCTGCGCGGGGCGGCGATGCGCGGGAAGCGCCGCGACCGCCGCCTCCACCTGGTCGCGCGTTTCCGCCAGTCCGCTGCCGGGATCGGTCCGCGCCCAGCGCGCACCCGGGCGCCAGCCGCCGCCGCGCGGGACGGAGCATTGCTGCGCGCGCTCGACCGCCGCATCGGCGCCCAGCGCGGCGAAGGCGCCGCGACCGTCGGCCTCAGCCGAGCGCGCGGCGCGGCGCTCGATCCGCCGCAACCGGTCGATCGACCAGCTGGGCAGGTAGAGCGAGGCGACCCGTTTCATCGCAGCCCTCCAGCAAGAGTTCGAAGGGATCGCCGCCGCGTTGCCGGACGCAGGCGACCT
The DNA here is from genome assembly GCA_913777325.1 of uncultured Sphingomonas sp. Taxonomy (GTDB): domain Bacteria; phylum Pseudomonadota; class Alphaproteobacteria; order Sphingomonadales; family Sphingomonadaceae; genus Sphingomonas. The sequence continues at coordinate 243 of CAJYSA010000051.1, read as the reverse complement.
GCCAGCACGCGCGGCCCAGCCCGCCCCACGGCACCGGGGGCGAGGGGGCGTGCGCGATCCGCCACCACGTCACCGCCGGTGATGGCGCGGTGGCGGGATCGCTGCCGTCGCGGGTCGGGCGGCGCAGCAGCAGCGCGGGCGTCGCGCCGACCTCGGCGGCCAGTTGCAGCCGGCGCGCCTGCGCCATCTGCACCCGCTTCGCCTCGCCGACGACCGCGCCCAGCGCGCGGTGACGAAGCCCTT
>CAJYSA010000050.1 GCA_913777325.1 uncultured Sphingomonas sp. | reverse complement strand
ATCGTCATAGGGGATGATCGCGAGTACCGGGCCGAAAATCTCCTCCTGCGCGATCCGCATGTCGCTGGTCACGCCGGTGAAGATCGTCGGGCGCACGAAATAGCCGCGATGGTGGCCCGGCGGTCGTCCCGGTCCCCCGCACAACAGCGTCGCGCCCTCCGCGATGCCGGTGGCGATCATCGCCGCCACGCGGCGGTGCTGCGCGGCATTGGCGATCGGCCCCATCGTCGTCGCCTCGTCGGCGGGATCGCCGACCGTGATCGCCGACGCGGTCGCGCGCGCGATCGCCTCCACCTCGGTCAGCCGCGCGCGGGGCACGATCATCCGCGTCGGCGCGCTGCACGATTGGCCGACGTTGCGGAACGCCGCCATCACGCCGAGCGGTACGGCGCGCGCCAGATCGGCATCCGGCAACAAGATGTTGGGGGATTTGCCGCCCAGTTCCTGCGTCACGCGCTTGACGGTCGGCGCGGCGGCCTGCGCCACCAGCACGCCGGCGCGGTTCGATCCGGTGATTGAGATCATGTCGATGTCGCGGTGCGCCGCCATCGCCGCGCCGATCGCCGCCCCCGTCCCGTTGACCAGGTTGAAGACGCCGCGCGGCACGCCCGCATCGTGCACGATCTGCGCGAACAGCAACGCGCTCAGCGGTGAGAGCTCGCTGGGCTTCAGCACCACGGTACAGCCCGCCGCCAGCGCCGGCGCCACCTTGGCGGTGATCTGGTACAGCGGCCAGTTCCATGGCGTGATCAGCCCGCAGACCCCGATCGGCTCGCGCACGATCGCGGTCGTCCCGCGCATCGTCAGGAACGGATAATCGGCGAGCAGGTCGGCGGCGACGCGCACGTGCGCCGCCGCCAGCGGCACGTGCGCGCCACGCGCATGGCTGATCGTCGCGCCCATCTCCTGCGTCAGCGCCCGTGCCAACGGCTCGGCCCGTTCGAGGATCAGCGCGTGGATGCGCTCCAGCATCGCGCATCGCGCCGCGACCGGTGTCGCGGCGAATCCGGCAAAGGCCGCGCGCGCGGCGGCCACTGCGCGGTCCAGATCGGCGACCGTCCCCGCCGCCACGGTGGCGATTTCCGCCTCGGTCGCGGGATTGACCACCGGCAGCGTCGCCGCGCCGGACGCATCCTGCCAGCCGCCGTCGATATACAGCCCCGGCTGGATGACGCCGGCCCCCGTCTCGACCGCACCGGTCATCGCACGAGATCCTGATAGCGATAATAGGCGCCGACGAAGGGCAGGAACCACGGGCGACCGAAATAGCCCGGGATCGCCGGCCAGTCGAACTCGCGCCATGGGTTCAGCTCGGCGCGCCCGTCCAGCACCTCGGCCATGATCGCGCCCATATAGGTCGACATCTGCGTGCCGTGCCCGCTGTAGCCCAGCGAATAGAACAGCCCGTCGCGCTCGCCCGCGCGCGGCAGGCGGTCGCGCGTCATGTCGACCATCCCGCCCCAGCAATAATCGATTTGCGTGTCGGCGAGTTCGGGGAACACCCCGATCATCGTCTGGCGCAGGATCGCGCCCGCACGGGCGTCGGACGCTGGGTCGGACCGGCTGGAGAAGCGCGCGCGTCCGCCGAACAGGATGCGGTCGTCGGGGGTCGTGCGGAAATAGGCGACGAAGTTCTTCGTGTCGGTGGTCATCCGCCGCCGCGGCGTCAGTCGGTCGAGCACGTCTGTCGGCAACGGCTCGGTCGCGATCAGATAGGCACCCACCGGGATGATCCGCCGCCGCACCCAGCCCAGTGGCCCCACCCGCGACGTGCCCGTCGCCAGCAGCACCTGCCGGGCGCGGATCGTCCCCCTCGGCGTCACCACCTCGTGCGCCTGTCCACCCAGCCGGCGCAGGGCGATGACCGGATTGTTCTCGTGGATCACCGCGCCGTGGCGCACCGCCGCCTCGGCCATCCCCTGGCCGAAACGGCCCATATGCAGCCCGGCACCCTTTTCGTAGATCAGGCCACCGAAATAGCGGTCCGATCCGATTTCGTCGCGCAGGTCGGCACGCGCCACGATCCGCGTGTCGGGATCGACCTCGCGCGCCAGCAATTCCTGCGACCGCACCAATTTGTCGAAATGCGCCGGCTTGGCCGCCAGCTTCAGCTTGCCGACACGGCGGAAGTCGCAGTCGATGCCCTCCTGCGCGATGATCGATTCCACCTTGTCGACCCCGGCGTCGAACGCGCGGTACAACAGATTGGCGCGCTCGGTGCCCAGCCGCGCGCACATGCCGCCGTAATCCTGCGCGAAGCCGTTGTTGCACATGCCGCCGTTGCGGCCCGACGCGGCATTGGCGACGCGTCCCGCCTCCAGCACGACGACCTTCGCGCCCTTCTTCGCCAGCGCCAGCGCCGCCGACAGCCCGGTGAAGCCCGCGCCGACCACCACGACATCGGCGTCGCCTTCCGGCCCGGCGTCGATGCCGGCCGCGAACGGGCGTGCGGTGTCGATCCAATACGGCTGCATCTTCATCGGCGACGCTCCGGGAGGGCGGGGGCGGGCGGCGGCATCACAGATACTTCAGCCAGGCGATGTCGCGCCGCCGCTTCTTCAGACGTGAGAACCAGACGGTCGGGAAATACAGCGGCACGATCAGCGCGACATACCACAGCAAGACCCAGTGATAATCGTCGACGCCGAACAGCGTCCCCTGGTTCGGTCCGTAGATCGCCAGCGCGCTGTGATACAGGATGCGCAATATCGTCAGGTGCAACAGGTAGAAGAACATCGGCGCCGCCCCGAACACGGCCAGCGCGGGCACGATCCGCGCGTCGCGGAAGCGCTCGCACGCCACCAGCAACAGCACGCCGGTCCCCAGCGTCAGCAGCAGGAACAGCAGCGAGGGCGGATATTTGGTGAGCGCGAAGAAGCTCATGGCGGTGCGGCCCGCGCTGCCCTCCACCACGAACCACGGCGTGTCGCCGTACACGTTGATCCCGCGCACGACGAGGAACAGCGCCAGCATCGCGATGCCCAGCCGCAGCAATCGCCGCTGGCGCTCCTGCGGGGCGACCTGCGGCAGGAACCACGGCCCGATGCCATAGCCGAGCAGGATGACGCCGATCCACGCGAGCACCGGATAGCTGGTCTTCAGCGTCAGCCCGATCGGCAGCGCGATGGCGTCGCGCTGGTGCAGCAGCGCCCAGGGCACGAACAGCGGATCGCCCGGCGCGAAGCGGATCGGATCGAGCAGGTTGTGCCCGAACACGATGATCAGCCCGATCGCGATCAGCGCGCGGTGCGGCAGCCGGATCAGCGCCGCCAGCACGATCATGCACACGCCGATGCACCAGATCACCTGCAGCCACAGCGTCGGGGCCGCGATCCCCCAATAGAGTTCGGACAGATAGAAGACGTCGAACGCCATCAGCACCAGCCCGCGCGTCACCAGATAGTGCGTCGTCTCGGCCAGCGTGTGGTTGGCGCGATAGAGGTAGACGCCCAGCCCGGTCAGCGCGACGAACACCGGCGCGCAGATGCTCACCAGCAACCGGGCCAGGAACAGCGCGACCGGCGCGCTCTGCGCGTCGATCGGGTCGGCCACCGGCACGTGGACGAACCATGTCTCGCGGACGTGATCCAGCAGCATCACGATCATCACCAGCCCGCGCAGCGCGTCGATGCCTTGCAGGCGTGGCCGCGCGGCGGCGGCCGGTCTGGCGAGACCGGTGCCGATCGTTATCGGCCCGGCAGCGGCGGTGGCGCCCATTCTTCGTCCCCATGCTGTCGCGATATGCGCTGCCCGTCCTGTTATGATGCGCGCGCCATGGCAACATCCGCCGTATCCGTGGCCTGGCGTGCGGGGTCGTGCGGCGAAGCCGACCGGCGGCGACACAAGCTGCCGCGCGGGGGCGTGGACGGACCACGCGCGCGTCGCATCGTCAGAACGTATAGCCGGCGCGCAGCATGAACTGGCGCGGCGCGCCCGGCGCCACCCACAGCCGCGAATAGGAGCTGGGGAAATATTGCGTGTCGAACACGTTCGTGACCTCGCCCGACAGCTTGATGTGATCGGTCGGCATGATCGACGCCATCACCCGCGTCAGCGTATAGGCCGGCAGGTAGAAGAACGAGCCGTCGGCGAACTTGAACCCGGTCTCGCCCAGCCGCCGCCCGACGTAATTCACCCCCGCGCCCAGCGTCACCGCCGCGCCGCCCAGGTCGAAATCCTTGAACAGCAACGCACTGCCGCTGTGCGGCGCGATATTGATCAGCGGATCGCCCTTGCGCAGCGACAGGCCGAAATTGGGGTCGAACGCGTCCGCCGCCACCTCGGCGTCGATGTACGAATAGTTCAGCTGCACGCGGAAGTCGGCGGGCAGCTTGCCCGACATCTCGAGCTCGATGCCCTTGCTGCGCGCCTTGCCCACCGCCAGCGAGAAGCCGGCGTTGACCGGATCGGCGCTCAGCACGTTGGTCTTGTCGGTCTTGAACCCCGCCAGCGTGCCGGTCAGATGCCCATCGAGCAGCGCCAGCTTCACGCCCGCCTCGTAGGATTTGGTGCGCTCGGGGGTGAACGGCTGGTTGGTGAACGACGTGCCGGTATTCGGGCGGAAACCCTCGCCGTAATTGGCGTAGAAGGACACGGCGTCGGACAGGACATAGGCGACGCCGACCTGCGGGTTGATCGCGGTCTTGCGCTGCCCGCCGCGCGTCCCGGTCAGGCGATTGTCGATGATCTGCTCGAAATTATCGTAGCGGACGCCCGCGCGCAGCTTCAGCTTCTCGGTGACGTCGATCTGATCCTGCACGTACAGGCCATAGGAATATTGCCGTTCCCGGTTGTCTTGGAACGTCACCGTCGCGGGCAGCTTGCCATAAGCGGGGGCGAAGATGTCGACGCTGTTGCCGATCGTCGCATTCGTCTGCGCCGCGATCGCGGGCGGGCGATAGCGCCCCTGGGTCACGATCATCTCGAAATCGTCCCAATCCGCGCCGGCGATCATGTGGTGCGTCATGCCGAACGTCTCGAACTTGCCGCTCAGCTCGCCGCGCACCGTCAGGTCGGTGGTGCTATAGTCGCGCCGCCGCCGGATCCGCGACAGCGTCCGCCCGTCGCGGTAGAGCTTCTGCCGCCCCGCCGCGAGCTCGGGCTCGGTGGAGAAGCCCTTGAACTCGGTGTCGCGATAGCCGGCGCCCAGGATCAGCGACCAATTGTCGCTGAAATCGTGCTGCAATTGCGCCTGGTGGCCCAGCGCGCGGATGCGGATCGGCCCGTCGCCGGGCTCACCCAGGAAGCGCGTGCGCGGGATCACCTTCAGATTGCCGTTCACCGCCACGATGCCGCGATCGAACGGCACTTCCTGGTGGATATATTCCAGCTCGTACGACAGCGACGTGTCCGACCCCAGCCGCGCCAGCACCGAGGGGGTGATGGTGTACTTGCGGCTCGAGATCGTCTCGCGGAAACTGTCGCCGGCCTCCGCCGCGCCGGTCACGCGCACCGCCAGATGCTGCGACAGCGGCACGTTCACGTCGCCCTCGCTGCGGAACGTGTTGAAGCTGCCGCCCGACAGGGTCGTGCTGCCGCCCAGGTCGAAATAGGGTTTCTTCGACACGATGTTGATCGTGCAGCCCGGCTCGCCGCGCCCAAACAGCGCCGATTGCGGACCCTTCAGGATCTCCACCCGGTCGACGTTGGAGGTGTCGCGCGCGCCGCCATAGCCGCGCGCCGCGTTGAAGCCGTTGACCAGGTAATTGCTCGCGGTGTTCTCGTCGCCGGCGAAGCCGCGACACGCGAAGCTGTCGAACAGGCCGCCGAAGTTGTTCTGGCGCGCGATGCCGCTGGCGAAGTCCAGCGCATTGTCCAGCCGGGTGATCCCGGCGGCGCGCAGCGTCTCGCCCGACAGCACCTGAATGCTCTGCGGCACCTCGATCGTGGGCACCTGGCTGACATATTGCTGGCGTTGCGCGGTGACGGTCACGTCCTCCTGCGTCGCCTCGCCGCCGGTGGTGTCGGCGGTGGTCGTCACGTCGCGCTGGGGCGGGGCGGCGGGCGCCTCCTGCGCCATGGCGGAACGTGCGGCCCCGCCGGCGGCGAGTGCGGCACCGATCAGGAGCAGGTTGCGGTAGGTCATCGATTTTCCCCCGTGGCGATCATGGCCGTGCCGTCCTCCCGCGCCCGTTTCGCCGCATCCTCTGTTCGGAACTTTCCCGGCGGGAAAGCGTCTGAAGGTCCGCTGTGCGAGCAGGCGTCTGTTGGCACCACCACTATGCGCGCGCGCGAAAGCATTTAATTGCGAAAAGCGCCGCGCACGCATCCGTCTTCGAAATGAAACATCACGGGGCGGCGCATGAAATGCCGCCCGGTCGCTCACTCGGGGCGCAGCAATTGCTCCGCCAGCGCGGTGAACCACGCGATGCCCAGCGGCAGAACGCCTTCGTTGAAATCGTAGCCGGGATGGTGCAGCGGCGCGGCATGGGTCGAGTCGGCTTGGCCCATCCACAGATAGGCGCCGGGCCGCTCCGCTAGCATGAAGGCGAAATCCTCCGAGGTGAACGCCGGATCGGGCGCGACGTCCACGTCGTCGCATACCGCGCGGGCCGCCGCCAGCGCGCAGGCGGCGGCATCCGCGTCGTTGATCGTCGCCGGATAATAACGGTCATAGGCGACCGCGATCTCGGTCTCGGTCGATAGCGCCACGCCGGCGGCCATCGCGCGGATCGATGCCTCGATCCGGTCCTGCACCGCCACGTCGAAGGTCCGCACCGTCCCCATGATCGATACCGACGCGGGCAGCACGTTGTGCGCATGCCCGCCCGCGATCTTCGTCACCGACAGTACCGCCGAGCGCATCGCCGGCACGCGCCGCGCGACGATCGTATTCAGTTGCTGGACCAGCTCGCTCGCCGCCAGGATCGCGTCGGGGGTCTGGTGCGGCATCGCGGCATGGCCGCCGCGCCCGGTCAGCGTGATCGTGAACTTGTCGGCGGCGGCCATGATCGGGCCCGCCCGCGTCCGCGCCGCGCCCAGCGGCAGGTCCGGCCAGTTGTGGAGCGCGAAGACCCGGTCGCAGGGGAAGCGTTCGAACAATCCGTCGCGCACCATCGCGCGGGCACCGCCCAGCCCCTCCTCGGCGGGCTGGAAGATGAAATGCACCGTCCCCGAGAACTCGCGCGTCGCCGCCAGATGGCGCGCCGCGCCCAGCAGCGTCGCGGTATGCCCGTCATGCCCGCATCCGTGGAAGACGCCCGCGCGCGTGCTGGCATAGGCCAGCCCGGTTTCCTCGGCGAAGGGCAATGCGTCCATGTCGGCGCGAAAGCCCAGCGAGCCGTTCCCGCCGCCGTTGCGTAACGTCCCCACCACGCCGGTGCCGCCGATCCCGGTCGTCACCTCCAGCCCGATCGCGCGCAGCGCCTCCGCGACGATCGCGGCGGTGCGATGTTCCTCGAACCCCAGTTCGGGATGCGCGTGCAGGTCGCGGCGGAGCGCGATCAGCTCGGGCAGGAGCGCGTCGATCGGGCGGGTATCGATCCGCATGGCTGCACCCTTGCCTTCGGTCAGGAAAAGCGATCGTCGAACAGGCTGTCGATCGGATCGTAGCGTTTGATGATCGGCGACTTGATGACGATATAGCTGAAATATTTCTCGATGCCGAAATCGGCCTCCAGGATCGCCTCGATCGTTTCCTGGTAATGGCCGACGTCGCGCGCGATGAAGCGCACCAGATAGTCGTAGCCACCGCTGACCAGATGGCATTCGACGATCTCGGGCACGTTGCGCGCGCGCTGTTCGAAGCGGGAGAAATCGCCGCTGCGATGATCCTTCAGCGTCACCTCGGTGAACACGGTCAGCGTCGAGCCGAGCTTGGCCAGCGCGATATGCGCGCCATAGCCGGTGATGTAGCCGCTGTTCTCCAGCCGTTTGACCCGCGACAGGCACGGGCTGGGCGACAGCCCGACCGCGTCGGCCAGTTCGACGTTCGTCACCCGCCCGTTGCGCTGCAGGTGCGCGAGGATCTTGAAATCCAGCCGGTCGAGCTTCGGTGCCAGGCTCATCGTCGCCTATCTCTCCAACGAACGGTCATCTATCCTAGATCAGCGCTGCGCGTACCTCGCGTTGCGCCAGCACGTCGTCAAGCGTCTTGGACAGCCGGGCGAGCAGGATCGCCATCTCCTCCTCGGTGCAACTGATCGCCGGTGCCAGCCCGATCGTCCCGTCCGCGAAGGCGCGGAAGATCAGCCCGTTGGCATAGGCCGCGCGCGCCAGCCGGTCGGAGATGTTCAGCGACGCGTCGAAGCGCGCGCGCGCCCGCTTGTCCGACACCAGCTCCAGCCCCGCCAGCATCCCGGCGCAGCGCACGTCGCCGACCAGCGGATGATCCGCCAGCTCGGCCAGTCCTGCGCCCAGTTGCGGCCCGCGCGCCAGCCCGTTGGCCATGATCCCGCCCTCGGTGTACAGCCGCAGCACCTCCAGCCCGACCGCCGCGCTCACCGGGTGCCCCGAATAGGTGACGCCATGCCCCACCGGCAGGTGGTTGTCCGGGCCGTCCGCGATCCCGGCATAGATCGCATCGGTCATCAGCACCGCACCCATCGGCGCATAGCCGGCGGTCAGGCCCTTGGCGACGGTCATCAGGTCGGGGGTCACCCCCTCGCTCTCGCACGCGAACAGCGGCCCGGTGCGGCAGAAGCCGGTGATCACCTCGTCGGCGACCAGCAGGATGTCCAATTCGGTGCACACCGCGCGCATCGCCTTCAGCCAGCCCTTGGGCGGCACGATCACCCCGGCGGATCCCTGCACCGGCTCGGCAAAGAACGCCGCGACATTCTCCGCGCCCAGTTCCTCCACCTTGGCGCGCAGTTGCGCCACGGACAGGTCGATCACCGCCTGCGGATCGTCGCCCGCCGCGCTGCGATAGGGATAGGCCGCCGGAATATGGTGCTGCCACGCATGCGGCACGTCGAACTGGCGGTGGAAGGCGGGCAGCCCGGTCAGCCCCGCCCCCGTCGATGACGACCCGTGATAGCCCTTGTCCAGCGCGATCATCTGCTTCTTGGCGGGGCGCCCGGTGGCGTTAAAATAATGCGTGATGAAGCGCACGGCCGAGTCGATCGCATCGGATCCGCCCAGCGTGAAATAGACGCGCTCCAGCCCCGGCGGGGACAGTTCGGCCAGCCGCTGCGCCAGCAGGATCGCCGGTTCGCTGGCGAACGAGAAATAGCCGGTGGCATAGGGCAGGCGCCGCATCTGTTCGGCGGCGGCGGCCACGACGCTTTCCTGGCCATAGCCGATGTTGACGCACCACAGCCCGGCGAACGCGTCGAGCAGCCGGTTGCCCTCGCTGTCGGTCAGGTACATGCCGTCTCCGGCGCTCAACACGGTCGCGCCGCGCGCTTCATGCGCGCGATAGGCGCTGACCGGGTGGATCAGGTGACGGCGGTCGCTGTCGACCAGAGAGTTCAGCTGCATGTATCGCCCCACAGATTATGGGGACGATTGTACCGGGTGCCGCCGCGCCGCCGTCCCGAAACCATGGCGCCCATCGGGGCGACCCTGTCGTTGTCGCGCGAACCGCGGCAGATTATGCTGCGGCCCGCGCGACGCCGCTCAGATCGCCGCCGCGATCGCGCGCCCGCACTCCGCGGTCGAGGCGCTGCCGCCCAGGTCGCGCGTCCGCCCGGCGGGGGTGGCCAGCACCGCTTCGATCGCGCGCACGATCGCCGCGCCGGCCTCGCGTTCGCCCAGATGGTCCAGCATCATCGCCGCCGACCAGATCTGGCCCACCGGATTGGCGATCCCCTGTCCGGCGATATCGGGTGCCGATCCGTGCACCGGCTCGAACAAGGAAGGCACCGACCGGTCGGGGTTGATGTTGCCGCACGGCGCGATCCCGATCGTCCCCGTGCATGCCGGCCCCAGGTCGGACAGGATGTCGCCGAACAGGTTGGATGCCACCACCGTGTCGAACCGGTCGGGGTTCATCACGAATTGCGCGCACAGGATGTCGATATGATATTTGTCGGTGCGCACGTCGGGATAATGTTTCGCCATCTCCTCGACGCGCGAATCCCACCACGGCATCGTGATCGCGATCCCGTTCGATTTGGTGGCGGAGGTCAGGTGCTTGCGCGGCCGCGTCTGCGCCAGGTCGAACGCATAGCGCAGGATGCGATCGGTGCCGGTGCGCGTCATCACCGTTTCCTGCAGCACGATCTCGCGATCGGTGCCCGGGAAGGCGGTGCCGCCGATCGCCGAATATTCGCCCTCGGTGTTCTCGCGCACGATCATCATGTCGATGTCGCCCGCCCCGCGCCCGGCCAGCGGGCACGGCACGCCGGGCATCAACCGTGCGGGGCGCAGGTTCACATATTGATCGTATTCGCGCCGGAACTGGATCAGCGATCCCCACAGCGAGATATGGTCGGGCACCGTGTCGGGCCAGCCGACCGCGCCGAAGAAGATCGCGTCGACCGCGCCGATCCGCTCCTTCCAGTCCTCGGGCATCATCCGGCCGTGCCGCGCATAATAATCGCAACAGGCGAAATCGTGCCATTGCTGCTCGATCGTGAAGCCGTGGCGTGCCGCCGCCGCTTCCAGCACGCGCACGCCCTCGGGCATCACCTCGGTGCCGATCCCGTCGCCCGCGATCACCGCGATGCGATACAACCGCGCCGTCACGCGCCGAACCCTTTCAGCCCGCCCCAGTGGATCGCCTTGGTCTCCAGATATTCCTCGATCCCCTCGCGTCCGCCCTCGCGGCCCAGCCCGGATGCCTTGATCCCGCCGAACGGCGCCATTTCCATCGCGATCGATCCGGTGTTCAGCCCGATCATCCCGAATTCCAGCGCCTCGCCGACGCGCCAGGCGCGGTGCAGGTCGTCGGTGTAGAAGTAACTGGCCAGCCCGAACGGCGTGGCATTCGCCAGCGCGATCGCCTCCTCCTCGCGGTCGAAGCGGAACACCGGCGCGACCGGCCCGAACGTCTCCTCGGACGCCAGCCGCATGTCGGCGGTCGCGCCGGTCAGCAGCACGGGGCGCGCGAACCGCGCGTCGCCCGTCACCCCGTCGGGCGCCGCCGCGATCGTCGCGCCATGCGCCAGCGCGTCCTCGACATGCGCCGCGACCTTCTCGGTGGCGGCGGCGTTGATCAGCGGCCCGATCGTCACGCCCGCGTCGCGCCCGTCGCCCACCTTCAGCGCGCGCACCGCCGCGCCCAGCGCCGCGACGAAGCGGTCGTGGATGCCGTCCTGCACCAGGATGCGGTTCGCGCAGACGCACGTCTGCCCGGCGTTGCGGAACTTGCTGGCCATCGCGCCCGCCACGGCCAGGTCGACGTCGGCATCGTCGAACACGATGAACGGCGCGTTCCCGCCCAGCTCCAGGCTCAGCCGCTTCAGCGTGTCGGCGGACTGCCGCATCAGCAGCGCCCCGACCCGCGTCGATCCGGTGAACGACAGCTTGCGGACGACTGGGCTGGCGGTCAGCGCGCCGCCGATCCCCTCGGGCAATCCGGTGACGATGTTCAGGACGCCGGCCGGGAAGCCCGCCTCCTGCGCCAGCTTGCCCAGCGCCAGCGCGGTGAACGGCGTCAGCTCCGACGGCTTGACCACCACCGTGCACCCGGCGGCCAGCGCCGGCGCCACCTTGCGCGTGATCATCGCGGCGGGGAAATTCCACGGTGTGATCGCCGCGCACACGCCCACCGGCTCGCGCAGCGCCAGGATGCGACGATCGGGCGTCGGGGCGGGGATGGTATGCCCCGACACGCGCCGGCCCTCGGCGGCGAACCATTTCACGAACGATGCGGCATAGCCGATCTCGCCGGTCGCCTCGGCCAGCGGCTTGCCCTGTTCGGCGGTCATGATCCGCGCCAGCGCGTCGGCGTTCGCCAGGATCAGCGCGTGCCACGCCTCCAGCAGGTTCGCGCGGTCGTCGGCGGTGCGGCGTCGCCACGCCGGCAACGCCCTGGACGCCGCCGCGATCGCGGCCTCCGCGTCCGCCGCGCCGCCCGCCGGGATCGTCCCGATCGTCGCGCCCGTCGCGGGATCGGTCACCTCCAGCGTGTCGCCGCCCGCCGCCGGCGTCCAGGCGCCGTCGATCAGCATCGCCTCGACCAGCAGGTCGTGCCCGCGCGCCATCACAGCAGCGCCTGGCTGACGATCGCGAACGATGTCGCGGGGGCGGTGCGCGCCGGCTCGGCACCGCGCACCATCGTCACCACCCGCCCGACGCGGATGATGCCCAGATCCTCCAGCCAGTCGCCCAATTTGCTGCTCCCCGTGATGTCCAGCCGCGTGAACTCGCCGCTGCGCGAGCCCAGCCATTGCGCGATCAGCGCCTGCGCGCGCGTCCGGTCCGGCGCGATCACCGGCCCGATCACATAGCCGCGCCCGAAGCGGCGGAACAGCGCCACGCCCTCCAGCGCGCCGTCGCGATCCAGCACGATGCCGTGCGCGCGGTCGAGCAGCACGTCCATCATCGCCGGCCGCTCCAGCCCGGTCGCCGCCGTCACCAGCGCGGCGATGCGCGGCGCGTCGCGCTCGCCCAGCGGGCGGATCCGCTCACCTTCGCCCAGCGGGATCAGCGGTGCGGAAAAGGCCGCGCCCTGATGCTGGAGCACTTCGTCGACGCCGACGAAGCCCAGCTTGCGGTAGAGGGGCAGGCCGTCCTCGGTGGCGTTCAGCATCACCGTGGCATCCGCGCCCAGCCGCTCGTCGATCTGGTCCAGCGCGGACTCCATCACGATCCGCCCCAGCCCCGCGCCGCGATGCGTGCGCGCGACGATCACCATGCCCAGCGTCGCGCAGCGCGAGCCGGCGGGCCACCACATCGTGCTGGCGACGATCTCGCCACCCATCTCCGCGACCACGCCGTGGCCGACCGTCAGCATGTCGAGCAGATCCTCGGCCCGATGCGGCCATTGCTCCGCCTTCGACAGCGCATGGACCGCCGCCACGTCGCTGTCCTGCATCGGTCGCAGCGCCAGCCGATTGTCCGGCATCGTCGCCATGCCATGATCCTTTCCGTTACCCTGTGGCCGCCCACATGCTCCGGCCACTGTCTGCCTTCTCTAGCCGCGCCGTGAAAGCAGCGGGTGCCGCGCGCGCGCGCCGATCGATCCGAATGCGCCGGAAAAGCGCCGCGATGCGATACTTGCTGCCGCCGGAGCCGCTTTATGATGCCGGGATGACGGCAGCCGCCCCTCTTCCAACCGCGATCACGCCGCGCCCGGCACGCGCCGTGGTCATGGGCGCGCGGCAAACCCTGCGGTCCGCGCGCGCCGAACGGCACAATGCGCTACGTTGTACCATCACAAACGCGCACAATGCCGATACGATCGGCAAGGATGGCGTGGTTGATGTTCGGGGGTGGGCAGGCGTGACGGGGTGTGAATCGGATCGGCGTGGCGGGCGGCGGCATTGATCGGTCGCCGCGACGCCTTGCGCCTGTTGGCCGTCGGCACCGCCAGTGCCGGGCTGGGGGCGTGCAGCTTCCCCGCGCCGCGACCGCCGGTCAGGGGCGGGCGGCTCCGCGTCGCGACCGCCGCGAGTTCGACCGCCGACACGCTCGATCCCGCCAAGCAATCGGTGGTCACCGATTATTGTCGCGGCAACATGTTCTATAACGGGCTCACCCGGCTGGACGCCGAATCGCGCGCGCAGCTCGAACTGGCCGAGGCGATCGACACGCGCGACGCGCGCGAATGGACGATCAAGCTGCGGCGCGGCGTGCGCTTCCACGATGGTGCGCCGCTGACCGCCGCCGACGTCGTCTGGTCGCTCCGCCGCCACACCGATCCCGCCACCGCGTCGAAGGTGAAAGTGTTCGCGGACCGGTTCGCCGATATCCGCGCGCTCGGCGCCGACACCGTCCGGCTGACGCTGGATGGCGCCAACGCCGATCTTCCGGTGATCCTGGGTATCCCGCAATTCCAGATCCTGCGCGCGCATACGACCGATTTCACCACCGCCAACGGCACCGGCCCGTTCCGCTGCGTCGAATTTCAGCCCGGCATCCGCTCGATCGCGGCGCGGAACGAGGATTATTGGCGCGGCCCGGTGCGGCTGGGTGAGGTGGAGCTGTTCGCGATCGCGGACGACAGCGCGCGGATCAACGCCTTGCTGTCGGGCGATGTCGATCTCATCAACGCGATCAATCCGCGCATCGTCCGCCAGCTCACCCGCGCCGGCTTCCCGGTCATGGAATCGCGCACCGGCGGCTATACCGATCTGGTCATGCGCCTCGATCGCGCACCCGGCAGCAGCCCGGATTTCGTCCGCGGGATGAAGGCGTTGCTGGATAGGCAGACGATGCGCACCGCGATCTTCCGCGGCTATGCCACGATCGCCAACGATCAACCGATCCCGCCGACCAATCCCTATCACGCCACCGATCTGCCGCAGCGCGCGTTCGACCCGGATCTCGCCCGGCATCATTTCCGCAAGGCCGGGCTGATCGGCGCGACGATCCCGCTCATCACCTCCACCGCGGCGGAGAAATCCGACGACATGGGCGTGCTGCTGCAGGATGCCGCGCGCCGCGCCGGGCTGACGCTGGATCTACGCCGCGTGCCGCCGGACGGCTATTGGACCAACAGCTGGATGAAGGTGCCGCTGGGCTTCGGCAACGTCAACGCGCGCCCCACCGCCGACATCATCTTCACGCAATTCTTCTCGTCCCACGCGCCGTGGAACGAAAGCGCATGGCACGATCCGCGCTTCGACCGGCTGCTGCTGGAGGCGCGCGGCTCCACCGACGATGCGCTGCGCAAGCAGATCTATGGCGAGATGCAGCACCGCATCCACGACCATGCCGGCATCGGCATCCCGCTGTTCCTCAGCCTGCTCGACGCGCACAGCCCCCGGCTGAAGGGGTTGCGCCCGATGCCGACCGGCGGGCTGATGGGGTTCGATTTCGCCGCGCACGTGTGGCTGGACGACGCGGCATGACCGTATCGCCGCTCGTCCGCCTGATCGCGCACCGCGTGCTGGTCGCGCTCGGCACGCTGTGGCTCGTGTCGCTCGCGGTGTTCGCCACCTCGCTGTTGATCGACGGCGACGTGGCGGAGGCGATCCTGGGCCAGAGCGCGACGCCAGAGGCGCTGGCGGGGCTGCGCGCTGCGATGCACCTCGATCAGCCCGCCTGGGCGCGATATCTGTCGTGGCTGGGCGGGATCCTGCGCGGCGATCCGGGGCGCTCGCTGATCACCGGCGCGCCGGTGGCCGCGATGATCGGTGCGCGGCTCGGCAATTCGCTGGCGCTGGCGGGGATCACCGCCTTGGTGTCGGTGCCGGTCGCGCTGACGTTCGGCATCCTCGCGGCGGTGAAGCGCGGCACGGTGTTCGATCGCACGGTCGGCCTCGTCACGATCGCGGTGGTCTCGGTGCCCGAATTCCTGATCGCGACGCTGGCGGTGATGCTGTTCGCGGTCACGCTCCATTGGGCGCCGGCGCTGTCGTCGATGCGCGACGTCGAATCGCCGCTGGCGCTCGCGCGGATGTACGCGCTGCCGGTGTTCAGCCTGGCCTGCGTCGTCATCGCGCAGATGCTGCGCATGACGCGCGCGGCGGTGATCGACGTGCTCGACAGCAGCTATGCGGAGGCGGCACGGCTGAAGGGCGTGTCCCCGGCGCGGCTGGTGCTGCGGCACGCCTTGCCCAATGCGATCGGGCCGATCGCCAACGCGGTCGCGCTCAGCCTGTCCACCTTGCTCGGCGGCGTGATCGTGGTGGAGATTATCTTCAACTATCCCGGCGTCGCGCGCCTGATGGTCGATGCGGTCGCCACGCGTGACATTCCGCTGGTGCTGGGGGTCGCGATGATCTTTTCCGCCTCGTATCTGGTGCTCGTCACCACCGCCGATGTCGTGGCGATCCTCTCCAATCCCCGGCTGCGTCACCGATGAGCACGTCCCTGGCCCCGCGCCGCGCGCGGCGTTTCGCGATCAGCGGCATCGTCGGCGCGCTGCTCGTCCTGTTCTGGATCACGGTCGCGATCTTCGGGCCGCTGCTGGCGCCGCACGATGTCGGCGCGGTCGTCGATCTCGACGTGTTCTCGCCCGCCAGCCGCGCCTTCCCGCTCGGCACCGACTATCTCGGTCGCGACATGCTCAGCCGCGTGCTGTCCGCCGCGCGCTACACCGTCGCGATCGCCTTCATCGCCACCACGCTGGCGGCCACGGCGGGCGTGCTGCTCGGGCTCGGCGCGGCGGCGGGCGGGTGGCTCGACATGCTGCTCAGCCGGCTGTTCGACACGATCATCGCGATCCCCAGCCTGATGCTCGGGCTGGTCGTGATCGCCTCGCTCGGCGCCTCGATCCCGGTGCTGATCGGCACACTCGCGCTGATCTACACGCCCGGCGCCTTCCGCACCGCGCGCGCGCTGGCGCTCAACGTCAACGCGCTCGACTTCGTCACCGTGGCGCGCGCGCGTGGCGAGCGCTTGCCGTACATCGTCGTGCGCGAGATCCTGCCCAACGTGCGGGGGCCGCTGCTCGCCGACTTCGGGCTGCGCTTCGTGTTCGTGGTGCTGCTGCTCAGCGGGCTCAGCTTCCTGGGGCTCGGCGTCCAGCCGCCACAGGCGGATCTCGGCGCGCTGGTGCGTGAGAATATCGCCGGGCTCGGTTTCGGCGCCTGGGCGGTCCTGTTCCCGGCGCTGGCGATCGCCTCGCTGACGATCGGAGTGAATCTGGTGATCGATGCCTTGCCCGCGCGGCGCCGCGCATGACCGCGCTGGTCCGGATCGACGGCTTGCGGATCGTCGCACGCGGAGAGGATGGCGTCGAATTCCCGATCGTCCACGACGTGTCCCTCTCGGTCGCGCCGGGCGAGGTGCTGGCGCTGATCGGTGAATCGGGGTCCGGCAAGACCACGATCGCGCTGTCGATGCTCGGCTATGCGCGCGCCGGCTGCCGGATCGCGGCGGGCGCGATCACCGTGGCGGGCCAGCGGATCGACACGCTGGACGAGCCGGCGTTGCGCGCGCTGCGCGGGCGCACCGTCGCCTATGTCGCGCAAAGCGCCGCCGCGGCGTTCAATCCCGCGCTGCCGATCATGGCGCAGGTGATCGAGCCCGCGCTGATCCACGGGCTGATGCCGCGACCCGGGGCCGAGGCGAAGGCGCGCGCGCTGTTCGCGAAGCTCGCCCTGCCCGATCCCGATCGGGTCGGCGATCGCTATCCGCATCAGGTGTCCGGTGGGCAGCTCCAGCGGTTGATGGCGGCGATGGCGCTGATGACCGATCCCGCGCTGGTGATCTTCGACGAACCGACCACCGCGCTCGACGTCACGACGCAGATCGAGGTGTTGATGGCGTTCAAGGCCGCGGTGCGCGACCTTGGCACCACCGCCGTCTATGTCAGCCACGATCTGCCGGTCGTCGCGCAGATCGCCGATCGCATCGTCGTGCTGCGCCACGGCGCGGTGCAGGAGGAGGGCACGACCGACGCGATCCTCCACGCGCCCACGCATGACTACAGCCGCGCGCTGGTCGCCGCCGCCGCGCCGCGCCTCGCGGCGCCGTCGTCCGCTCCGGTCACGCTTGAGGACGGGGCGCCGCCGTTGCTGGCGCTGCGTCGGGTCGTCGCCGGCTATGGTCGTGCCGATCGCGACGGGCTGCCCGCGACGCGGATCGTCGACGCGATCGATCTGACGATCCGGCGCGGGCAGGTGGTGGGCGTCATCGGCGAATCCGGCTGCGGCAAGAGCACGCTGGCGCGCGTCGTCGCCGGCCTGCATCCGGCGGCGGCGGGCGATGTCGATCTGTGCGGCACGCCGCTCGCCCGCACCGTCGCGGGGCGCACGCGCGATCAGCTACGCCGTATCCAGTTGGTGTTCCAGAGCGCCGACACCGCGCTGAACCCGGCGATCCCGGTGGCGCAGGCGCTGGGGCGTCCGCTCACCTTCTTCCACGGCCTGCGCGGCCGCCCGCTGGCGGCGGAGGTCGCGCGGTTGCTCGATCTCGTGCGGCTGCCGGCGACGCTCGCCGATCGCCTGCCGGGCGAATTGTCGGGCGGGCAGAAACAGCGCGTGAACCTGGCGCGCGCGCTCGCCACGCGGCCCGATCTGCTGTTGTGCGACGAGGTGACCTCCGCGCTCGATCCGGTCGTGGCCGAACAGGTGCTCGATCTGTTGATCGAGCTGCGCGCCGAGCTGGGGCTGGCCTATATGTTTATCACCCATGATCTGAACATCGTCCGCGCGATCGCGGATGAGGTGATCGTGCTGAAAGGCGGGCGGATCGTGGAGCAGGCGCCGGGTGTCGCGCTGTCCGCGCCGCCGCACCATCCGTATACCGAGCTGCTGATGGCCTCGGTGCCGGTGCTGCGGCGCGGCTGGCTGGAGGATGCGGCGGCGGTGATCGGCACACGCGCCGCACGCGGCTGATCAGGCGGGGCGGTAGATCGCGTAGACCTTCTTGACGTGCACGGTGCTCAGCCACGCGCATTCGGCCCCCTGCTCGACCAGGAAGACGTCGCCGGCACGGAACGTCGCGGTTCGCCCGGTCTCGTCGGTGAAGGTCACCGCGCCGTCCAGCAGGTGCATCAGCTCGTAGTGGGGATAGCGCATCGCCCGCCGGTGGTAGGGCGTCGAATCCCACGTCCCGCACACGAACTCGCCGTTGGCGGAGCGATAGTCGGTGTGGTTGCGGCACGACGGCGTCTCGCCGACCAGCAAGTCGGCGAGCGGCGCGCCCGACGGCTCCAGCGGCGCGTCGGGATCGATCGGCACCGGTTGCGCTGCGCCCGCCGGCCCGCTGGAGCAGGCCATCGTGACGATCAGCGTGTCCGGCGCCGCGTTCCACGTGATCGGAACGCCGGCGGGCAGCACGATCGACCGCGGCGCCGCCACCGTCTCCCCGTCGACGCTCAGCCCCCCCGACAGGACGATCACGAACCGGTCGTCGGGCATCGCCGCGATCTGGCCGCCGCCGGCCAGGCGCGCGGCGGCGATCGTCACCGGCCCCGCCGGCTGGGGCAAGATATCGCCCGCCAGCAGGTCGGCGCTCTCCCCGGCCCGCGCCGCCACCGCGCGCAGGTCGACGAACGAACGGACGCTCACAGCCCCAGCAGCCCCGGCAGCCCGCCGATGTCCGGGATCTCGTGATAGCCGTAATAGGGATTGGCCGGTTCGTGCCCGCGATTGACGAACGCCTTGTCGACGATCCCCAGATCGTGCGCGGTCATCAGGTCGTAGCGGAAGCTGGAGGAGACGTGCAGCACGTCCTCCGGCGCGCAGCCCAGCCGGTCGAACATATATTCGAACGCGCGCATCTGCGGCTTGTACGCTTGTGCTTCCTCGGCGGTATAGACCGCGTGGAACGGCGCCTCCAGCTTCGCGACATTGTGCGGGATCACCTCGACCATCGCGTTCGACAGGATCACCAGCGGGAATTCCGCCGCCACGCGCTTCAGCGGCTCGACCACGTCGGGGTGCGGTCCCCAGGTCGGCACGGCGGCATAGACGGTGTCGGTGTCGCTGTCGCGATAGTCGATCTTCCACTTCGCGCAGGTGCGGCGCAGCGATCCCTCGACCACCTGCACATAGGGCTTCCACGCGCCCAGCACCTCGTCCAGCCGATAGCCGGAGAAGTCGCGGCAGAACGCCGCCATGTCCGCCTCGGCCACGCGGTCCGCGTACAGGCGCCGCGCCACCGGCGCCATTTCGAAATGGATCAGCGTGCCGTAGCAGTCGAAGGTGATATACTTGGGCTTCAGCGCCATGGTCGTGCAATCCTCATGCGGCGTTGGGCGGGAAATGGGGCAGGGGCGGTCGCGCGACGCGGCTCACTCGGGCACATGCGGCAGCGCGAACGACAAGGTCGCGGTATGTTCGATACGGTCGTAGCGCTTCGGATCGTCGCTCGGCCCGTCATAGACCGCGCGGACCACGTTCAGCCCCTGGTTGCGGACCGGCATCGTCACCCGCCCGTCGGCGCCGGTCGTGATCTCCTTGGCATCCGGGTCGTTGATCAGGTCGGCGATCACGCGCGCGCCGCTCACCGGCTTGCCCTTGTACAGGACGACATAGGTCATCGGCGTGCCCAGCATCGCGGGCAGCGCGCCCGCCGGCACCACCTGCAGCGCCTGCGCCGGCAGCGCGGGGATCGGCCGGGTGAGCGGCCCCTGGACCGACACCGCATATTTCACGGTCTTCTCCGCGAGCGTCGCGTCGGGCATCTCGTCGCGGCCCTTCTTCTCGAACTCGCCCTCGCCCTTGCGGGACCAGACGCCGTTCTGGAGCACTGCGGCCAGCAGCGTCGGCGGCGCCGCGACGTCGACCAGCACGATCGGCCCGGCGGCGCGCAGCGTCGCGCCGACCGGGCGATAGGTGGCATCGAACGCCTCGACGCGTTCGACCAGCGGCAGCCGCTTGACCATGTCGAGATCGTCCGCGCCGACGCCGTAGATCATCGCCACTTGCTTCGCGCGCTGCGCGAACCAGATGCCGTGTGCAGCGGCGGGTGGAGCGGAGACGCCGGCACATACCGCCGCGGCGACGATGGATTTCAGGTGTCGCATCACGATCCTTCCGACAAGTGGCTCGCGCCAGCTTAGGAGGATCGTTCGGCGCGTATGGCGGTTTTTCGCGCATCGGCGCGCATGATCGGCACGCCGCCGCGCGATCCGCGGCACAATTTGCCGCCGCGCGTCAGAACCAGGCGCGCACCCCCAGTGCCAGCGCGACCCCGCCGGTCCGCTCGCCGTCGTCGCGCGCATAGCGGGCGGTCGCGCCATAGCGACGCTCCCACGACAGGCCGATATAGGGTGCGAACTCGCGCCGGATCTCGTAGCGCAGCCGCACGCCGACCTCGGCGGACGACAGGCCGGCGCCGATCCGGCTCGACGGAATATCCTGCGCCGCCAGGTTCACCTCGACGCGCGGCTGCAGGATCGCGCGCTGCGTGATCCGCTGGTCGTACCACGCCTCGCCCCGCGCCAGCACGTCGCCGTGGTCGGAGAGGAACAGCGCCCCCTCGACGTCGAACCAGTAAGGTGCCAGCCCCTCGACACCGACCACCGCGTAGCGACGCCGCGCACCGGCGCCCAGATCCTGCCGCACGCCAAGCTGGAGGTTCCAATAGGGATCGATCGCGCGCGCATACAGCGCCTGCACCTCGGCGGTGTCGACACGCGTGCCGACACCGCCCTCGCCCTCGGTCTTGACCACCAGCCGGTCGATGTCGCCGCCGAACCAGCCCTCGCCATCCCAGCGATAGCCGTCGCGCCCCGCTTTCACCTGCGCTTCGGCCAGGTTGAAGATCACCTGGCTGAACCGCATCCCGCCGTGCATGTCGCGCATCATGCGATCGGCGCGCGCCATCGCGACCGGATCGTAGAAGCGCGCCGCCGCCCGCGTCGTCGGCGCGACCGGCGGCGCGGCATGGCCCGCCGGTTGATCGGTGCCGGCGGCGGGTTCGGCCTCGGCCGCGTCGGAGGTGCAATGCCCCATTGCGGCATGCTCGGGCGGGCAGGCGGCGGCGGTGACTGGCGCGGGCGGGGTGCAATGCCCCATCGCGGCATGTTCGGGCGGGCAGGCGAGTGCCGCCTCGGCGGGCGCCGGTGGCCGCGACGTCGCCGGGCGGGCGGGCGGGGCGGCGCGTGTCGCCCGGCGCTGGCGCGGGGCCGGCGTCGACCGGGCCGGCTTGGACGTGGCGGGCATTCGCATCCCCGGCATGTCCGCCATGTCGTGCATCTGCCCCGCCGCCAGCAGCGCCGACAGCGTCACCGTCAGCGCGCTCACGCGCCGGCCTCCGTCGCGGGATCGGGGCGCACCGTGACGACCTGCATCATCCCGGCATGCATGTGATACAGCAGGTGGCAGTGGAACGCCCAGTCGCCGATCGCATCGGCGGTCAGGTCGAAGGTCGCGGTGCCTCCGGGTGCGACGTTGATCGTGTGCTTGCGCGGGCTATGGTCGCCGTGTCCGGTCACCAGTTCGAAGAAATGGCCGTGCAGGTGGATCGGATGCGCCATCATCGTGTCGTTCACCAACGTCACGCGCACGCGCTCGCCGGCACGGAACGGGATCGGCTCCTTCACCTCGTTGAGCTTCACGCCGTCGAACGCCCACATATAGCGTTCCATGTTGCCGGTCAGGTGGATGCGCAGCTGCCGCGACGGCGCGCGCGGATCCGGGTTCTTCGCCAGCGCCACCAGATCGCGATACACCAGCACGCGGTGCCCCGCGTCGGCCAGCCCCTGCGGCGGCTCGCCGGTGCGGTCCATCGGCATCGGTGCGACGGTCTGCACCGTCGGGGTGCGCGGCAAACCCGGCGCGTTGGCGAAGTCGCGCATCGAATGGTCCATCGCCATCGGCGCGTCGCCGCCCGGCGTACAATGCCCCATCGCGGCATGCTCGGGCGGGCAGGCGGCCTGCGCGCCGGGATGCGCGCCGTCATGCGCCATGCCGGCCACTCCGGCCATGCCGCTCATGTCGCCCATCCCCATGTCCTTCATCGTCGCCAGTGGACGGCGACGCAGCGCCGGCACCGGCGCGACCATGCCGGCACGCGGCGCCAGCGTCGCGCGCGCCATGCCCGATCGATCCCAGCTTTCCGCCACCAGCGTATAGGCGCGCGCCTCCGCCGGCTCGACGATCACGTCATAGGTTTCGGCGACCGCGATCTGGAATTCGTCGACCGCCACCGGGCGCACGTCCTGCCCGTCGGCCTGCACGATCGTCAGCTTCAGCCCCGGGATGCGCACGTTGAAGATCGTCATGGCCGAGGCGTTGACGAAGCGCAGCCGCACGCGCTCGCCCGGCGCGAACAACGCGGTCCAATTGTCGGTCGGGCCATGGCCGTTGACCAGATAGGTATAGGTGGAGGCGGTCACGTCGGAGATGTCGGTGGGGTCCATCCGCATCCCGCCCCAGTCGATCCGCTCCCGCATCGGCTGGTCGCGTCCCGCCAGCAACCCGGCCAGCGTCTGCTTCTGATAGTTGAAATAGCCGCCCTGCTGCTTCAGCTTGCGGAAGATCGCGTGCGGATGCAGCGGGCTGTGGTCCGACAGCACGATCACATGCTCGCGATCCGATGCGATCGGGTCGGCACCCTCCGGATCGATCACGATCGGGCCGTAATGCCCCATCTGCTCCTGCAACCCGGAATGGCTGTGATACCAATAGGTGCCGGCCTGGATCACCGGAAAGCGATAGGTGAAGGTCGATCGCGCGGCGATCCCCGGAAAGCTGATCCCCGGCACCCCGTCCATCTGGAACGGCACCAGCAGACCATGCCAGTGGATCGACGTCTCCTCGTCCAGTGTGTTGACCACCGACAGCCGCACGTCCTGCCCCTGGCGCAGCCGGATCAGCGGCGCGGGCACCGTTCCGTTGACACCGATCGTGTGGAACGGCTTGCCGTCGATCATCGTCATCTGATGGCCGACCGTCAGCGTGATGTCGGTGCCCGACACGCTGGGCAGCGGCGTCGCGATCCCGGTAGACACCGGCTGCGCCCAGGCGGGAAACCACGGCAGCGCCGCCGCCCCGCCGGCAAGGCCGGCGTTGCGTAGCCACTGGCGGCGGGTGGGGCGGGGTGTCGCGTCGATCATCCCCCACATACGCATCGTAATCGGCGATCCCTCACGATTCCGCGCGTCGCCACGACAGCGCGGCGCGCGCGCGACGCACGCGGGTCTCCACCGCCTTGGCGGTGATGCCCAGCGCCTCGCCCGCCTCGGCATGGCTCAGCTCGTCGACAGTGCACAGCAACAGCGGCTCGCGCAGCGCGGCGGGCAGGCGCGCGATCCCGGCCAGCGTCTGCGCCAGCTCGTCCCGCCCGATCGCCTGCGCCTCGGCATCCGCCAGCGGATCGGCGACGCGCTCGCCCGCCTCGATCGGCAGCACGCGTGACAGGAAGTGGCGCACCCGCCGCCGCCGCTGCCAGTCGCGGCATTTGTTGATCGCGATCCGCGCCAGCCAGGCGCGCAGCGAACGCTCGGGATCGAAACGCGCCAGCGCGCCATGCGCCGCGACGAACGTCTCCTGCAACAGGTCCAGCGCGTCGTCGGCGTCGCCGGTCTGCGCCACGATCAACCGGTACAGCGGCTGCTTGTGCCGCGTCATCAACGTCGCGAACGCCGCGCGTCGCCCGGCACGGTGCAACGCGACCAGCGCGGCGTCGTCCAGCGGCTCCAGCGCGTCGCTCACGAAGCGGGGGTCAGCGCCCGTACCACGATCCGGTCGAACGCCGCGGTCTGGTCGGGCCGCAGCAGGCGCCGCATCGCGAAGACATGCGCCAGCGTCGCCTTCTGCAACGCGCCCATCGTGTGGTGCGATCGGTCGACCGCCGCCGCCACCGCCGGCCCGTTGTCGTGCTCGCGCTCGATCGCGGCGGCCAGTTGCGCATTGTCGGCGCGCAACTGCGCCTCCAGTGCCTGTCGCTGTACCGCGAAGCGCGCTTCCAGCACGTCGAGCGCCGCCTCCTGCCGCCGGTCGAGCGACACCTCGTCGTGCAGCAGCGCATGCACCTCGGTGCCGTGGTGCATGCGTGGCGCCATCAACCGGCACCCCACCCACACCCCGGCCAGTGCCGCCAGGAACGCCAGCACGATCGTCAGCGCCAGGCGCCGCGCCGCGCCGTTCATCGTCCCAGCAGCAGGGTGGAGGGCGCCAGCGCGCCGTCGACGCCGATCGGGCTCGCGGCGGGCGCGGGGCTGGCCAGCATCGTGCCGCCCGCCAGCCCCAGCGCCAGCGCCGCCGCGATCGACCACATGCCCGCCGCGCGCCCGGCGGTGCGTTGCCGCGCCTGCTCCTCGATCGCGGCGAACACCGCCGCCTCGATACCGTCCAGCGTGGCGGGGGCGCGCAGTGCGGTCAGCCGGGTCAATCCATCATCGACGGGGTCGTGCATCGCTTGTTCCATCCTCACGCCCTCATACGCGCGTGCCGGCGCGACCCCGCAGCTTTTTTCGAGGTATATTGAGGGGGCGGGCGGCACCGCGCGTAATCAGGGGCAATATTTCCGACGGAAAGGGCCATCGTTCATGATACGGATCGTCACCATCGGCGCCGCTGTGTTGCTCGCCACGCCCGTACTGGCGCATCCCAAGCTGGTCGTCGCCACCCCCGCCGCCAATGCGACCGTCATCGCCCCGGCGCGTATCCAGTTGCGTTTCAACGAGAAATTGATGCCCAGGCTGTCGGGCGCGACACTGGCGATGACCGGCATGGGCGGCGTCTCCCACGCACCGATGCCCGTCCCCAGCACCACCCTCACCACCGCCGACACGCTCGTCATCACCACGGAAAAGCCATTGATTGCGGGTACTTATCGGGTCGAGTGGCACGTCGTCTCCGCCGATACGCACCGCGTCACCGGCGACTACGCCTTCACCGTGCGCTGACGCGATGGACGACTGGGGCGGGGTCGCGGCGCGGTTTTCGGTCTACCTAACCCTCTGCTTCGCCTTCGGAATTCCGCTTCAGGCCGCCATCGACGGGTGGCGGCTCCGCCGTCGATGGCTGCTGGCGATGACGATGGCCGCCTCCGTCACGTCCGTCATCGCACTGCTGTTTCAAGTCGCGGAAATGGCTGGAACAGCAACCCTTTCGATCGACCGCGACCTGTTGTGGACGATCATCGGCGAAACGTCGCTCGGCACCGCCTTCGTCGTGCGGTTCGTCGCGCTCGGCGTGGCAGTCGCCGGGGCGCTGTGCGGTTATCGTGCTGTAATCATTGTCTGTGGTGCCAGCGGTGTGGCGCTGTCCACCGTCGCCTGGACCGGACATGGCGCGATGCAGGACGGCGTCGCAGGGACGTGGCATCTCATTGCGGACGTTGCGCATTTGCTCGCGGGCGGTGCCTGGCTCGGCGCCATCGCGCTGCTTCTGTCACGGCTGGTCCCGGTGCGCGGTGCCACCAACGATCTCGCAACCGCGCTGCACCGCTTCACGACGAGCGGCTCCGTGCTCGTCGCGACGATCGTCTTGTCCGGTGCGATCAACGTCGGCATGATCCTCGGCATGCAGGGCGTGGCGACGCTGCCCTTCACGCTCTATGGTCGGCTTCTCCTGACGAAGCTGTGTCTTTTCATCATGATGCTGCTTCTCGCGGCACGGCACCGCTGGTGGCTCGGCCCGCGACTTCGCGCGACACTCGATCAGGGCGATCCCGGTGCCGCCGCTCACGGCCTGCGCCGCAGCCTCGCGCTGGAGCTTGGTGCCGGTGTCGTCATCCTCGCGCTGGTGGCGTGGCTGGGAACCCTGTCGCCGTCCTTGTGAACGCCGGTCAATCGATCGACCACTCCCACAATCCGGCACGGGGCGTGGCGACCCTGAGCCGCAGATACCGGGCGATGACGGCGTGCCGCAGCGTGATCGGCGAGCCGCGATGCTCCGCCATCGATGCGACGGAGGTCCAATTCCGGCCATCGCGCGACGCCTCGATCGCGTAACGATATCGGTGCGTCGGGAACTCGGGGCGTAGTCGGCTGCCGGTCACCGGGCGCACCTGCCCCAGGTCGGCGATGATCGTCCCGCCGTCCGCGTCTGGAGCGCGCCACAGCGTCGCGTAATTGTCGTCGGCGGCGCGGCGAGCGTTCGCCACGTCGGTGACCGGCCGCCAGCGTAGACCGGAATCGCGCTTCGCAACGAAACCTGCGACCGCGTCGCCATGGGTGGGGCGGACGCGGGCGAGGGAACCGTCCGGTGCGATCCCCAGCCGATCAACCGCCACCTGACGCAGCACGGCGTCACCGGTCTGCGGCCATGGCAAGGCTTGCCGGTGGTAGAGAATGTAGCTTTGCCCGCCGGAGCGGAAGATGGCATGATGGCCCGGGCTGACGATGTCGCGAGCGGCGTCGGTCTGGAGGATCGGGCTGGTCGGTGCCTCGCGGAACGGTCCGAACGGCGTGTCGCCGATCGCGTAGCGAACCTTGTAGGTATCCTTGGTGGTGTTGCCGTCGCTGTAGGTCAGCAGGTAGCGCCCCTTCGACTTCACCATGAACGGCCCTTCGAAATAGTTCGCGGGGGTGACGTCGCGGGGCGGTCCGTCAAACGAGACCATATCGGGCTTCAGCTTCACCACGAAGCAATGGCCGTTGGTCCAGTTCAGTCCGGATCCCCAGTAGAGATACGCTTGTCCATCGTCGTCCACGAAGGCTTCGGCATCGATCATGTGATACTTCGGCGCAAAGTCGCGCGCGATCAGCGGGGTGCCGCCATGGGCGTCGCGCCAAGGCCCGGCGGGGGAGGGCGCGGTGCCGACCCATACCTCGCTGCCGACGGAGACATACATGTACCAGCGCCCGTTTGGCGCCCGTACGACCGATGGCGCCCAGACCTTCGCATCGCCAGAGGTCGGGCTCGTCGCGGCTTGCTTCGTCGGCCATTCAGGCGTTGAGAATCGCCAGTCGCGGCCATTCTCCGATGTCCAGAGCCCCAGCCGGTCGTCACCCCACGGATCGATCGTCGCGAAAATGTACCAACGTCCCTTGTCGTGGACGATCGACGGATCGGCGGAATAACCGGGCAGCAGCGGATTGCCCGCGCCGACACGATCCCAGCGCGCCGGCGCATCGGCGGCGAGCGTCAAGGGTGCGGCACACAGCAGCAGGGCGCCGGCGAGCAATCGAGTATGGTTCAGGCGGCGCATGGCAGGTCCTTCATCGCGCCGCGGCGCAGGATCAGGGTGACGACTGATCGCGGCGGCGCGGTGGTGCCAGCGGCGCACGCGGCATCATGGCGGGCGTCGGTGACCACCATCGCACCGCGCCAACCGCCCGGCACGATCAGGCGGCGCGGATTGAGCCCTGGGTTGACGTGAACCAGCGTCAGGCGCCGATGGTCCGCCGATAATGCGGCGATGGTGTCCAGGTCGTCGATCGGGATCAGCCGGTCGCCAGGGCGGATGTAGCGGCTGAACTGCGCCATCGCCCAGTATTTACGCGTGACGTGGATGGCGTGGGGCGCGTCGGTTGGACCGCGAAGGTCCGCCTTGATCAGCCCCCAGTTCGACCCCTTGGATCCGCCTCGCACGCTCAGATCCTCGACCGCCTGCCAGAACACCCAGGCGGATGGCTCCAACCGCTTCATGTCCAGGACGATGTGCTCCGACATGGCAAGCGGGGACGCCATCCCCTCGAAATCCTCCGGATCCTTTTCGAGCGGCGCGTCATTCTCGCTCATCCACAGCCGGATGCCGGCCGCGCGGGCGGCGTCGCGAACCCCGGTCTGATGGATCGTGCCATAGCTGTGGACGTTCAACTGCCCGATGCGCGCGCGCGTAGCCGCCGGATACGCCGCCCAATCGGCCAGGAAGAGTACGGAATTCGTTTCGTCGGGCGCGGCGACGACCGTCTTCAGGCCTTGCGCCTTCAACGCCGCATCGGTCGCATCGATCATCGCCGCCTGCCGCGCGGGGCTCCAATGCGCGCCTTCCTGCTTGTTGGCGGCGTACCAGTAATCGGTGTTGGGCTCGTTCACCGGCGACAGCGTGCGGAAGGTGATCCGATGATGTCGCTGCAATTCCGCGACACTGCGCGCCAGATAGGTGGCAAAGGCGCGTTCGAACCCAGGGCGAAGGTTGTCGTCGGTCGCCTTCTCTGCGCCCGATACCCGGCCCGAAACGGTCATGAACCATGGCGGTGAGTTGGAGAACGCCTCGAAGATCGGCAGGTCGATACGGTCGCGGATCGCGTCAAGCCACCAACGTTGCCGCTTGTCCTGCGACCAGTCCCACATCGCGGGATCGTCGGCATGCCACCAGTCGCGCCCCGTCGTGCCGGGCGGCTGGCGCCAAAAGCCCGGCACCGCCCCGCCGGGGCGGAGATAGGGCGGGGTATCCGCAGCGTTGCCCCCGCCGATGTTGTACCGCGCGATCGTCCAGCCGAGCCCGCCCTTGCCGTAGAAAAGGTCGGCGAGCCGTTCACGCTCGGCAGGCGGCCAGCCGCCGGTGACGTCGGCGAACCATGCCAGTGCGGTTCCCCACCCCTCGAACATCGTCGATGGTCGATCGATTGCCGGGCGGAGCGTCACCGTGACTTCGCGTTCCTGCGCCACCGCCGGGGCGGGGACGATCGCGGCCAGGGCAAGGGCGATCCGTATAGCATGCAGGATAGCGGCTCTCCTCTGCCCCTATTGTCATACAAAAGGCAGAGG
>CAJYSA010000049.1 GCA_913777325.1 uncultured Sphingomonas sp. | reverse complement strand
GCCGCAAGAGCGATGTCCGCACGGCCCGTCCCACCGATCGTCCGACCCCGCCGCCCATCGGGCTGTTCAAGCTCGACCTGCGCGTGCGCGCCGATAACCAGCTGTTCGTCTCCGGCATGGGGCTGGAGAGCGAATGGTCGATGGATCTGCGGATCGGCGGGACCAGCGCGGCGCCGACGATCGCGGGCGGCCTGGATCTGGTGCGCGGCACCTATTCGTTCGCGGGCAAGCGCTTCGACGTGCAGCGCGGGCAGGTGCGCTTCCGCGGCGGCGCGGCGTTGACCGATCCGGATATCAACATCTTGGCGACGACCAGCAACGACGGCGTGACCTTCAACATCAACATCACCGGCACCGGGCAGCGTCCGCAGATCGCCTTCACCTCCACCCCCGCGCTGCCGCAGGACGAGGTGCTCAGCCGGCTGTTGTTCGGGACCAACCCTGAGAACCTGTCCGCGACCGAGGCTCTGCAACTCGCCTCCGCGCTGAATTCGCTGCGCGGTTCAGGGGGCGGCCTCAATCCGCTGGGCAAGCTGCGCTCGGCGACCGGGTTCGATCGGCTGCGTATCCTGGGCGCCGATGAGGCGACGGGGCGCGGATCAGCGCTGGCAGCGGGCAAGTATCTGACGAACGAAATCTATATCGAGATCGTCACCGATGCGCGCGGTTTCACCGCTACCCAGCTGACGATCGCGCTGACCAAGTCGATCAGTATCCTGTCGCAAGCGGGTTCGTTCGGCGGATCGAACGTCCAGGTACGCTACTCGCGCGACTTCTAAACGGATCGCCGACAGGCACACGACGGGCGGCGCATCGACGCGATGCGCCGCCCGCTTTTCATGGTGCCGCCTATCGATGAATCTGTGGATTGAGGCGGCAGATCGCCGCCTTGCCGTGTCGCAACCGCCGATCAGGCGGGGCCATCGCCAGTGAGGCGGTCCGACCTGGCGGCCGGACCGCCCATGGAATCACCAGGGCTTGATAACGATGCCGATGGCGAGCGCGATGACGAACGCGATCATGGCTGTCTCCTTCCTTGTACGACCCCCGAAGGGCATCATCTTCTTAATGGATTGTTAGCCATCCCTCAATCGCGTTAACCCTTTATTCATCATTTTGCCCTGACGACTTAAATCATTCTTCAATGGTCGGGGCTAAAAGCCGGAAGGGTATGGCAAGCTTGCATTCTCTCGCGCCGCTCCCGCTGCCGACCGACCGGGCAGAGGCCGGGTCTACCGATGGCGTCGACCGGCAGCGCGGATGCCTGTTGATCCGGCTGCACAACTATAATGCGCTGCGCCGCCTTGTCGGGGCGTCCGGCATCCGTGAAGTGATGCACCAACTGGCCGAGCGCGTGGGAGTGGCGCTGCCCGGGGCGATGGTGGAGCCGCTGGGGCGCGACGTCGTGGCGGTCGAGTTCGTTAGCGACCGGGCCGAGGCGCTGAGCGAGGCGCTGGCGATGGCGCGGCGCAGCGGGGCGGCGCCGATGATGATCGACGGCGACACGCATGAGCTCGATCTGCTGCTCGGCGGCGCGATCGGTGCTGCGGCGGGCGATCCGACGGCGTTGATCGAAGAAGCCGAGGCCGCGCTCGCCGAGGCGCAGCCCCCGGGCACGTCGCCCACACCGCGGTCGCCGGTCTACGACCAGGCGGATCGTTCGACCGTCGATGCGGTCGACCGTGCGCTCGATGCCGGACACATGGTGCTGCATTATCAGCCCAAGCTGCACATCCGCCGCCAGGCGATCGAGTGCGTGGAGGCGCTGGTCCGCTGGCAGGATCCGGAGCGCGGGCTGGTGGCGCCGATCGACTTCATCCCCGCGATCGAACGCGCACAGCGGATGGAGCGGTTGACGCTGTGGGTGATCGAACGCGCAATCGAGGATCAGCGCCGACTCCGTCTGGCGGGTGAAACCGTGCGCATCTTCATCAACATTTCCGGGCACCTGCTCGCCGATGCGCATTTCGTGCGCGCCGCCTGTGAGAGGATCGCCGACGCCCCGGGTGCGCAACTCGGGTTCGAGGTTACCGAAACGTCGGTGATCCGCGATCCGGAGGCCGCGATCGCGCACCTCCGGCAGTTCGACCAGATCGGCGTGCGCGTCTCGATCGACGATTATGGTGCCGGTCTGTCGAGCCTTGCCTACCTGAAGCAGCTGCCCGCGTGCGAGTTGAAGATCGACAAGCTGTTCATCACGCAGCTGACCAGTTCGAACCGCGACCCGCTGATCGTTCGTTCCACGATCGATCTGGCGCACGCGCTGGATATGGAGGTGGTGGCCGAGGGTGTGGAGACCGCGGCGGCGCTGGCGCTGCTGTCGGTGATGGGCTGCGACATGGTGCAGGGCTATCTGATCAGCCGTCCCGTGCCGCTTGCGGCATTGACCACGTTCCTGGCGGCGCAACGGCAACACCCCGCCACGCAGGATGTTCGCGCCTCCTTCACGCGGCTCGCTGCGGGGTGGAAGCGCGGATGAGACGCGTCGCGCGGAGGATGCTCGGTATCGGGCTCGCTCCGCTGCTGGCCGCCGCGATCGCAACGCCCGCGCCATCCTCGGATGTGCTGCGGATCGAGCAGCGGATGGCGGGCGATCCGGAGGGGGCGCTTGCGCTGGCGCGCGCGCTGGACGCGGCATCGTCCCCGGCGGAGCGGCACAGCGCGCGCGGCGCGACATTGCTGTGGCTGACGGGAGAGGCGCAGGTGCGTGTCGGCGATCCGCGTGGAGGGTTGCGGACGTTGGAGGCGGCACGTGCGCTGGCGAGCCAGACCGCGCCGCCCCCACGATTGCTGGCCGACATTACGTTGTCGCAAGGCAGCGCGCTGACCGACGCGGGCCGCGTTGCGGAGGCGCTGACCACGCTCCAGCGGGCGCATCGCATGTTCGTGGCGCTGAATGACCGGCGCAGCCAGGCGCGTGCCCTGATCCTGATCGCCTTGCTCTACGCCAGCGCACAGGATCACCTGACCGCGCTCCGCTACTTCGATCAGGCGCAGGACACCTACGCCAGTGACGCGGGCCTCTCGGTGGCGGTGGACAGCGGGCGCGGCAACGCCCTGCTGGCACTCGGCCGGCTCGCCCCGGCCCAGCAGGACTTTCGTGCGGCGATCGACGCGGCACAGCGGCTGAAAAGCGGACCGCTGCTCGCGCAGTCGCTCGGCAATCTGGCGATCGCTCAGCTACGGGCCGACGACGTAAGCGGCGCGGCACGCAGCGTGCGCGAGGCGCTGAGGCTGGCCGCTGAGCCCGATGGGGCGGCCTTCCGCCCGCAACTGCTCGGCGCGGCGGCGGACGTCGCGCTTCACCGTGGCGATCTCGCTCAGGCGCAGCGACTGGTGACGGAACGATTCGCCGGCGTCGATCTCGCGCATACCATGCTGGCGGATCGTCACGGGCATGACGTCGCCTATCGCACCTTCGTGGCCGCGAACGATCCTGCCGCCGCATTGCCGCATCTGACCGCGATCAAGCGGCTGGACGACCAGGCCACGCAGATCGCGCGATCCACCGGCGCTGCCCTGGCGGCGGCGCGCTTCGACTATACCAATCAGGAACTACGGATCGCCCAGTTGAAGGCGGCCGGACTGTCGCGCACCATCGCGTTTCAGCGCGCGACCGCGCGGACCCAGCGACTGATCCTCTACGGCGTGGTCGGCGCGACGCTCCTGATCGTCGGGCTGCTGCTCGCGGGGTTGGCGCTGATCGGGCGCAGCCGTAATCGCGAACGGGCCGCGAACCGCGATCTGGCGGCCAGCTATGCGCGGCTGGAGCAATTGTCGCGCGCGAAGACCGAGTTCCTCGCGACGACCAGCCACGAAATCCGTACCCCGCTCAACGGCATCCTCGGCATGACGCAGGTGTTGATCGCCGATCGCGCGCTCGCGCCGTCGGTGCGTGAGCGGCTGGAGGTGGTGCAAGGCGCCGGGCTGACGATGCGCGCGCTGGTCGACGATATTCTCGACATGGCCAAGATCGAGACCGGGCGGCTGACGATCGAAGAGGCGCCGTTCGATCTTCGGGCGACCATCGCGGATGCGGCGGGGCTTTGGCGCGATCCGGCGCTGGCCAAGGGATTGCGGTTCGAGCTGCAGCTTGATGATGCGCCGCATTGGGTTGTCGGGGATGCCGCACGCGTTCGGCAGATGATCTTCAACCTGCTGTCGAACGCGGTGAAATTCACCGAGGTCGGCCAGATCAGCCTGACCGTCGCCGTCGAGGCGGGGCGGATCCGGATCCTGGTCGGCGATACCGGGATCGGCATCGCGCCGGCGGTGCAACCGGTCATCTTCGAATCGTTTCGACAGGCGGATACGAGCACCACGCGACGTTTCGGCGGCACGGGACTCGGGCTGGCGATCACGCGCAGCCTTGCGGAGGCGATGGGCGGCGGCGTCACGGTCGAAAGCCGTCCGGGCGCGGGATCGTGCTTCACGCTCGATCTGCCGCTGCTCCCCGCCAGCGCACCGGCCGAGTCGCTGCCGCGCACCGCTTTGCTGATCGTCGAGCGCAGCCCGATCACGCGCGCGATGCTGCGATCCTTGCTCGCCACGATCGGGCCGGTCGCGTTCAGCGACGCCGATGCGGCGCTCGTGGACATCAGGCGGTGGCAGCCCGAGCGCGTGTTGGTGGACGCCGCAACCTTCGGGCGGGCGCCAGCAAATCTCGCCGCGTTGGTGGCGGCGGCCGGCGGGCGACCGGTCGCCCTGCTTACCGAGGCGCTCACCACCGACGAACGCGAGGAGTTGAACGCGGCAGGGCTCACAAATGTTATCGAAAAGCCTGTTTCCAAATCGGCCCTCGTGGCGGCAATAGGGATCATGCTTCGGCGGCCGGATCGGGAGGCCGCGTGACGGGCAGGATCAAGCGGCAGCCGCTGCGCCGGTGGCGCGGCACCGCAATGAAAAAGGGCGGACAATGGCGGCCATGACGGTATTGTTCATCGAGGATGACCGGATGAACCGCCGCGTCGTGCGCGACATGCTGGACGTCGCCGGGGTCGGCATGGTCGAGGCAGAGAGTGCCGAGGTGGGGCTGGCGCTGATCGACGCGCACGACTTCGACATGGCGTTGGTCGACCTGCGCATGCCGGGCATGGATGGACTGACCGCCATCGGCCACATCCGCGCGCGCAGCGACGCCAAGGGCGGGCTGCCGATCATCGTCGTCACCGCCGATACCGCGGTCGACTTGCGCGAACGCTGCCTGGCGGCGGGCGCGAACGA
The DNA here is from genome assembly GCA_913777325.1 of uncultured Sphingomonas sp. Lineage (GTDB taxonomy): Bacteria > Pseudomonadota > Alphaproteobacteria > Sphingomonadales > Sphingomonadaceae > Sphingomonas. The sequence continues at coordinate 43,003 of CAJYSA010000049.1, read as the reverse complement.
CGTGATCTTCAAGCCGGTGGCGATGGACGAATTGTTCGATGCGATGGGCCGGCTGCTTGCCGAGGACGACGGCGCCGAGCTGATCTGATCAGCCGTCGGACGGTCGCAGGGCGGCGGCGAGCGACGCGCTGGCGCTGCCACGGCGGGCCGGCTGTGGCTGATCGGGTGACGGTGACCAGCCGGTCAGGAAGATCAGGTCGAACCGTTCCTCCGTCCGGCCATCGGGCGCGGCGCGCGCGGCAAAGGCTGCGTCGGCGCGTGCCAGCACATCGCGGCGAAGGGGATAACGCGATTCCAGTGTGTTGCTTCCCGCCATGCCGCGCAGATCGTCGAGCAAGCGTCCGAACGAGGCGTAGCGAACGGTGAGCGTTTCGCCGTCGGCGACTGGCAGGGTCAGCCCCGCGCGCATCAGCAGATCGCCGGCGGAACGCAAGTCGACCTGCGGGTGGAGCCGTGCGACCGGGCGATCCTCCTCCGCCTCGCGCAGGACGGCGCGCAGGGTCGAGAGACTGTTACCGCCGACGAATGCACCGAGAAAGAGGCCGTCGGGGCGCAGCGTCCGGCGGATCAGCGTCAATGCGCCCGGTAGGTCGCCGACACTGTCCAGCGTGCCGGCCGCGACAACGAGATCAAAGGCTTGGTCGGCGAAGGGGAGGCGATCCTCGTCGCCTTGTACGCCGTCGGCGGCGCGGGCGAAGGCGAAGCCGGGATCGAAGCGGGCGACGCGGGCGCCGGGCGGCGCGACGAAGCTGGCGTCGAAACAGCCGAGATCGAGCACGTCATGGAAGGTGCGCTTGACCGAATCCAGTCGATCGGCGATCCCCTCCAGCATCGCCGCGCGCAGGAAATCATAGCCGGCGTAATGAGTTGCGGCGCGGTCGCGGCGGTGGCGGCGCGCGGAGCGGTCGAAGATATCGGGCGATGGCATGATGACCGGGCGCTTGTGCCCGTTCGGGGCGCGCGCCACAAGGGCGGGTGTGTTCAAGCGCCTGATCGACCTTGCCCTGCCACCGCGCTGCCCGGGATGTGGCGCGACGGTAGCCGATCAGGGCCGCTTCTGTGCCGCGTGCTGGCCCAATATACGCTTCATCGGACCGCCGTGGTGCCACACATGCAACGTTCCGTTCGATCATGATCGCGGCCCGGACGCACGCTGTGCCGCCTGCCTCGCGCACCCGCCCGTGCATGCCGGCGTGCGCGCGGCGGTCGCATATGGCACGGTCGCGCGGACCGTGGCGCTGCGGCTGAAATACGGCGGCCGGACCGCCGACGCCGAGACGATGGCCGCGTTGATGCGGCGTCATATGCCGGAGGGGACGGCGTTGCTGGTGCCCGTGCCGCTGCACCGCCGCCGATTGTGGTGGCGCGGCTACAATCAGGCGGGGCTGATCGCGGCGGCGCTGGGACGGCGCACCGGGGTGCCGGTCGACGTGCGTGTGCTGGAGCGACATCGCGCGACCCCGCCGCTGCGCGATCGATCGCCACGCGAACGCCGCAAGACGGTGGCGGGCGCGTTCCGCATCGCGGCGGGCAAGCGAGACCGGGTGCGCGGGCGTGCGCTAGTGCTGGTCGACGACGTTTACACCAGCGGGGCGACCACCGACGCGTGCGTCGCGGTGTTGCTGGCGGCGGGGGCCGCATCGGTGACGATCATGACCTGGGCGCGCGTGATCGACGATGGCGACGATTGACAGCGTGCGTTGGCGATCTCACCTAGGCGCGATGGCAAAGGTCGAAATCTACACCAAGGCGTTCTGTCCGTATTGCGCCCGCGCAATGAACCTGTTGGCGTCGAAGGACGTGCAGGTCGAGGAGACGGACATCGGCATGAACACCGCCAAGCGCGGCGAAATGATCGATCGCGCGGGTGGCCGCACCACCGTGCCGCAGATCTTCATCGACGGCACGCATGTCGGCGGATCGGACGATCTGGCCGCGCTGGAGCGGGCGGGCAAGCTCGACGCGATGCTCGGGCGCTGATCCGCGCCGTATGCGATGATCGTATTCGACCTGCGGTGCGCGCGCGACGGCCATGTGTTCGAGGCGTGGTTCGCGTCCTCGGCCGCCTTCGACGAGCAGAAGGCGCGTGGACTGCTGGCGTGCCCGTCGTGCGGCGCGGCGGAGATCGAGAAGGCGGTGATGGCGCCCAACGTCGCGCCGAAGGGCAACCGCGGCGTGGCGCCCGCCGAGGCCAAGGCGCTGCTGGCGAAGGTGGCGGAGGCGCAACGCCGCGCGCTGGCGGGATCGCGCTGGGTCGGCGGCGATTTCGCGAGCGAGGCGCGCGCCATGCACGCCGGTGACAAGCCCGATGCGCCGATCCACGGGCAGGCGAGCCTGGCCGAAGCGAAGCAACTGGTGGACGAGGGCGTTCCGATCGCACCGCTGCCGCTGCCGGTGGCCCCGCCGAAAATGGTGAATTGAGCGGGGTGGGCGTTTGGGTGGTTCGTGACGGGCGCTGCGTGGCTTCGCTACGCTCGCTGAGACGGGCGAGGCGATGAAGGTGGGGAGAGAGGCGCGCCGGAACGGCGGTCCGGCCGTGCAAAAGCGCCGTGGTTAGCGAAGGTCCGCGCTTGTTTCGGTGGAGCGTCTCGCATTTTTTGGAACCGCGACACGTAAGGCGTTCGTGAGCCTGTCCGTCATTGCGAGCGCAGCGAAGCAATCCAGGGCGTCCTGGTCCGGCTCTGGATTGCTTCGCTGCGCTCGCAATGACGGCGGGGAGGCAGCGTTCTTTGCGCGGATCGGGAGTTTGGAGGCATGTGCGCGAGTGGCGAGCAGAGGCACCCAATTACGTTATGGGTGAGCTTCCGATCGAGATCCCACCCGGCAATGCGGAGAACGGCGCGCGTCGTTCCGAGCGTCGCGAAGCAATCCAGGGCGTCCTGGTCCGACTCTGGATTGCTTCGCTGCGCTCGCAATGACGGCGGGGAGGCAGCGTTCTTTGCGCAGACCGGGAGTTTGGAGGCATGTGCGCGGGTGGCGGGCAGAGGCACCCAATCACGTCAAGACGCACCCAATCACCTCATAGGTGAGCTGCCGATGAAGAGCCCACCCGGCAGTGGAAGGAACGGCGCGCGTCGTTGCGAGCGTAGCGAAATAATCCAGGGCGTCCTGGTCCGGCGTTGGATTGCTTTGCTGCGCTCGCAATGACGGGGAGGTGGAGGCCGACGCCGTCGACGCTTGCCACCCCGATCCGCCATCGTGCAACGTCGCGCGATCACTTCCATGCCACGACGCTCACGCCGCCGTTACCGCCTCGTGGAGCAGCAGCGCACCGTCCTCGGCGACCGTAACCGACAGCGTGGCGTAGTCCACGGCGCTGCCGTGCCGTGTTTCGAGCCGTGCGTGGTGCGTGGCGGTGATGACCATCAGGTCCGCCCCCGCCCCTTCGCCCGCCGCGATGCCGGCGGGAGCGTCTTCCCACACCAGGCATTCGGCGGCGGAGACGCCCAGCCGCTCTGCGGCGAGCAGGAAGCAGTCCGGGGCGGGCTTGCCGCGTTCGACGTCGTCGGCGGTCACCATCACCCCGGGGGTTGCCAGCCCCGCCGCGCGCAGCCGCACCTCCGCCAGCGAGCGCGGGGCGGAGGTGACGATCGCCCAGCGATCGGCGGGCAGCGCGGCGGTGAAGGTGGCGGCGCCCGGTATCTCGACCACATCGGCGACATCGTCGATCTCGGCCTGCAACAGCGCCTCGAACTCCGCCTGCGGATCGACGCCGGGAGGCGCGAAGCGGCGGATCGTCTCGATCGCGCGGACGCCGTGCATCACCGCCATGAGCTCGTCGACGTCGATGCCGTGACGCTCCGCCCACGCGGTCCACGCGCGGATCGCGGAGGGGATGCTGTTGATGAGCGTCCCGTCCATGTCGAACAGGAACGCGGCGTATCGGCGCGTCACGCGCGGTTCGCCGCCGAGAGCACCGCACGAACGCTGGCGGTGGCGATATCGCTGTCGATCCCGACGCCCCACACCGTCCGCCCGTCGCCGGTACGGCATTCGAGGTAAGCGACCGCCTGCGCACCCGCGCCGTGCCCGATCGCGTGCTCGCTATAGTCCACGACGTCCAGCGCCGGCCCGGTGCTGTCGGCCAGCGCGGCGATCACGCCCGAGATCAGGCCGTTGCCGCGCCCCGAGAGCGAGCGTTCCTCGCCATCGATCGCGACGCGCCCGACGAACATGCGCGCACCGCTCGCGCCCGTCTCCTCGTAATCGCGCAGCACGAAGCGATCCGCGCTGCCGGGCAGATACGCGCGCTCGAACGCGCCCCAGATATCGGCGGCGTTCAGCTCGCGGCTGCTCTCGTCGGCCAGCGCCTGCACATGGCGGCTGAAATCGGCCTGCATGCGCTTCGGCAGCTTCAGGCCCTTGTCCTGCTCCAGCACCCAGGCGACGCCGCCCTTGCCGCTCTGCGAATTGACGCGGATCACCGCTTCATAGCTGCGGCCGAGATCGGCGGGGTCGATCGGAAGGTAGGGGACTTCCCACAAGGTATCGTTGCGCGCGGCCTGCGCGGCGAAGCCCTTCTTGATCGCGTCCTGATGGCTGCCGGAAAAGGCGGTGAAGACCAGATCGCCGGCATAGGGCGTGCGCGGGTGGACCGGGATGCGCGTGGCATATTCGACCGTCTTCACGATCTCGTCGATGTTCGACAGGTCGAGCCGCGGATCGATACCTTGCGTGTACATGTTGAGCGCGACGGTCACGAGGTCGCAATTGCCGGTCCGCTCGCCATTGCCCAGCAGGCAGCCCTCGACGCGGTCGGCGCCCGCCATCAACCCCAGCTCCGCCGCCGCCACGCCGGTGCCGCGATCGTTGTGGGTGTGCAGCGAGATCACCACCGCCTCGCGGTTCGTAATGTTGCGCCCGAACCATTCGATCTGGTCGGCATAGACGTTGGGCGTCGCGCACTCGACCGTGGCGGGCAGGTTCAGGATGAGCGGCGCGTCGGCGGTGGGGCGCAGCACGTCCATCACCGCGGCGCAGACCTCGACCGAGAAATCCAGTTCGGCGGTGGAGAAGGTCTCGGGCGAATATTCGAACTGCCAGCGGGTGTCCGGGCGCTTCGCCGCTTCGTCGCGCAGCACCTTCGCGCCATCGACCGCGATCCGCTTTACCTCGTCGCGGGTCATGCCGAACACGATCTTGCGCCATGCCGGGCTGACCGCGTTGTACAGGTGGACGATCGCGGTCTTCGCACCTTCCAGGCTCTCGAAGCTGCGCTCGATCAGGTCGCGGCGCGACTGGGTCAGCACCTGGATCGCCACGTCGTCGGGGATGCGCCCGTTGCGGACCAGCCCGCTGATGAAGTCAAATTCGGTCGCGCCCGCGCTGGGGAAGCCGACCTCGATCTCCTTGATGCCGACCTTCACCAGCAGATCGAAGAAGCGAGTCTTCTTCTCGGCGTCCATTGGATCGATCAGCGCCTGATTGCCGTCGCGCAGATCGGTCGACAGCCAACGCGGCGCGCGGGTGATCGTCTGCGACGGCCAGCGGCGGTCGGGCAGGTCGATGGTGGGGAATGGGCGGTATTTGACGGACGGGTCGCGCAACATGACGGGCTCTCTTCGGCAGGAGCGGCAAGGGGAGGTTCGATCAGCCCTTAGGCGCGTCGCGCGTGCGATGCACGCGTCGGCAGGTTCGCGCCTAAGGGCGCGTAAGTCGCAGAAGCAGGGCCAGGCGGCGCGTCATCACCTGCCGACCTAGCCGCTTGGCCCCGCCGCTGTCCAGCCGCACGAGAGAATTGATAGAAAAGAAAGACTTTCCGGTCACTTGCTGATGATCGAAGGAGTCGCGATGCTACAGATCGTCTATATCAGTTCCGCCGTGGGCACGGTGGACACCGTCCAGATCCTGGCGGCATCGCGCCGCAACAATGCGCGCGATGGGCTGACCGGGCTGTTGTATGCCGACGGGCGCCGCTTCCTCCAGGCGCTGGAGGGCGAGGCGCTGGCGGTCGAGCGAACGCTGGAGCGGATATCAGCGGACCCGCGCCACCGCGCGGTGGTGGTGCTGTCGTGCCGCGATATCGAGGTGCGCGAATTCGGCGAATGGGCGATGGCCGAGCGGGTCGCGGGCGCGGAGGGCGACGCGTTCGTGGCGCATGTCCGCACGCTGATCGCCAACGCCGCGCCTTCGGTTCGCGCGACCTTCGACGGCTTCGTGCAGCTACGCCGCGCGGCGTAGCAGGTTCGCTTGCCAACGTCCCGATCTCGCCCGATAGTTTACGCATGATATAACAGGGAGGTGGGGATGCGGATGATCGTGGCGGCGGCGGCGTTGGTCGGCGCGGCGTCAGGGGCGAGCGGCGCGGCGGCGGCGGGGGACTATGGCGTCGCGCTGCGCCGAATGGTGTCGGAGGCCGCGCAAGGGCGGTGCCCCGCCGACCTGATGGCCGAACCGTTGTTGTCGGCGTGTCGCGACCAGATGGCGGTGATGCGGCCCGAACTGGCCGCGCTGGGGCCGGTGGCCGATGTCTCGTTCATCAAGGCCGAGGTGCATGACGACGCGCGCGTCGAAACCTGGGCGGTCAATTATGCCGCGGGCAAGACGACGATCTGGAGCATCGGCAACCGCAAGGACGGCAAGTTCACCACCGCCTATACGCTGGGCCAGTGAGGCCCGACCCCGTCGTGGGGGCCGGGCCGTGGCGGGTCAGGCGGTGAAGGCGGCCTGGACCGTCAGCTTCACATTGTCCGAGACGACCGGCGCATAGGCGCCGACGCCGAAGTCGCTGCGCTTGATCGTGCCCGTGGCGGTGAAGCCGACATTCGCCTTCTTGCTCATGGGGTTGGTGCCCGCGCCCACGAAGGTGACGTCGAGCGACACCGGCTTGGTGACGCCCTTGATGGTCAGATTGCCGTTCAGCGTCGCCTTCGTCGCGCCGCGCGGCGTGACCGAGGTGGAGACGAAGCGCGCGGTCGGGTGCTGCGCGGCATCGAAGAAGTCCGCGGACTTCAGGTGGGTCGCGAACTGCGCCGAGGTAACCGACAGGTCGTTGATCGCGAAGGTGACGTCGACCTTGGTGGCGGCGGGCTGCTTCGGGTCGATCGTGATCGATCCGCCCTGCGCGCCGAACTGCCCCTGCAGCATCGAGAAGCCCATGTGGTTGACCTCCCACGTCACCTGCGTGTGCGCGGGGTCGACCTGATAGGTGCCCGCCGCGACGCGCGACGCCTGCGGCTGGCCGGGCTGCTGCGGGGTGGTGGCGAGCTGCGCGACGGCGGGAACGGCGAGCGTCGTGGCGAGCACGGCGGCGATGAACGGACGCATGGTGTTGATCCTCCTGTTGCGGCGCCCTTGCACCACAGTTTCCGATGGATGCGAAGACGGCGGTTGCGAAACGAACGTTTTCGCAGGAAGGCTCAATCGCCGTCGTCGGAAGCGCCGCCGCGCGGGGCGACGTCGATGTGGATGCGGACCCATGCGCCGATCTGCTCGGTGCCGCCCTTGCGCGGCGGGCGCACCAGGAACTGCCACGCCGCCTGACGCACCGCGCGGGCCAGCCCGGATCCGAGCGATTCGCCCAGCTCGCGGCAATCCTCGACATGGAAGCGCGGGGCGGTGCGGCATGCGACCTCGCCCCAGCCGGTCTTCCCCGCCGGCATGAACGGCGCCATCTCCGCCGGACGCGGACGGCGATACCATTCGGCGGCGTACAGCGGCTCGCCGCCCGGGCCGAGCCCGACGGTCTGCGTATCGTCGCCGCGCCCCGCGTCGCCCTTGCCCGTGGCGGCGGGGCCGGCGGTGCCCTTGATCGTGCCGATATCGGTCGCGGCATAATCGGCGCGGTTGAGGATCATGACGCCGGGCAGATGCAGCGGCTGTTCGGGCAGCGGCGGCACCGGGACGGGGCGTTCGGTGGGGATGCGAGGCGGGGTGATCTCCCGCCGCTCGGGCGCGGCCTGCTGCTTCTGGGCCTGTCGCGTCGCCGATTTCTGCGGCTGCGCACCCTCGTTGCGCACGTCGAAGGTGGACATGCGCCGGCCGTCGCCGAAATCGCCGCGCACCACGCCACCCATCGTCAGCAACGCCAGGATGATCGCGATCGCGATGCCGATCGCCAGTACGACCGAGACGATGCGGCTGCGCGCATCATCCCGCGTCCGGTACGACGAAGCTCGGCACGTCCCCGTCCGCATGGCCGCGCGGTTACAGGAGCGCGCCGGACGCGGCAATCGCGATTGCGTATTACAATGCGGTTAGATTGGGGGAAGGGGAGCCAGCGCGCGCGCCCCCCGCCAGCCCGTCGGACACGGCAAAGCCGTGGCCGATGGGCTGGCCTCACCGTGCCGGCCGATCTGGGGCGAGTCAGGTCGCAGCTATGCTGCGGCCTGCCGCCCGGCGATCAGTTCTTCTCCTTGTCGACCAGCTTGTTCGCGCCGATCCACGGCATCATCGCGCGCAGCTCCGCGCCGGTCTTCTCGATCTGGTGCGCCGCTGCGGCCTTGCGCGCCGCCTTCAGCTCCGGCTGACCCGCGCGGTTGTCGAGGACGAAGTTCTTCACGAAGCGGCCCGACTGGATGTCGGCCAGCACGCGCTTCATTTCCTTCTTCGTCTCGTCGGTGATGATGCGCGGACCCGTGACGATGTCGCCATATTCGGCGGTGTTCGAGATCGAGTAGCGCATGTTGGCGATCCCGCCCTCATACAGCAGGTCGACGATCAGCTTGGTTTCGTGGAGGCACTCGAAATACGCCATCTCCGGGGCATAGCCCGCCTCGACCAGCGTCTCGAACCCGGCCTGGATCAGGTGGGTCACGCCGCCGCAGAGCACGGCCTGCTCGCCGAACAGGTCGGTCTCGCACTCTTCCTTGAAGTTCGTCTCGATGATGCCCGAACGACCGCCGCCGACGCCGCTGGCATAGGCGAGCGCCACGTCATGCGCGTTGCCGCTGGCGTCCTGGTGGATCGCGATCAGGCACGGCACGCCGCCGCCGCGCACATATTCGCTGCGCACGGTGTGGCCCGGACCCTTCGGCGCGATCATGATGACATCAATGTCCGCCGGCGGCTCGATCAGCCCGAAGTGGACGTTCAGCCCGTGCGCGAAGGCGAGCGCGCTGCCCGGCTTCATCCGGCCCTTGATATCGTCCTCGTAGATCGCTGCCTGATGCTCGTCGGGCGCCAGGATCATCAGGATATCGGCCCATGCCGCGGCATCCTTGGTGCTCATCACCTTGAAGCCCGCGCCCTCGGCCTTCTTCGCGGTCGCCGACCCTTCGCGCAGTGCGATCGCGACCTCGGCGATCCCGCTGTCGCGCAGGTTCTGCGCATGGGCGTGCCCCTGCGAGCCATAGCCGACGATGGCGATCTTCTTGCCCGTGATGAGATTCAGATCGGCGTCGCGATCGTAATAGACCTTCATATTCCCTTTTCCTCTTTGCCGATCGTCATCCCGGCGAAGGCCGGGATCCAGAGCCGCGGACGGCGGCGCTTGTGGTTCTGGACCCCGGCCTCCGCCGGGGTGACGGTTAAAGTAAATGCCTACGCCGCGTCCTTGCCGCGTGCGATCGCGACGATGCCCGTGCGCGCGACCTCGATCAGGCCGACCTCTCCCATCAGCTCGACGAACTTGTCGATCTTGCTGGTTCCGCCGGTCACCTCGAACACGAAGCTGCTGGTCGTCGCATCGACCACGCGCGCGCGATAGACCTCCGCCAACCGCAGCGCCTCGATCCGCTGATCGCCGGTGCCGCGCACCTTGACCAGTGCCAGCTCGCGCTCGACGTGATCGCCCTCGGCGGTCAGGTCGTGGACGCGGTGGACCGGCACCAGCCGGTCGAGCTGCGCGACGATCTGCTCGAGCATCGCCGGGCTGGCGCTGGTCACGATCGTGATCCGGCTGACCGCCTTGTCGGCGGTGATCTCGCTGACCGTCAGGCTTTCGATGTTATAGCCGCGGGCGGTGAACAGACCGGCGATCCGCGCCAGGATGCCCGGCTCGTTATCGACGATCACCGCCAGCGTGTGGCGTTCGGCCTTCTCTTCACGAATATGCATTTCAGCTCTCATTCCCCTCCCTTTCAAGGGAGAGGTCGGGGGTGGGTGGCGTCCTAGAGGCGTACGGCGAGCGGGTGGAGCGGCTTCGTATCACGAGCACGCCACCCACCCCCAGCCCCTCCCTTGAAAGGGAGGGGGGCTCAAACTTACACCAGCGCCTTGGCCTCGTCGTCCATCGTGCCGCTGACCTCATTGGCCTGCAGGATCATGTCGGTGTGCGCGGCGCCCGACGGGATCATCGGGAAGCAATTGGCGAGCTTCGCCACCATGCAATCCACCATCACCGGTCCGTCATGCGCCAGCATCTCGGCGATTCCGGCCTCCAGCTGATCGGGCCGCTCGATGCGGATGCCCTTCCAGCCGTACGCCTCGGCCAGCTTCACGAAATCGGGCAGCGAGTCCGAATAGCTTTCGGCATAGCGGCTCTCATAGGTCAGCTCCTGCCACTGGCGGACCATTCCCATATATTCGTTGTTCAGGATGAAGACCTTCACCGGCAGGCGATATTGCGTCGCCGTGGCCAATTCTTGGATGTTCATCTGGATCGACGCCTCGCCCGCGACGTCGATGACGAGCGCGTTCGGGTTGCCGAGCTGCGCACCGATCGCGGCGGGCAGGCCATAGCCCATCGTGCCCAGCCCACCCGACGTCAGCCACTTGTTCGGCAGGTCGAACCCGAAATGCTGCGCGGCCCACATCTGGTGCTGCCCGACCTCGGTGGTGATGATCGGCTGGCGCTTGTGCGTGGCGTCGTACAGCGCGCGGACCGCGCGCTGCGGCATGATCTCGCCATTGTTCTCGTTCGGCCCCGTCTCCGGGAAATCGAGGCACTTGACCGCGCGCCAACCCTCGATGCGGCGCTGCCACTCGGTGGTGTCGGGCTTGGGATGCTGGCGCGCCTTCCAAACCCGCACCATGTCCTCCATCGCGTGACCGGCATCCGCGACGATGGCGAGGTCGATGCGGACGGTCTTGTTGATGCTCGACCGGTCGATGTCGATATGCACCTTGCGGCTGTTCGGCGAGAAGGCGTCGAGGCGTCCGGTGACGCGATCGTCGAAGCGCGAACCGATCGCGACGACCAGATCGGCCTGGTTCATCGCCATGTTCGCTTCATAGGTGCCGTGCATGCCCAGCATCCCCAGCCACTGCGAGCCGCTGGCCGGATAGGCGCCCAAGCCCATCAGCGTCGAGGTCACGGGCGCACCGGTGATCCGCGCCAGTTCCTGCAGCAACTGCGCCGCCGCCGGGCCGGAATTGATGACCCCGCCGCCGGTGTACAGCACCGGACGCTCGGCGGCGGCCAGCATGTCGACGACCTGCTCGATCGCGGCGCGGTCGGCCTTGATCTGCGGGCGATAGGTCTTGTGCTGGATCGGGCCGGGCTTGGTGTAGCGCGCGGTCGCGACCTGCACGTCCTTGGGGATGTCGACCACCACCGGGCCGGGGCGGCCCGAGGTCGCGATATGGAACGCCTCATGGATGACCGGGCCAAGACGCGCCGGATCCTTCACCAGGTAGTTGTGCTTGGTGCAGTGGCGCGTGATGCCGACCGTGTCCGCCTCCTGAAAGGCGTCCGAGCCGATCAGCGCGGTCGGCACCTGCCCGGTGATGACGACCATCGGGATCGAATCGAGCAGCGCGTCGGTGATCCCGGTGACCGCATTGGTTGCGCCGGGGCCGCTGGTGACCAGCACGACGCCGGGCTTGCCGGTCGAGCGCGCATAGCCTTCCGCCGCATGCGTCGCGGCCTGTTCGTGGCGCACGAGGATGTGCCTGATCCGCTTCGACCGGAACAAGGCGTCGTAGATCGGCAGGACGGCACCGCCCGGATAGCCGAACACGACCTCCACGCCGAGATCGCACAGCGCCTCGACCAGGATGTCTGCTCCGCTCTTCTCGGTCACGTCACGTCTCCTCGTAGTGCAAATGACGAACGCTTTAGCTCGCCGGGTCGGGGCGCGCTACGGCATAGAAAGTTACGTGTCAAACGCTTTATGAGAAATAAAATTGCGAATTTGGCGCGGTGCAGCATTGCCATTTCACGGGTAACTGATTGCGAAACCACGTATATTGCCGTTTGGCGTAACGACGCGTGGCGAGTTGGGCGGCGGCGACTGCTTCGTCCCGCGTCGCCCTTCCGGCGAGCAGCGCGGCGATCTCCGGCACCCCGATCGCGCGGCGCACGGGGGCGCCCGCGGGCACGTCGCCACGTTCGAGCAGGGTGGCGACCTCCTCCATCCCGCCCTCTTCGAACATCGCGACCAGCCGCGCGTCGCAACGCGCGACCAATGTCTCGCGATCGGGGAGCAGCACCAGCCCGCGCACGTCGAACCGCGCGCCGATCCCGCCGACGCGCTCCGCCTGCCATGCGGCCAGCGGGCGCCCGGTCGCGCGCACCACCTCCAGCGCGCGCGCGACGCGCGTGGTGTCGCGCGGGTTGAGGCGCGCGGCAGCGTCGGGGTCTTCGCAGCGGAGCGCGTCATAAGCATCGGCGACCGGCAACGCGCGGACCGCCTCGCGCACGTCCGTATCGATCTCGGGCACCGGCGCGATCCCGTCGAGCAACGTCCGGATATACAGGCCGGTCCCGCCGACCAGCACCGGCACGTGCCCCGTCGCGATCGCGCGGTCGATCTCCGCCGTCGCCTCCGCCGCCCAGCGCGCCGCCGAACACGCCTCCGCGCCGTCGATATGGCCGAACAGGCGGTGCGGCACACGCGCCTCGTCTTCGGAGGAGGGACGCGCCGACAGCACGCGCAGGTCGCGATAGACCTGGCTGGCATCGGCGTTGATGACGACGCCATGGATCCGTTCCGCCAGTTCGATCGCCAGCGCGCTCTTGCCGCTGGCGGTCGGCCCTGCGATGAGCGCCAGCCTCGGCAGGTCTTGCGGTTTCTCGGGGGTGGGCATGTTCACGGCGACGCTGATAGCAGCAGGGCGGCTGACGCCCAACATCATGGCCGAGGCGCACGACCGGCTGGCGGCGGCGGGATGCGCGCCGACCACGATGGCGTGGATCGACGAAGGCGACGCGGGCGACTGGCAATTCGAGCTGGCGCCGACCGACGCGCGTGCCGCGCTGGAGGGTGCGTTCGACGGTGTCGATCTCGTGGTGCAGCCGCGCGATGCGCGCCGCAAGATGCTGCTGGTCGCCGACATGGATTCGACGATGATTACCGTCGAGTGCATCGACGAACTCGCCGATTACGCGGGGCTGAAGCCGAAGATCGCGGCGATCACCGAGGCGGCAATGCGCGGCAAACTGGATTTCGAGGGCGCGCTGGATGCGCGTGTCGCGCTGCTCAAGGGGCTGGATGCCGGCGTGATCGATACCTGCCGTGCCGAGCGGGTGCGGATCATGCCCGGTGCCCGGCAACTGGTCCGCACGATGCGCTGCTGGGGCGCGCGAGCGGTGCTGGTGTCGGGCGGGTTCACGCGCTTCGCCGAACCGGTCGCCGCCGAGATCGGCTTCGACCGCGCGATCGCCAACGTGCTGGAGATCGACGGCGGGGCGCTGTCGGGCACGGTCGCGCGCCCGATCGTGGGGGCGCAGACCAAGCGAACGACACTGATCGAGACGCGCGACGCGCTGGGGCTGACCGAGGCGGCGACGCTGGCGGTGGGCGACGGGGCAAACGACCTGGCGATGATCGAGGTCGCGGGGCTGGGCATCGCCTATCATGCCAAGCCGGTGGTTGCCGCCGCCGCCGCCGCGCGGATCGAGCATGGCGACCTGACGGCGCTGCTGTGGGCGCAGGGCGTGCCGCGCGCCGAGTGGATAAGTGAATGACGCGCTAGCGTTAACGCTTCCTCCATCGTCCGCATGGCAATCGGCGAGCGCGGATCAACGGGGACTTCGGCAGCCGATATGCGCGTAATCGCGGTCGCATCGCAGAAAGGCGGATCGGGCAAGACGACCATCGCCGGGCATCTGGCGGTGCAGGCCGAACGCGATGGCGCGGGCCCGGTCGCGCTGCTCGATCTGGATCCACAGGGAACGCTGGCGGACTGGGCGGCGGCGCGGACGGCGACGGCGCCGATCTTCGCGGTCACCGGGCCGGCGCGGCTCGCCGCCGACCTGGAGGGATTGCGCGAACAGGGCGTGCGGCTGGTGCTGATCGACACGCCGCCGGCGCTGACGGTCACGATCCAGCCTGCGATCCAGGCGGCGGAACTGATCGTCGTGCCGACCCGGCCCAGCCCGCACGACCTCCACGCGGTGGGTGGCACGGTCGAGCTGTGCGAACGCTCCGGCAAGCCGTTGCTGTTCGTGGTCAACGCCGCGACCCCCAAGGCGCGCATCACCAGCGACACCGCGGTAGCGCTGTCGCAGCACGGCACCGTCGCGCCGGTCACCGTGCACCAGCGTACCGATTATGCGGTGTCGATGGCGGACGGGCGGACGGTGATGGAACTCGACCCTGACGGGCGGGCGGCGGCCGAGATCGCGGCGCTGTGGCATTATGTGTCGGATCGACTGGAGAAGAATTTCCGGCGCACGGTGTTCGCGTCCGGCGGGCAGGGGGCGGTGCGGGCGACGGCGCATGCCTTTGGCCGGCGGGTGCTGTCGTGACGGCGCGTGCCGGCGCGGCGCTGCTGCTGCTGATGATGACGATCATGCTGCCGGGGTGCGTGGTGTTCCGGCACGATCTGGCGCGCCGCCCGTTGGCGACCGCACCCGGCACGGCGGATGTAGCGGCGGCGCGGCGGGCGCTGGAGCACCGGCGCTGGGGCGTGGCGGTGGCGAGGGCCGAGCAGGCGGTGGTGCTGGATGGCGCGGACGGCGACCGGCGCGCGCTGCTTGGCACCGCCTATTTCCGCGCGGGGCGGTTCGCGTCGGCGGCGCGGGCGTTCGCGGACGCGCTGAGCTTGCGCGAGGCGGATGCGGCGACCGCGCTGCACCTTTCGCTCGCGCTGATCGCCAGCGGGCAGCAAGAGGCGGCGCGAGGGGTGCTGACGCGCCACGCCGCGCTGCTGCCGGCGGCGGATCGCGGGCTGGCGCTGGCGCTGGCGGGCGATCCGCGCGAGGGCGTCGAGGTGCTGATGGCGGCGATGCGCGTGCCCGGCGCCGATGCGCGGACGCGACAGAATCTCGCGCTGGCGCTGGCGCTGGCGGGCGAATGGCCGGACGCCTATTTCCTGGTCGGGCTGGACTTGCCGCCCGCGCAGGCGCGCCAGCGCATCCTGGACTGGATGCGGTTCGCACATCCGGCGGACGCCGCCACGCAGGTGGCCACGCTGATGCGGATCACCCCCGCGCCCGATCCCGGAGTGCCCGCCGCACTGACGCTGCGGCTGGCGGACTCGCGCTAACCCGCGATCGCGCGCCCGCCCTTCCACATCGCGATCACGCGGCCTTGCACGGGCAGGCCATCGAACGGCGTGTTGCCCGCCATGCCGGGCAAGCGATCGGCATCGATCTGCCACGGCGCGTGCTCGTCGATCAGGATCACGTCGCCGGGCATGCCCGCCGCCAGCGTCCCCGCCTCCAGCCGCAGCAACGCCGCCGGCCCCTGCGCCAACAGCGCGAACAGCCGGGGCAGCGTGATCCGTCCATCGCGCACCAGCCCCAGCGCCAGCGGCAGCAGCGTCGCGGCATCCGCCGCGCCCGCGCTGGCATCGGCGAAGGGCAGGCGCTTCTCCTCCGGTCCGCGCGGATCGTGGCCGGAACACAGCAGATCGATCGTGCCGTCCGCCAGCGCGGCGAGCGCGGCCTTGCGATCGTCCTCGCTGCGTAGCGGCGGCGAGAGGTGCGCGAAGGTACGAAAGTCGCTCATCGCATTGTCGCTGAGCAGCAGATAGGCCGGGGTGATCCCGCAGGTGACGCGCACGCCGCGCGCCTTGGCCGCGCGGACCAACGTGAAGCCGGCGGCGGTGGTGACGCAACGCAGGTGCAATCGCGCGCCGGTCTCCTCCGCCAGCATCAGGTCTCGTGCGATCGCCAACGGTTCGGCGAGCGACGGCGCGGAGGGCAGGCCGAGCCGCGTCGCAGTTTCGCCCTCGGTCGCGACCGCGCCCGCCGCGAGGCCGCCGTCCTCGGCATGGCTGACCACGACGACGTCGAGGTCGCGTGCGTACATCAGCACGCGGTGCATCACCCCCGAATCGGCGATCCAGCCGCGCCCGGTTCCGACCGCGCGCGCACCCGCCGACAGGCAGATGGCCATCTCGGCCAGGTCGGTGCCGGCCAGCCCGCGCGTCGCCGCCGCGATCGGATGGATCCACAAGTCGGGCCGCCCGATCAGTGCGAGCCGCTGGACCGCGCCCGGTTCGTCGAGCACCGGGCTCTGGTCCGGCATCGGCGCGACGCGCACCACGCCGCCGGCACGCGCCGCTGCGCGGTCGATCCGGGCGACGCCGACGTCAATGACGCCGGGCGCCAGCAGCTTGCCCCGGCAATCGACCCGCTCGGCATGGCTCGGTGCCTCGCCGGCGGCGATCGCGCCGTCGACGATCAGCAGGTCGCCGCTGCGCTCGCCCGCCGCCGGGCAGACGATGCGCGCGTTCGTGAGGTGCAGTGCGTGCGTCATGCCCAGCCCTCCACGCTGCGCGCGCGCCGGGTGAGCACATCGAGACAGGCCATGCGGACCGCGACGCCCATCTGCACCTGCTCCGTGATCGCCGATTGTTCGACGTGGTCGGCCACCGCCGAGTCGATCTCCACGCCGCGGTTCATCGGTCCGGGATGCATCACCAGCGCGCCGGGCGCGCGCGTGTTCAGCCGCTCCAGCGTCAGCCCGTAGCGCAAGTGATATTCGCGGGTGGAGGGGACGTAGCCGCCGGCCATCCGCTCCGTCTGGAGCCGCAGCATCATCACCACGTCCGCCCCCTCGATCGCGCGATCGAAATCGGTGAAGGCGGTGACGCCGAAGCGCTCGATCGCGGGCGGCATCAGCGTCGAAGGCGCGCAGACGCGTACCTCGGCCGCCAGCGCGGTGAGCGCGAGGATGTTCGAGCGCGCCACGCGGCTGTGGAGCAGATCGCCGCAGATCACGACGCGCTTGTTGGCGATCCCGCCCAGCCGTCGCCGGATCGTCAGGGAGTCGAGCAGCGCCTGCGTGGGATGTTCGTGTCGGCCGTCACCCGCGTTGAGCACGGGGCAATCCACCTTGTCGGCGATCAGCCGCACCGCCCCCGACGACATGTGCCGAATGACGATCACGTCGGCGCGCATCGCATTCAGCGTCATCGCGGTGTCGATCAGCGTCTCGCCCTTCTTCACGCTCGATTGCGCGGCGTGCATGTTGACGACGTCGGCGCCCAGCCGCTTGCCCGCGATCTCGAAGCTGAGCAGCGTGCGCGTGCTGTTCTCGAAAAAGGCGTTGATCTGCGTGAAGCCGGCCAGCCGCTGATCGGGCGCGGCGCGGGTACGGTTCGCCTCGACCCAGGTTTCCGCCTCGTCGAGCAGGAAGGTGATCTCGTGCGGCTCTAGGCCTTCGATCCCGGTCAGATGGCGGTGCGGAAACACCGCGCCTCCGGGGATCAGCGTGGCGGGGCGGTGGTCCGATCGTGTCATCGAAGCCGCTGCCTAGTCGCAGGGGGTGGAGGGCGCAAGCGGATCAGAACATCAGCGACGCCAGTCCCAGGGCGATGCCCGCCTGCACCATGGCGATGAGGTGCAGGCGCAGCGAGAAGGGTTGCTTGCGCGTCTTGTGACGATACCGCCGCCTCGCCCAATAGGCCGCGGGAGTGCCGCCCAGCGCCGCCAGCCAGAGCAAGGTCGATTCCGGGGTTCGACGCTCACCATGAAGGGCGGCCCGCTTGTCGACGGCGAATGAGAAGATCGTGAGGAGGTTGATGGCGGTCAGGATGATCGCGATCGCTGTGAGGGCGGTGGGCATGCCTGTGGCCTACACCATCACGCGTGAACGCCTACGCTAGACGGTGACCGTCACCAGCGCGTCGATCGCGGCTTGCAGGATGTGGGCGGCGGCATGGTTGTCGATCCGCTCGGCGCGTTTGGCCCGGCTGAAATCCTGTTCGATCAGCGCGCGTTCCGCCGCGACCGTCGACCAGCGTTCATCCCACAACAGGATCGGCATGCCGGTGTCGCGGCAATTGCGGGCGAAGGCGCGGGTCGACTGGCTGCGCGGGCTCTCCGTTCCGTCCAGATTGAGCGGCAGACCAATGACCCAGCCCTTCACCTGCTGCGCCTGCGACAAGGCCAGCAACGCCGCCTTGTCGGCGGTGAACTTCGTTCGCCGGATCAACTGCGCCGGGCTGGCGAAGCTCCATTCGGCGTCGCACAGCGCGGTGCCGACCGTCTTCGTGCCGACGTCCAGCCCCAGCAGCCGCCCACCGTCGGGCAACAGCGCGCGGAAGGCGGGCGCGCCGTCGACGATCATGACGCCAGCCGTCGCGCCGCATCGGCGCGCACATTCGCCCAGAACAGGCTGTAGTCGTACACGTGGTAATTGTTGCCCGGCAGCGCGTAGGGGCCGACATCGGGCGGCGAGCCGATCAACAGGAAGCCGCGCGCATCACAGCGGGCGCCGATCCGCTTCGCCTCGATCCGCGCATCGCTGAGCGAGGCATTGGGGAACAACGTTCCCAGATTGTCGCTGGCGGGCGCGGCGGTATGCGGCTTGCCGGTCAGCGGATTGGTGCACAACATCGCCTGGCCACGCCGGGGCTTCCCGTCGAAACCGGTCGAGCGATCGTAATTGTCGAGGATCAGTGACGGATCGGCGGGCTCGGCAAACGTCTGCCACGACAGCACGCACCCGCGTTGGTCCGCGCGCTCGCACGCCGGAAGCCCGAGCGCGGGCAGGTCGTTCGCCACCGATACCGGCCAGCCGACGACATAAGCGGCGACGATCCGCCCGGCGAGCGGGGTGCCGGCAACCCGGTCCTTCAGGAGATGCGTCAGGTGCAGCGCGCCCTGGCTGTGCCCGGCCAGGATGATCGGGCGCGTCGGCCCCGCTTCGGCGAGAAACGAGTCGAAGGCGGCGAGGATGTCGCCATAGGCCAGGGCCAGCGCCTGCTCGGCGGCGCGCTGATCGGTCAGGAAGGCGCCGAACGTCGCCTGCCGATAGCGCGGTGCCCAGATCTCCCCCGCCTCGTTGAACGCGCTGGCCTGCCCACGCAGGAACAAGGCGGCGCGATTGTTCGCCTCCTCGTCGGTCAGCGGCGCGTTCCAGTGCGCGCGATTAAGGTAGGACGTCGGGTGGATGAAGAACACCGCCGCGCCGCCCGGCGCCTTGCGCGGGGAATAGCCCGTCGGCGTCCACAGGGCGGGATTGCCGGCCAGCGCGGGGCGCGCCAGCCACATCGTGTCGGGCGCATAATCCTTCGCGGACAGGCGACCCTGATCGCGGAACGATTCGCCCGGCACCATCGCCATGCGCATCATGCCGACACCCCACAGGCGATAGGCAAAGGCAGCCGCGGTCGCCAGCACGATCAGCGCGACGACGACATAGAGGAATTTGCGGGCCAAGAGCGCGTCACCATTGTGCGGTGCAGCAAAATCGCTGCGGTAGCAACCGCAAAGCTGGTGCCTGATCGTTGCGCGTCGTGCAACCGTGGCGGAACGCGTGTTGCAAGATCGTGCCGACGGGTGGTAGCGGCGGCGCCATGTCCGTTGACACCGCAACCGTAAGGCGCATCGCCGGCCTCGCCCGCATCGCCATCACCGACGACGAGGCCGCGCGGCTCGCGCCCGAACTCGGCAACATCCTCGACTGGATCGAGCAGCTCGGCGAGGTCGATACCGCCGGCGTCGATCCGATGACCGCGGTGATTCCCAATCACCTGCGGCTTCGCGACGACGTCGTCACCGATGGCGGCGTCCGCGACAAGGTGCTGGCGAACGCGCCGCAGGCCGAACACGGCTTCTTCACCGTGCCCAAGGTGATCGAATAATGACCGAGCTGACCAACCTGGGCATCGCCGCGATCCGCAACGGCGTGCGCGATGGCGACTTTTCCGCGCGCGAGGTGGCAACCGCGTTCAACGCCGCCGTTGCCGCTGCCAAGCCGCTGAACGCGTTCCTCGTCGAAACCCCCGATCATGCGCTGGCCGCCGCCGACGCCGCCGACAAGGCGCGCGCCGCCGGTGAGACGCTGAAGCCGATGGCGGGCGTGCCGATCGGGATGAAGGACCTGTTCTGCACCAAGGGCGTGCCGACCACCGCGTCGAGCCACATTCTCGAAGGCTTCACGCCCGAGTATGAATCGACCGTCTCGCAGAACCTGTGGAACGCGGGCGCGGGCATGTTGGGCAAGCTCAACATGGACCAGTTCGCGATGGGATCGTCGAACGAGACCAGCTATTTCGGCAATGTGATCAGCCCGTGGCGGCGCAGCGACGGCGGCAACGCCGATCTCGCGCCGGGCGGTTCGTCGGGCGGATCGTCGGCGGCGGTGGCGGCGGGGCTCGCGCCGGGCGCGACCGGCACCGACACCGGCGGTTCGATCCGCCAGCCGGCGGCGTTCGTCGGCATTTCAGGCATCAAGCCGACCTACGGCCGTTGCTCGCGCTGGGGCACGATCGCCTTTGCCTCGTCGCTCGACCAGGCCGGCCCGATGGCGCGCGATGTTCGCGACTGCGCGATCATGCTGGAGGCGATGGCGGGCTTCGACGCGAAGGACGCGACCTCGCTCGACCTGCCCGTGCCGCAGTGGGAGGCGGGGCTGAACGCCTCGCTGGCCGGCAAGCGCGTCGGTATTCCGAAGGAATATCGCGTCGACGGCATGCCCGCCGAGATCGAGGCGCTGTGGCAGCAGGGGATCGCATGGCTAAAGGATGCGGGGGCGGAGATCGTCGACGTCTCGCTGCCACACACCAAATATGCGCTGCCGGCCTATTACATCATCGCGCCCGCCGAGGCATCGTCGAACCTCGCGCGCTATGATGGCGTGCGTTACGGCCTGCGCGACCTGCCCGAGGGCGCGAACCTGCAGGAAATGTACGCGAAGACCCGCGCCGAAGGTTTCGGCGACGAGGTGAAGCGCCGGATCCTGATCGGCACCTACGTCCTCTCGGCGGGCTTCTATGACGCCTATTACACGCAGGCGCAGAAGGTGCGCACGCTGATCGCGCGCGATTTCGAGCGGGCATGGGACCTGTGCGACGTGCTGCTGACCCCGACCGCGCCGTCGGCGGCGTTCGCGCTGGGCGAGAAGTCGGCCGATCCGCTGGCGATGTACCTCAACGACGTGTTTACGGTGCCGTCCAGCCTCGCGGGACTGCCGGCGATGAGCGTGCCGGGTGGGCTGGACGCCAGCGGGCTGCCGCTGGGGCTGCAGATCATCGGCAAGCCGCTCGACGAGCAGGGCGTGCTGAACGCCGCGCTCGCGATCGAGGAGCGCGCGGGCTTCACGGCGCGGCCGACGCGCTGGTGGTAAGCGCCGGGGGCTGATCCCCCGGCGGGTTACCGCATTGCTTCCTCCACCATCGCCACCGCGCGGAGCAGCCGCGCGACCGGCATCGTGAAATCGTCGCCCGCCGCCGGATCGCCGACCGAGAAGGCGAAGCGCAGCCCGGCATCGGCGGTGGCGAGCCGGTGGATCGTGTTGAACGACGTCGGCGACTGGATCGCGAACACGCAGGCGCCCGCGTCCAGCACCGCGTTGGCATGGGCGAGGGCCGAGCCTTCGACGCTGATCACGATCCGCGCATCGCGCAGCGTGGCGGCGATCGCCGCCGGCGCCATCGCGTCCGGCGCGATCACCGCAAAGCCGCGCGTGGCCAAGGCGGCGATCACCTCATCCTCGTTGCGCAAGGTGCGCCCCGCCGCCTGGGTGCCGCGCCGGATGAACACCCCCGGCGGACCGTTGCCGCCCGCCACCGCCGCGCGCAGCCGGGCGCGCACCCGGCGGAAGCGCTCCATCCGCGACGGATTGTAACCGCGATCGTCGATCAGCCACAGCCGCGTCACGCGCGTGTCGGCCAGGTGGCGCGCCGGCAGATCGATCAGCGCGCGGTAGCCGGCGCTATGCCCGAAGCGGTCGGGATCGAGCACCATCGGCACCATGCCGCGCTCGACCGCCAGTTGCTCGCGCGACCAGCCATCGGCCACCCAATGGCCGAAATAGCGATCGATCACGTAATCGGCGCACAGCATCGCCTCGGGCAGGGTCGTGAAGTCACCGCGCAGGATCTTGCGCTTCGGCCCCGGTCGCAGCACCTGCACCGCGCCGTGGCGCAGCAGCGTGCCGTCCGCGACGATCACGTCGGGGACGATCCGCGCAATCGTCGCGGGCTCGACACGGTCGGTGTGGAGCAGCCGGTCGAGATCGTCGCGCGGCGCCACGCCGGGATAATGCGCGACGATCCGGTCGAGTTCGTCCGGCAGGTACAGCGCCGGGGCGCGTTCGACGCGGCCCGCAGGATCGATCTCCACCGTCTCCGCGCCGCGCCAGAACCCCTCCGCATCCAGCGGCCGCACGATCCGCGCGGTGAGCGGACGAAGGCTGAACATCGCGACTGTCCCCGTAAATCTCCGGTCGCTGGACCGCACCCGCCCGTGCAAGTCAAGCCGCGCGGACATTGCCAGAGCGCGACCCGCTGACTAGAGCGACGGATCGGAAGAAGGAGCGGAAATACGGTGACCGCGAGCGCGTATCGAGTGAAGGGTGTCACGGGCGACTGGGAAGTCGTGATCGGGCTGGAGGTCCATGCCCAGGTGACCAGCAATGCCAAGCTGTTCTCCGGCGCGGCGACCGCGTTCGGCGCCGAGCCGAACACGCAGGTGTCGCTGGTCGATGCCGCGATGCCGGGGATGCTGCCGGTGCCGAACCGCGAGTGCATCCGCCAGGCGGTGCGCACCGGCATGGCGATCGATGCGCAGATCAACCCATGGTCGCGGTTCGATCGGAAGAACTATTTCTACGCCGATCTGCCGCAGGGCTATCAGATTTCGCAGCTGTACCATCCGCTGGTCGGCGAGGGCGCGATCGAGATCGAGGCGGACGGCTATACCAAGACGATCGGGGTGGAGCGTATCCACGTCGAGCAGGACGCCGGCAAGCTGATGCACGATCAGCATCCGACACGCTCCTACGTCGACCTCAACCGCTCGGGCGTGGCGCTGATGGAGATCGTCAGCCGCCCCGACATGCGCTCGCCCGCCGAGGCGGGGGCGTATCTGACCAAGCTGCGCTCGATCCTGCGCTACGTCGGGTCGTGCGACGGCAACATGGATCAGGGATCGATGCGCGCCGACGTCAACGTCTCGGTACGCAAGCCGGGCGAGGAATTCGGCACGCGGACCGAGACGAAGAACGTCAATTCGATCCGCTTCGTCATGCAGGCGATCGAGCATGAGGCGCGCCGGCAGGTCGAGGTGCTGGAGGACGGCGGCACGATCGTGCAGGAAACGCGGCTGTTCAACCCGGACAGCGGCACGACCCGCTCGATGCGATCGAAGGAAGATGCGCACGATTACCGCTACTTCCCCGACCCCGATCTGTTGCCGCTCGAGCTGGACGAGGCGTTCCTCGACGAATGCCGTGCCTCGCTGCCCGAACTGCCGGATGCCAAGCGCGCGCGCTATGAGGCGGCGGGGATCACGCCCTACAATGCGGAGGTGCTGACCGCCGAGGTCGAGAGTGCGCGCTGGTTCGACGCGCTGCTGGAGGCGGGGGCGAAGCCAGTCGCGGCGGCGAACTGGGTGACCAGCGAATTGTTCGGCGCGCTCAACCGGCTGGGCCGGTCGATCGGTGACAGCCCGGTGTCGCCCGCGCAGGCCGCCGAGCTGCTGGCGCTGGTGGCCGACGGGACGCTGAGTGGCAGCCTCGCCAAGCAGGTGTTCGAGGCGATGCTGGAGACGGGCGACGCGCCGGGCAAGATCGTCGAGGAGCGCGGGCTGAAGCAGACCAGTGACACCGGCGCGATTGAGGCGGTGATCGCCGACGTGCTGGCGAAGAACCCTGGCCAGTTGGAGCAGTATCGCGGCGGCAAGGTGGCGCTGTTCGGTTTCTTCGTCGGTCAGACGATGAAGGCGATGGGCGGCAAGGCCAATCCGGCGGTGGTCAACGATTTGTTGAAGAAGGCGCTGGGGTGACCGACGAGCGGGTCGCGCGATGCCGGTGTGGTCAACTGACCGCCACCTGTGTCGGCGACCCGGTTCGCGTGTCGGCCTGTCATTGCCGTGCCTGTCAGCGTCGAACAGGCGGGCCTTTCTCGGCTCAGGCGCGCTTCCCTGCCGAGAACGTAAGCATCGCTGGCGACTTCCGGATTTGTGAGCGAACGGCGGACAGCGGTCGCAAGGCCTGGTATCGCTGGTGCGGAGACTGTGGAGGGACGGTCGCCTATACGAACGAGGGCATGGACGACCTGATCGCGATCCCGATCGGTGCGTTCGCCGACGACGCTGGCGATACGGAACTGCCGTCGCTGACCGCGTCGGTGTTCGAAAGCTACAAGCAAGATTGGGTATCGATCGAGGGATGCGGCATCACGCACGAGCCGTAAGGTCGCATCCCTGTGCTTGGATCACCGTCGAACGGCTCACCCATCTTGGCCGCCGGCCACCATCTCACAGCCGTGATGGCGGCGCGACGACGCCGGGTCTTACTGTTGCGTCAGATCCTGGTTTTTCACGTCGCCACCGGTGCCGCTGTTGCCGTCAGGCTCGCCGGTGTCGGTAAAACGGGCCGGTTCCCGGCCGCCCTCGCCGCGCGCGAGGGCGTCACTGCGCGCCTCGACCGCCTGCTGGATATCGGGGCGGTCATCGTCGCGGTTCGGGATCGGGTCGATCGTCTTCTCGGTCATGCCGGACGCCTTTCAGATGCTGGGGTTCGTCGGGGCGGGGTTGCCACCGGGAGCGCCGGGGGCGGGCACGTCGATATCGGGGCCGGGGGGCGTGATTTCGGGCGGCGGCGTGTCGGGCGTGCCCGGCTGCGTCGGCTGCGGCACGTCGGCGGGGATGTCTCCCGGGTTGGTGGCCATGGCATTTTTCTCCTTCCCCCCTCCAACGCCCCGCCAAAGCGTGGGTTGCCGGCTTGCCCCGTGGCGAAACGCGGTATAGATGCCGCCGACCGGCGGTGTCCGACTAGCGGGCGTGGCGGAACTGGTAGACGCGCCAGATTTAGGTTCTGGTATCGCAAGATGTGGGGGTTCGATTCCCTTCGCCCGCACCAGTCCCCGCGCCAGCGGGGTGGCCACCACTCACAAAATTCTTCTGACGAAAGCGGCCAATGCAGACTGTCGAGACACTGAACGAGGGCCTGAAGCGCGCCTACACCCTGACCATCGCGGCGGGCGATATCGCCAAGCGCGTCGATGCCGAGCTGAAGCGCGTCGCGCCGCAGATCAAGATGCCGGGCTTCCGCCCGGGCAAGGTGCCGACCAACCTGGTCAAGAAGATGCACGGCCCGGCGATTGAGCAGGACGCGCTCAACACTTCAATCCAGGAAGGTATCCAGGCGCTGATCGCCGAAAAGCAGCTTCGCCCGGCGATGCAGCCGACGGTCGAGCTGGCCGACGGCTATGAGTCGGGCAAGGACGCCGAGCTGAAGGTCGAGCTGGAAGTGCTGCCGCAGGTGCCGGCACCGGCGATCGACGGGCTGAAGCTGGAGCGGCTGACCGTGCCGGTGGACGAATCGGCGATCGACGAGCAGCTCAAGCGCTTCGCGGATGGCGCCAAGCGCTGGGAAGACGCGGGCGACAAGGCCGCCGAGACCGGCGACCAGGTGACGATGGACTTCGTCGGCAAGACGCTGGACGGCGTGGCGTTCGACGGCGGCACCGGCACCGACATGGCGGTGGAGATCGGCGCGGGCCGCCTGATCCCCGGCTTCGAGGAGCAGGTCGTCGGCGCGAAGTCCGGTGAGGAGCGCCAGATCAAGGTCAGCTTCCCCGAGGATTACGGTGCTAAGGAACTGGCGGGCAAGGACGCGACCTTCGACCTGACGATCAAGGCGGTGAAGACCGCCGGCGAGAGCCAGATCGACGACGAGATGGCCAAGAGCCTGGGTCTCGAGAGCCTCGAGCAGCTGCGCGGGCTGGTGAAGGGCCAGTTCGAGCAGGAGAACAACGGCCTGACGCGCACCTATATGAAGCGCAAGCTGCTCGATCAGCTGGCCGAGGGGCATGACTTCGACGTGCCGCCGTCGATGGTCGAGGCCGAGTTCAACCAGATCTGGCAGCAGCTTCAGCACGAAGCCACGCACGAGCCGGACCCGCAGGCCGCGCTCGACGAGATGGAAGCGGAGCGCGACGACTATCGCAAGATCGCCGAGCGCCGCGTGCGTCTGGGCCTGCTGCTGAGCGAGATCGGCCAGGCGAACGGCGTCGAGGTGACGCAGCAGGAAATGCAGCGTCTGTTGATGCAGGCCGCGCAGCAATACGGTCCGGAGGACCGCCAGCGCTTCATCCAGTACGTCCAGCAGGATCCGATGGCCGCCGCGCAGCTGCGCGCGCCGCTCTACGAGGACAAGGTCGTCGACTTCCTGTTCGACAAGGCCGAAATCAGCGAGCGCGAGACGACCAAGGAAGAGCTGGAAGCTGCGATCGAGAGCGAGGACGGCTTCGCGACCGGCACGCACAGCCACGATCACGACAACCACAAGCCGAAGCAGACCCGCGCCAAGAAGAAGGCCGAGCCGGCCGCCGAGGGTGAGGGCGCCGATGACGCGGGTGCGACGAAGCCGGCCAAGAAGGCTGCGGCGAAGAAGCCGGCCGCCAAGGGCGAGGACGCCGGCGTCGTGACCGATGGCGAGGCGGAGGCTGCCCCGGCCAAGAAGCCGCGCGCCAAGAAGGCTGCGCCGGTCGAGGCGGAGACGCAGGTCGCCGAATCGTCGCCGGAAGCCGCCGAGGCGGCGGAAGGCACGCAGGCCGCCGACGCCGCGCCGGCCAAGAAGCCGCGCGCGAAGAAGCCCGCCGCCTGACGACACGCTGGCGGGCGCCGCATCGGTGCCCGCTGGTGGCGGATGACGAACGCCGTCGACGGAGCCTGTGGGTATCCGTCGGCGGCGTTTTCGTATCGGCGAGGTGGCGTTGACGTGGCGGGAAGGATCGTCGCGCGGGGGCGTCGCGTCGATCAGATGCTGGCGGGCACCGCCGCGTCCAGCCGCGGCGCGCCGCGCTCGCGACGTATCGCCGCAGCGGCGATCACCGCCGCCGCGAGCGGGAGCATCCATAGCACGCGCATATTGTAGCGGTCGTGCGGGGTCGACATCGCGCCGCAGATCGCGACGTTCATGCCCCAGCCGAACAAGGCCCATGCGCCCAGCAGCGCCTGCTCGCGCAGGGCCGGGCGGGTCCATGCCCAGCCGATCAGTGCCAGGCTGATCGCGAAGAGCGGCCAGGCGAGCGCGACGATCGGCGCCAGCGGCAGCGTGCGGCGAAAGGCGCCGGTGTCGCGCAACTGCGCCGCCAGCGCCGGGGGCACCCGCTCCACGAAGCCGGCATATTCCTGCGCGGTGTAATGGAAATCGGTGAGCCCGACCTGCGTCGCCTGATCGAGAATCGCCGCACCCGACGAGCGGATCACCGCAACCGGCCGATCGCGCAGCACCGCGAGCACGAACGGCACCTGCTCCGCCGACAGCGCGCGCGCCTGGGCGGGCGGGATGGTCATGAAGACGCCGTTGGCGGGATCGTCGCTCCACAGGAAACTGTCGCTGTGCGCGGGCAGCCGAGCACGGTAGCGGCACAGCAGCCAGTGTTCGGTGCCGCAATGCCGCCGCAGGTAATCGGTACCCACGCCGTCGGCGGTGAGGCGCGCGGTGATGAACGGCGGACGGATCGGCGGGTGTCCGATCATGCGCTCGACAACGGCACCGCACAGCATCTCGCCGACCATCCCGGTCAGCGCGGCGGCGGCGATCGCGACCAGCGCCACGCCCGCCGGTGCGGCCCGTCGCCGCAGCACCCAAAGCAAGGCCGCCGCGGCGACCATGGCCAGCAGGATCAGCATCGTCGCACTGTGCGTCAGCGCGCCATACGCGGCCAGCGCCAGCCAGCCGAGCCGCCCGGCGCGCGTTTCGCGCCGCCATCCGGTCAGCAGCACGGCGGCGGCGACGATCGCCAGCCCCGCGAACAGATCCGGCATCAGCATCGAGACGTAGAACGGCAGCGGGGTGATCGCCATCAGCGCGGCGGCCCCCGCCACCGCCACCGCGAAGGCGCGGTGCCGTTCCGGGGAGACCGCGTGGCGCATCGCCCCGAGCACCACCGTCATCGCCGCCAGCGCCTGAATCGCCAGCACGATCCAGAAGCTGCCACCCAGCACGCCCAGATAGGCCAGCGCACCATAATAGGGTGAACGCCCGGCGAGCACCGGCGCCTCTGCCGCCGCGATGACGGACGACCTGACGGGGGTGGCGTGCCTGGCGGTCGCGGGCATGACGCGCATCGTCCGCTCCGTCGTCCAGTCGCTGGGACGATCGATGACGCGGACCGCGAGCGCATCGATGGTGCGGATATAGGACGATGTGTCCGAAAAGAAGAATGCACCACCGTTGACGATCGCGGGCCACAACAGCAACGGAGCCAGCAGCAACAGCACGAGCTGCTGCGGTGCCAGCCGCGTCAGTGTCGGTTCCGGATAATCGCTTCGCAACGTGACGCTCCCTCGATTTCAGGGGCTCTAGCACATAAAGGGGCCGGGGCGAGCGTTCGGCGCGGGCAGGGGGGTTAAGATGATGGTTCAGATCGAAACAGGGCCGACGATCGCCGTGCTGCTGCCGTGCTATAACGAGGCGGCGGCAATCGCGCAGACGGTCGCCGCGTTCCGTGCCGCGCTGCCCGAGGCGACGGTGTACGTCTATGACAACAACAGCCGCGACGACACGGTGGCGGTCGCGCGGGCGGCGGGGGCGGTGGTCCGCACCGAGCGGATCCAGGGCAAGGGCGCGGTGGTGCGCCGAATGTTCGCGGATATCGATGCGGACATCTATGTCATGGCGGATGGCGATGCGACCTATGACGCCAGCGCCGCGCCCGCGCTGGTCGCGCGGATGCTCGACGAACAGCTCGACATGGTCGTGGGGTGCCGGATCGGCGAGGCGGCGGCGGCATACCGGCGCGGGCATCGGCTGGGCAATGCGATGCTGACGGGAATGCTGACCCGGCTCTTCGGGCGCAGCTTCACCGATATCCTGACGGGCTACCGCGTGTTCTCGCGACGGTTCGTGAAGAGTTTCCCGGTGCTGTCGGTCGGGTTCGAGATCGAGACCGAGATCAGCGTCCACGCGCTGGAGCTGAAGATGCCGGTCGGCGAGATCGACACGCCCTATTTCGCGCGTCCCGAAGGATCGGTGTCGAAGCTGAGCACGTATCGCGACGGTTGGCGGATCCTGGGCACGATCGCCACGCTATACCGGATCGAGCGGCCCTTGTGGTTCTTCGGCGGGGTCGGCGGGTTGCTCGCGCTGCTGGCCGTCGTGCTCGCGGTGCCGCTGGTGATCACGTACATGCACACCGGGCTGGTGCCGCGCGTGCCGACCGCGATCCTGACGACGGGGCTGATGATCCTGGCCGCGCTCTGCTTCTTCGCCGGGCTGATCCTCGATACCGTCGTGCGCGGGCGGCGCGAGGTGCGGCGCCTGTCGTATCTGCAACTTCCGGCGCCTCGCCGCTGAGCGCGCGTTCGACCGCCGCCGCAACGGGTTAGCCCGACGCCGCCGCGCGGCCCGTCGCGGGACCGGCGAAGAGGGCTTGAACCGTTTCGCGGAAGCACCGATGTTGCGGCTCTTCCCAAGCGAAAAGAGAGTTTCCATGCACAATCCGTTCGACACCGGCGACTTCGCGGGCAAGCTGGCGAGCGCCGGGCTCGGTCTGCATCAGACCCAGGCCGGGCTGGTGCCGATCGTGATCGAGCAGTCGAACCGCGGCGAGCGCTCGTTCGACATCTTCTCGCGCCTGCTGCGTGAGCGGATCGTGTTCGTGACCGGCGGGGTGGAGGATGGCATGGCCAGCCTGATCACCGCGCAGCTGCTGTTCCTCGAATCGGAAAATCCGAAGAAGGACATCTACATGTACATCAACTCGCCGGGCGGGGTCGTCACGGCGGGCATGGCGATCCACGATACGATGCAATACATCCGCCCGCGCGTGGGCACGGTGTGCATCGGCCAGGCCGCCTCGATGGGCAGCTTTCTGCTGGCCAGCGGCGAGCCGGGGATGCGCGTCGCGCTGACCAACAGCCGGATCATGATCCACCAGCCGTCAGGCGGGGCGCAGGGCATGGCCGCCGATATCGAGATCCAGGCGCGCGAGATCCTGCGGATGCGCCACTTCCTCAACACGCTGTACGCCAAGTATACCGGCAAGCCGCTGGAAGAGATCGAGCGCGCGATGGACCGTGACAAGTTCATGAGCGCCGAGGAAGCCAAGGAGTTCGGCCTGATCGATCAGGTGTTCGACAAGCGCCCGCAGCCCGCCGAGGATGCGGCCGCGGCGTGATCGCGCGTCGGCGCGCGGGATTGCCCCGCGCGTCGATACGATTTGCTTACCCGTGGTCCGCTATAGCCATCGCGACGGGCCGGGACGGTCGCCCTTGAAGGGCGTGGCGAGACGTTCGATATATCGCTTCAAGGCGAACGGGATCGGACGCCCGGTCGCCGCGACGGCGAGCAACGTATTGAACGTTGTTGCCAACGGGGCGGTGCGCTAGCCTGCATCGCGCACAGGGCGGGGCTCGATGCTCCGCGACGAAGGATGGACTGAATGACGAAACTGAGTGGCGGCGATAGCAAGAGCACCCTGTACTGCTCGTTCTGCGGCAAGTCGCAGCATGAGGTGCGCAAGCTGATCGCCGGTCCGACCGTCTTCATCTGCGACGAATGCGTCGAGCTGTGCAACGACATCATCCGCGAGGAGACGAAGTCGGCGCTGGTCGCCAAGAAGGACGGCGGCGTGCCGACCCCGCAGGAAATCTGCGACGTGCTCGACGATTACGTCATTGGGCAGAAGCAGGCCAAGCGCGTCCTGTCGGTGGCGGTCCACAACCATTACAAGCGGCTGAACCACGGCGCGAAGGGTGCCGACGTCGAACTGGCGAAGAGCAACATCCTGCTCGTCGGGCCGACCGGCTGCGGCAAGACGCTGCTGGCGCAGACGCTGGCACGCATCCTCGACGTGCCGTTCACGATGGCGGACGCCACGACGCTGACCGAAGCCGGTTACGTCGGCGAGGATGTCGAGAACATCATCCTGAAGCTGCTCCAGGCGTCCGACTATAACGTCGAGCGCGCGCAGCGCGGCATCGTCTATATCGACGAGATCGACAAGATCAGCCGCAAGGCCGAGAACCCGTCGATCACCCGCGACGTGTCAGGCGAGGGCGTGCAGCAGGCGCTGCTGAAGCTGATGGAGGGCACCACCGCCTCGGTGCCGCCGCAGGGTGGGCGCAAGCATCCGCAGCAGGAGTTTCTGCAGGTCGACACGACGAACATCCTGTTCATCTGCGGCGGCGCATTCAGCGGGCTGGAGAAGATCATCGGCGACCGGCTGCAGGGCAAGTCGATCGGCTTCGGCGCCTATGTCGCGACCCCGGAGGAGCGCCGCACTGGCGAGGTGCTGCGCCAGACCGAGCCGGAGGACTTGCTGAAGTTCGGGCTGATCCCCGAGTTCGTTGGCCGTCTGCCGGTGATCGCGACGCTGGAGGATCTCGACATCCCGGCGCTGGTCAAGATCCTGGCCGAGCCGAAGAACGCCCTGGTCAAGCAGTATCAGAAGCTGTTCGAGATGGAGGACGTGAAGCTGGGCTTCACCGACGACGCGCTCACGACGGTCGCCAAGAAGGCGATCGAGCGCAAGACCGGTGCGCGCGGGCTGCGTTCGATCCTGGAGGGCATCCTTCTCGATACGATGTTCGACCTGCCGGGGATGGACTCGGTGGACGAGGTGCGGATCGACAAGGACGTGGTGGAGGGCCGGAAGGATCCGGTTCGCGTCTACGCCGAAAAGCCGAAGAAGGCAGGCGAGGTCGCCTGACGCGCATTCTCGTCGAGACGGAAGGAGGCGGTCACCGGCGACGGTGGCCGCCTTTTTCGTTTCCAGCGACCTGCGCGTTTCTGCTGTCGTGCCAGCGGCGCTTGCCTCGCTGGGCAGACGGCGCGGTGGACGCACGCGCGGCTGCGCGCGGGTGGACGGAGCAGGTCGGTGACCGCGCGTCGCGCCCGACCGCCGCGCTGGGGCACGCCGGGTAGCCGCTGACGCAAAGGCACCGTCACCCCGCGCCTGTCGTTACGCCGGTGGATCATGTCCGCCGTTCATGCATTGGTCGATGAAACGGGAGCCAGACCAACCGCATGACCATCGACAACGACGCCCTGCCGCCCGCCGACGTCCGGCGCTCGCTGCTGCACCGGCTGGACTTGCCGTTGTGGTCGCTGATCCTGCCAGCGCTGGGCGTGGTGACCGTGTTGTTCTCGCTCTACGCGCTTGGCTCGGCGGGCACGATCGGCGCGACGGTCGTCCTCTTCGGCTGCGTGCTGGCGGCGGTGCACCATGCGGAGGTCGTCGCGCACCGCGTCGGCGAGCCGTTCGGCACGCTGGTGCTGGCGATCGCGGTCACGGTGATCGAGGTGTCGCTGATCGTCTCGTTGATGCTGTCGGACGCCGGGGATGCCTCCGCTCTGGCGCGCGATACGGTGTTCGCGGCGATCATGATCATCCTGAACGGTATCATCGGGCTGTGCCTGCTGGTCGGCGGGGTGCGGCATGGCGAGCAGCGTTTCACCTTGCGCGGCGTCAGCGCGGCCTTGTGCACGCTGGCTGCACTGGCCGTGCTGACGCTGGTGCTGCCCAATTACACCTCGACCACGCCCGGACCCTATTACGCGACATCGCAACTCGTGCTGGTCGCGGTGGTCAGCCTGTTCCTCTACGGCGTGTTCGTGATGGTGCAGACGTTGCGCCACCGCGAGTATTTCCTGCCCGAGGAGGGCGGCGAGGACGGCCATGCCGCGATGCCGACGCGCGCGACGACCGGGGTCGCGTTCGGCGTGCTGCTGGTCGCGCTGATCGCGGTCGTGCTGCTCGCCAAGGCCTTGTCGCAGACGGTCGAGGAAGCGGTGCTGGGTGCGGGGCTGCCGCTGGCGGTGGTCGGCGTGGTGATCGCCGCGCTCGTCCTCGCACCGGAGAGCCTTGCCGCCTATCGCGCCGCGGCGCGCAATCGCATCCAGACCAGCCTCAATCTCGCGCTCGGCTCGGCACTGGCCACGATCGGGCTAACGATCCCGGCGGTGGCGATCGTCAGCCTAATGCTCGACCTGCCGCTGGCCCTTGGGTTGAGCGCGATGAAGATCATCCTGCTGGCCCTGTCGCTGTTCATCGCGACGATCTCGCTGGGCACCGGACGCACCACCGTCCTGCAAGGGGCGGTGCATCTGGTGATCTTCGCGGTCTATCTGTTCACGACGGTGGTGCCGTAAGTTCCCGCCGGTTCGCGTGTAGGCTCAGCCCCGCTGTCGGGCGGCGAGTGCCAATCCGGCGGCGATCTGCGCCAGCGCGTACAGGCGTCGTCGCCCCGAGCGTCCGACGAACGGCCGTACCGCGTGCTCCGCACCGAGCGCGCGCTCCTTCCACAGTTCCGTGTGCCGGTGCGTTTGCACCAGCCCGAGTAGGCCGTCACCAATCATGAAGATCGCCGCCATCTCCGCCACGCGGGCGGTCAGCGGGGCGCCGTCTGTGCCTGTTTCCACGCCTGATATTCCTCCACCGCCACCGAGCGACGCAGGATGCGCGCCGCCGGATCGACCACGACCCGCGCGCCGGCAGGCACGATGATCGACGCGCCGCCCACCGGCACCTCGATCCGTCGCACCGCGTCGTCGATCTTCAACTCGACCGGCATCGGGAAGGCGCGTGGGCGCTCCGTCGTCCAGTGGAGCCGCAGCGTGTCACCGTCGCGCGTCATCGTCAGGTCGGGCAACGCACGATCGCGCAGATAGGTGTCGAAGAACCACGACAGGTCGCGCCCGCTCTCCTCCCGCACGATCGCCTCGAACTCGCGGGTCGATGCATAGCGTGGCTGGAAGTTGCCGGGCCTCGGATCGCGACGACCATAGACCAGCCGCCGCACCGCATCGAAAAAAGCCCGATCGCCGATCAGCCAGCGCAGCGTGTGGAGCGTCCACGAGCCCTTGTAGTAGATGTCGGTGCCCGCGCCGCCCTTTGCCGGTTCGTACACCTCCTCCTCGGTCAGCACCCGGTCGCGGACGATCGGCGCGCGATTGGTGATCTGGTTGCGCTGCGCCTCCATCATCACCGCATAGCGGGCATCCCCCTCGCGCCACTGGCCGCAGAGGGGCTGCATGTAGCTGTCGAAGCCCTCGTGCAGCCAGTAATCGTCCCAGTTCGCGGCGGTCACTTGGTTGGCGAACCATTCGTGGCCGAATTCATGCTGGAACAGCCAGTCGAAGCCCTCGGGCGCCTTGGCATAGCCATTGCCGTACGCGTTGATCGTCTGGTGCTCCATGCCCTTGTGCGGGGTTTCCACCACGCCAACCTTTTCGTCGCCGAACGGATAGGGGCCGATCACGCGCTCGAAGAAATCCAGCGTCGGGGCGAATTCGTCGAACAGCGCGCGCGCCTTCGTCGCCTCGCCGGGCAGGTGCCAGTAATAAAGTGGGATCGTGTTGCCGAAACGACTTTTGTACGTGCCCTCGATCACCTCGTACGGGCCGATGTTGAGCGCGATCGCATAGGTGTTCGGATGACGCGCGCGCCAGTGCCAGACCGTGCCGCCGTCGGGCAAGGTGTCGATCCCGATCAGACGACCGTTCGATGGCGCCTTCAGCCCCTTCTGCACGCCGATGTGCAGCGATACCTCGTCCGGCTCGCCCGTGGGGAAGTCGAGGCACGGCCAGAGCAGGTCGCAGCCATAGCCTTCGGTGGTGCTGGCGATCCATGGCCGCCCGTCGGGCGTGGTCGACCACACCATCCCGTCGTCCCATGGCGCATTGACCGCGACATGCGGCGTGCCGTCATAGGCGATCGCGAGCAACAGCGTCTCGCCGGCCTTGAGCGGGCGGCGGATGACGATGCGACCGTCGGGGCGCTCGTAAGCGCTGGCGACGCCGCCGAGCGTCAGCGTGCGGATCGCGTAGTTCGAATCGAGGTCGAGGGTGATCGCCGCGACGTCGCGCGTCGTGGTCAGCTCCAGCGTTGCGCGTCCCTCCAGCCGCCGTGTCGCGGGATCGGCGGCGAGCGTCAGATCGACCGCCCGCAGCCGCAAATCGGCCTGCCCGGCGGGGCGGACGCCGCCCGATCGCTGGGTCTGCGCGCTGATCGGCGGCTCGCCCTTGCCCGGCAGTTGCGCGGCATTGGCCACCAGCGGGACGACCATGCCGAGCAGGAGATTGATGAAGAGCGCGAACGTACCATATAGTCCACCATGGCCGCTCCCGACGGGCGGCTTCGGAGTATCCATGACGTCCACTTTCCCCGTTCTGCCGCTTCGCGACATCGTCGTCTTCCCGCACATGATCGTGCCGCTGTTCGTCGGACGCGACAAGTCGGTCGCCGCGCTGGAAGCGGCGATGTCTGCCGGCAAGGAGATCTTCCTCGTCGCGCAGCTCGACCCGGCCGAGGACGATCCCGCGCGTGACGATTTGTATTCGATGGGCGTCACGGCCACCGTGCTGCAATTGCTCAAGCTGCCCGACGGCACCGTGCGCGTGCTGGTGGAGGGCAAGGCGCGCGCCACGCTGGAGACCCTGGAGGAGAGCGGCGAGTATCTGACCGCCACCGTCGAGCCGGTGCTGGACGCCGAGGTCGAGGGGCCGGAGGCGGCGGCGCTGATGCGCTCGGTCGTCGACCAGTTCGAGAATTACGCCAAGCTCAATCGCAAGCTGCCGGCGGAGCTGGCGGCGCAACTCGCCGAGATCGACGCCGCCGGACGACTGTCCGACACGGTGGCGGGCAACATCCAGGTGAAGGTCGCGGAGCGGCAGGCGCTGCTGATGGAGGCCGATCCGCTGAAGCGGCTGGAGATGGCCTATGCGCTGATGGAAGGCGAGCTGGGCGTCCTGCAGGTCGAGAAGAAGATCAAGAGCCGCGTCAAGCGCCAGATGGAGAAGACGCAGCGCGAATATTACCTCAACGAGCAGTTGAAGGCGATCCAGCGCGAGCTGGGCAACGAGGGCGAGGAAGGCGAGGGCGACGAGGTCGCCGAGCTGACCCAGAAGATCGCCACGCTGAAGTTGTCGAAGGAGGCGCGCACCAAGGCGACCGCCGAGCTGAAGAAGCTGAAGACCATGGCGCCGATGAGCGCCGAGGCGACCGTGGTGCGCAACTACCTCGACGTGCTGCTCGGGCTGCCGTGGGGCAAGAAGAGCAAGATCAAGAAGGACATTCCCGCCGCCGAGGCGATCCTGAACGAGGATCACTACGCGCTGGAGAAGGTGAAGGACCGGATCGTCGAATATCTGGCGGTGCAGGCGCGCACCAACAAGCTGAAGGGGCCGATCCTGTGCCTCGTCGGCCCGCCGGGCGTCGGCAAGACCTCGCTCGGCAAGTCGATCGCCAAGGCGACGGGGCGCGAGTTCATCCGCCAGTCGCTGGGCGGCGTGCGCGACGAGGCCGAGATCCGTGGCCACCGCCGCACTTATATCGGCTCGCTGCCGGGCAAGGTCGTCACGAACCTGAAGAAGGCGGGCACGGGCAACCCGCTGTTCCTGCTCGACGAGATCGACAAGCTGGGGCAGGATTTCCGCGGTGACCCGGCGTCGGCGCTACTGGAGGTCCTCGACCCGGAGCAGAATGCGAAGTTCAACGATCATTATCTGGAGATCGATATCGATCTGTCGGACGTGATGTTCGTCTGCACCGCGAACTCGCTGAACCTGCCGCAGCCACTGCTCGACCGGATGGAGATCATCCGGCTGGAGGGGTATACCGAGGACGAGAAGGTCGAGATCGCCGAGCGGCACCTGATCGCCAAGCAGATCGAGGCACACGGACTGAAGCCGGGCGAGTTCACGCTGACCAACGAGGGCTTGCGCGCGCTGATCCAGCGCTACACCCGCGAGGCGGGCGTCCGCACGCTGGAGCGGGAGGTGGCGAAGCTGTGCCGCAAGGCGCTGCGCCAGATCTTGGAGGGCAAGGCGGAGAGCGTGACGATCACGCCCGACAATCTGTCGGACTTCGCGGGCGTCCAGCGCTTTCGCCACGGTCTGTCGGAAACCGAGGATCAGATCGGTGCGGTCACCGGGCTGGCGTGGACCGAGGTCGGCGGCGAACTGCTGACGATCGAGAGCGTCACGGTGCCCGGCAAGGGGCAGGCGAAGGTCACCGGCAAGCTGGGCGACGTGATGAAGGAGTCGGTGCAGGCGGCCTTCTCGTTCGTGCAGGCGCGCGCGCCGTCGTTCGGGATCAAGCCGAGCCTGTTCCACCGCAAGGACATCCACATCCACTTGCCGGAAGGCGCGGTGCCCAAGGACGGGCCGTCTGCGGGCATCGGGCTGGTGACGTCGATCGTCTCGACGTTGACCGGCATTCCGGTGCGCAAGGAAGTGGCGATGACGGGCGAGGTCACGTTGCGCGGGCGGGTGCTGCCTATCGGCGGGCTCAAGGAGAAGCTGCTAGCGGCGCTGCGCGGCGGGATCGAAACCGTGCTGATCCCGAAGGAGAACGAGAAGGATCTGGTCGAGATTCCGCAGAACATCCGCGACGGGCTGCGCATCGTGCCGGTGGCGCATGTCGACGAGGTACTGCGGCTGGCGCTGGTGCGCCCGCTGGAGGCGATCGACTGGACCGAGGCCGATGAACTCGCCGCGCTGCCACCCGCGCCGATCGCGCCGGTGGGCGGAGAGATGCACCATTAAGCGCTGAGGCCATTCAGCGGAGCGGTCGTCCCATCGACCGCTCCGCCATCGGCATCACCACCAGGTCGCGTAGAGCGCGATCAGGATCAGCACGATGCCCAGGCTGGCGACGTTGAAACCGGTGGTCGTGCGAAATTGCACCCCCTCCAGCGTGACACGGTTCGCATCGGCGCGCGAGCGGACGACCAGCGACAGGACGACCGCCAGCGCGAGGCTGATCGCGAAGACCAGGCTCATTCGGTTGAGGAACGGCAGATCGGGCAAGGCCGCGCGCAGCACATAGGACATCACGACCGATGCGACCGCCGCGGCGATCGCGCCCGCTTCGTTCGCGCGCTTCCAGAACAGGCCGAGCAGGAAGATGACCGTGATCCCGGGCGTGAAGAAGCCCGAGAATTCCTGGATGAACTGGAACGCCTGATCCGACTGGCCGATCAGCGGACGCGCGGTGAGCATCGCGATCACGATCGACACGCACGCCGCGATCCGCCCGACCAGCACCAGCCGCCGCTCCGCCGCCGGATCGGTCGTGCCGTCTTCCGCGACGGTGGGGCGATGCAGTCGCTTGGCATACAGGTCGAGCGTGAAGATCGTCGCGATCGCGTTGATCTTCGAGGCGGTGGAGGCGATGATCGCGGCGAGCAGCGCCGCGAACACCAGCCCCAGCAGCCCCGGCGGCAACAGCCGCAGCATGGCGGGATAGGCCTGATCGGGCTTGGCCAGATCGGGCGCCAGCACCACCGCCGCGATGCCGGGCAGCACGATCACCAGCGGCATGAGCAGCTTCAGGAACGCGGCGAAGACGATGCCCTTCTGCGCCTCCGGCAGGCTCTTGGCCGCCAGTGCGCGCTGGATGATATATTGGTTGAACCCCCAATAGCTGAGATTGGCGATCCACATGCCGCCGACCAGCACCGCCAGCCCCGGCAGCTCCTTGTAATGCGGATTGTCGGGCGACAGGATCATGTCGAAATGGTCGGGCACGCGCCGCGTCAGCTCGCCGAAGCCGCCGATGATCCCGGCATCGCCGCCGATCGCCCGCAGCGTCAGCGCGGAGACCATCAGGCCGCCCAGCACCAGCAACGTCACCTGCACGATGTCGGTCAGCGCTACCGCCTTCAGTCCGCCGCGCAACTGATAGAGCACCGCGAAGGCGCCGAGCGCGACCAGCGCGATATTCTGGTCGACCCCCGCCACCTGGTTCACCGCGATCGAGCCCAGCCAGATGATCGAGGTAAGGTTGACGAAGATGTACAGCGCCAGCCAGAAGATCGCCATGATCGTCCGGATCGACGCGCCATAGCGCTGTTCGAGGAACTGCGGCATCGTGTAGATGCGGTTGTGGAGAAAGATCGGCAGGAAGAACTTGCCCACGATCAGCAGCGTCGCGCCCGCCATCCATTCATAGGAGGCGATCGCCAATCCGATCGCATAGCCGGAGCCGGCCATGCCGACGATCTGTTCGGCGGAAATGTTCGCCGCGATCAACGACGCGCCGACCGCCCACCACGGCAGCGCCTTCGAAGCCAGGAAATAGTCCGCCGAGTCCTTGCTCTCGCCGGCCTTGTCGCGGCTGACCCACTGCGCCAGCACGAAGATGCCGATGGCGTAGCCGATCACGACCACCAGATCGATCGTCTGTAGCGTCATTGCGATCCTCTCCTTCGCCATCGCGGCTCGCGATGGCGATCCTGTCTATCCGATGCGGTCGCCGTGTCCACGTCCACGGCGCGCCTTCACTTGGTCGAGCGCGTGCGGTAGCGATCGAACCAGGCGATGATCGCCGAGGCCTTGGCCGCCGATTGCGACGGGCGCGCGGTGAAGCCGCCGTGGCTCGCCCCCGGCACCTTGACCAGCGCGGTCGGCACGCCGCGGATCTGGAGCGCCGCATAATATTGCTCGGACTCCGACACCGGGGTGCGATAATCCTCGCTACCGACCACGACCAACGTCGGCGTCTTGACGTTGCCGACCAGGCTGAGCGGCGAACGCTTCCAATAGTCCATCGGGTCTTCCCACGGCAGCTTCGTGAACCAGTAGCGCGAGGTGAACAGCGTCGCGTCCATCGTCAGCGCCTCGCTGGTCCAGTTGATGACTGGCTTCTGCGTCGCCGCCGCCTTGAAGCGATCGGTCTTGCCGACGATCCAGGCGGTCAGCACCCCGCCGCCCGATCCGCCGGTGACGAACAGATTGTCCGGATCGGCGGTGCCGTCGGCGATCGCGGCATCGACCGCGGCGATCAGATCGCCGTAGTCGTCGGCGGGATATTTCTTGTCGATCAGGTTCGCGAACTCGGCGCCGTAGGAGGTGGATCCACGCGGGTTGGTCCACAGTACGGCGTAGCCGGCGGCGGCATAGAGCTGAACATCCGTGGCGAAGCTGGGGCCATAGGCGCTGTTCGGCCCGCCGTGGATTTCGAGGATCAACGGGACGCGCGCGCCCGCCGCGCGACCCGGCGGGGTGGCCAGCCAAGCGTCGATCGGGCGACCGTCGGGCGCGGTCACCGCGATCTTGCGTACCGGTGCGAGCGCCTTCGAGCCGGTCATTACCGCATTGAGCTGCGTCAGGCGGCGCGTCTTGCCGCCGCTCCACACCCAGATGTCGGCCGGAGCGCTGGCGTCGCCCCCGGTGTAGGCGATCGTGCCGTTGCGCGACACCGAGAAGTCGCCGCCGGTATAGGGACGGTCCAGCCCGCCGCCCTCGACATTGTCGATCAGCGGCGTCACGCGTCCGTCGAGCGCGATACGCGCGATGCGGCGCTGTCCGTGATCGTCGTAGCTGGCATACAGGCTGCGCCCATCGGCGGCCCATTCCGCGGCCTCGATCGCGCGATCCAGCGTGGCGGTCAGCGAGCGTGGCGTGGCGGCGTCGCGGTCACCGACATACAATTGCGTGTTCTCGTAGCTGCGCCGCTTGTCGTCGAAGCCGAGCCACGCGATCTTCGTGCCGTCCGGCGAGAACAGCGGTTGCGCGTCAGGCCCGTCCCGCGTCGTCAACTGGCGCAGCGTCGCAGTGGCCACATCGACCGCCAGCACGTCGGAATTCAGGATCTGCCGGTCCGCCCCGGGGCCGCGAATGGCGGCGAAGACGATTTCGCGCCCGTCCGGCGTCCACGACAACGGCCCACCGTCGTCGAAGTCGCCGAACGTCAATTGCCGTGCTGCGCCCCCGTCCGCCGCGATGACGAACAGATGGTCCCGGCCCGGCTTCACATAGCCCGGACCGTCGTTGCGATAGGTGATGCGATCGATGACGGTCAGCGGCTCGGCCCATTTCGCGCCTTCGGGCTTCGCCGGTGCCTTGCCCAATGTCGTCGGATCGCCCGCGACCGTGGCGACATAGGCCAGTCGCGTGCCGTCCGGCGACCAGGTGAGCGCCTGCGGATCGCCGGGGAAGCTGGTGATGCGCGCGCTCGCCCCGGTCGACAGCCAGCGCACGAACAGCTGCGCGCCGTCGCCGTCACCCGCGACATAGGCGATGCGCGTGCCATCGGGCGACCAGCGCGGGCTGGACCCCTGCGTCGCGAAGGGCGACTGACGCCCGGTCGCGACGTCGATCAGCCACAATGACGAGGCCATGCGATCGGTCATGATCTCGGCGCTGCGCCGCACGTAGACGATCGTCCGTCCGTCCGGGCTGATCTGCGGATCGGCGGCGATCGACAGGCCGAACAGGTCGCCGCCGGTGAAGGCGCGGGTCGGGGCGTCGGCGGGCAGGGCATGGGGCTGCTGCTGCGCAGCGGCGGGAGCGGCGGCAAGCAGAGCAAGGGCGAGGGTGAGGCGCACGCGAGGTTCCTTGGTTGACGGTCGGGGGTGGGGGGTGACGATCAGATGCGCTCGCGAGGCACCGGCGCGGTCATCGGAATGGCGGGCGCGGGCGGCGGA
Organism: uncultured Sphingomonas sp.; assembly: GCA_913777325.1. Taxonomy (GTDB): domain Bacteria; phylum Pseudomonadota; class Alphaproteobacteria; order Sphingomonadales; family Sphingomonadaceae; genus Sphingomonas. Next base: position 1,395 of record CAJYSA010000049.1, on the reverse strand, counting down.
TCATCGGCGCTGATTGTCATCGTCTTGCTCCCCTTGCCGCGCAGGCTGGTCAATGCCGCGCCGCTTTGCAAGCACGGGACGCGTCGGGGGCGCCGACGCTCTCCCTTTTGCCGGCCGGCCGCCGGCAAGATGCGGAGTGTGCGCCCGGCGTTTTCAAGAACCTTGCGGGTATCGACGGGATATGAAGTTGGTCTTGGACGGGCCGCACCGTCATGGACATGCTTGCCTCTACAAAGGCTGACGCATCGGACCCGTCGGAGCGACGGGTCCCGCTGTCCGGTGGAGAGGAAGCGGATGAACGGGGTTCCATCTGACCCGAAGCACCATCGGCCTGTGGCCCACCGGGCCCGCGCGCCCGCAGGCGCCTGAACGAAGGCGCCGGGCCGTTAGGCACCGCGCCGTCCCACATCTCAACGATCATGATGGAGAGCGATATGACACCCCTGCTCGACGCCGCGCATCTCGATGGCCGGTTCTTCGACGGGCACTGGACCGCGGGTGGCGAGGGCTATGACGTCCTCGAACCGGCGACCGGTGCGGTTCTGGCGCGGGCCGCCTCGGTCGATGCCGCGACGGTCACCAAAACGGCGACGGCGGCTCGCGCGGCGCAGCAGGGCTGGGCGGCGGCGACGGCGGATGTCCGGGCGGGCATCTTCGTCCGGGCAGCCGCGCTGGCGCGGGCGCATGCCGAGGAGATCGTGACCTGGACCATGCGGGAAAGCGGCTCGGTGCGCGCCAAGGCGGAGTTCGAGCTGTCGATCACGATCAAGGCGATCGAACTGGCGGCGGCGATGCCGCATCAGGTGCAGGGGCTGGTGCTGCCCAGCGAGCCGGGGCGGCTGAGCCTGGCGCGCCGACGTCCGCTGGGCGTGGTCGGAGTGATCGCGCCGTTCAACTTTCCGCTCTATCTGGCGATGCGCGCGGTGGCGCCGGCGCTGGCGGTCGGCAATGCGGTGGTGCTCAAGCCCGACCCGCGCACGGCGATCTGCGGCGGGCTGGTGATCGCGCGCCTGTTCGAGCTCGCGGGGCTGCCCGCTGGTGTGCTGTCGGTGTTGCCCGGCGGCGGCGAGGCGGGCGCGGCACTCTGCGCGGACCCGAATGTCGCAATGATCCAGTTCACCGGTTCGACCGGGGCGGGCCGAAAGGTGGGCGAGGCGGCGAGCCGCCATCTGAAGAAGGTTTCGCTGGAACTGGGTGGCAAGAACACGCTGATCGTGCTGGACGATGCCGATCTCGACCTCGCGACGCGCAACGCCGCTTGGGGGGCGTGGCTGCATCAGGGGCAGATCTGCATGACGGCGGGGCGCATCCTGGTGCACCGTGCGATCTTCGACGCCTTTGCTACCCGACTGGCCGAGAAGGCGAAGGCGCTGCCGGTGGGCGATCCGATGTCGG
>CAJYSA010000048.1 GCA_913777325.1 uncultured Sphingomonas sp. | reverse complement strand
CATCCGGAAAGCGTGCCGGTCAATGCTTTGGTGCCGGTGAAGGGCACGGTGCTGGGCGACATGCTCGCCGACACGCCGCTGGCGCAGATCGACGACATCGAGTTCGTGCGGACGGTGGCCGTCGCGCGGATCACGATGCCGATGAGCATGGTGCGGCTGTCGGCAGGGCGCGAGAGCATGGGCGAGGCGACGCAGGCGCTGTGCTTCATGGCGGGGGCGAACTCGATCTTCACCGGCGACAAATTGCTGACCGCGGGCAATCGCGGCGACAGTGCGGACGCGGCGCTGTTCGCGAAGCTGGGCGTGCGGCCGATGGTGGCGGAAGAGCCGATGCGGGTGTGCGAGGCGGCGGAGTGATCCGTCACCCCGGCGAAGGCCGGGGTCCAGCATCGGGCCGGTCGTAACTGGACCCCGGCCTTCGCCGGGGTGACAACAAAAGAACTGGGAGAGGCCGTTGTTCAAGAAGATCCTGGTCGCCAATCGCGGTGAGATCGCGTGCCGCGTGTTCCGTACCGCCAAGAAGATGGGGATCGCGACCGTCGCTGTCTACTCGGACGCCGATGCGCGCAGCCCGCATGTCCTGATGGCGGACGAGGCGGTACGGCTGGGGCCGGCGCCGGCGGCGGACAGCTATCTGAAGGCGGAGCTGATTCTGGCGGCGGCCAAGGCGACCGGCGCGGACTGCATCCATCCCGGCTACGGCTTCCTCAGCGAGCGCGAGAGCTTCGCCAAGGCGTGTGCGGAGGCGGGGATCGCCTTCGTCGGCCCGCCGCCGAACGCGATCGCGGCGATGGGCGACAAGATCGAGTCGAAGAAGCTCGCCAAGCAGGCGGGCGTGAACGTCGTCCCCGGCTATCTGGGCGAGATCGCCGACACCGACGAGGCGGTGCGGATCGCCGCCGACATCGGCTTTCCGGTGATGATGAAGGCGAGCGCGGGCGGCGGCGGCAAGGGGATGCGGCTGGCCTGGAGCGAACAGGACGTCCGCGACGGCTTCGAGGCGACCAAGCGCGAGGGGCTGGCATCGTTCGGCGACGACCGCGTGTTCATCGAGAAGTTCATCGAGAGCCCGCGCCATATCGAGATCCAGCTGCTCGGCGACCAGCACGGCAACATCGTCTATCTCAACGAGCGCGAATGCTCGATCCAGCGCCGCCATCAGAAGGTGGTCGAGGAAGCGCCGTCGCCGTTCGTGACGCCGAAGATGCGCAAGGCGATGGGCGAGCAGGCGGTCGCGCTGGCACGCGCGGTGGGCTATTACAGCGCGGGCACGGTCGAACTGATCGTGTCGGGCGCCGATACGACCGGCGAGAGCTTCTACTTCCTCGAAATGAACACCCGGCTGCAGGTCGAGCATCCGGTGACCGAGGAGATCACCGGGCTCGATCTGGTCGAACAGATGATCCGCGTCGCGGCGGGCGAGAAACTGTCGTTCGGTCAGGATGACGTGCGACTGGACGGCTGGTCGATCGAGAACCGGGTCTATGCCGAGGATCCCTATCGCGGCTTCCTGCCGAGCATCGGGCGGCTGGTGCGCTATGCGCCGCCGGCACAATCCCCCTCCCCTTCAGGGGAGGGGTTAGGGGTGGGGAATGTCTCACCGAGACCGGGGCGCGCGGACAGGCCCCACCCCAACCCCTCCCCCGAGGGGGAGGGGCCTGTGAGGGTCCGCGTCGACGATGGCGTGCGCGAGGGGGGCGAGGTCAGCATGTTCTACGATCCGATGATCGCCAAGCTGGTCACCTGGGCGCCGACGCGCGAGGCCGCGATCGACGCGCAGGTCGCCGCGCTCGACGATTTCGCGATCGAAGGGCCGGGGACGAACCTGCACTTCCTGTCGGCGCTGATGCAGCATCCGCGCTTCCGCTCGGGGAATATCACCACCGGCTTCATCGCCGAGGAATATCCCGAGGGCTTCCACGGCGCCCCCGCCACCCCGGCGCTGCTCGCCACGCTGGCCGCGGTCGGCGCGGTGGCGGCGCAGGCGCAGGTCACGCGCGCGCGGCTGGTCGACGGACAGCTCGGCCACGTCCTTTCCGCGCCCGCCGACTGGGTGGCGCGCGTCGATGGGCAGGACCATGCGGTCACCGTCCGCGACGGTGCGATCACCGTCGATGGCGCGGCGCTGGACGTCACGATCGATTACACGCCGGGTGCGCGCAGCGCGCGCGTGGCGGGTGACGATACGGTGACCGTCGCGATCAGGAAGGGCCGCGACGGCTTCACGCTCACCGCGCGCGGTGCGTCGCACAAGGTCCGCGTGCTGCCCGCGCATGTCGCGCCCTACGCCGCGCACCTCATCGAGAAGGTGCCGCCCGATCTTTCGAAGTTCCTGATCGCGCCGATGCCCGGGCTGCTCGTCCGGCTCGATGTCGCCAAGGGCGACCGGGTCGAGGCCGGGCAGGCGCTGGCGGTGGTCGAGGCGATGAAGATGGAAAACATCCTGCGCGCCGAAAAGGCCGGGACGGTCGCCGCGGTGGAGGCACGGGCGGGCGACAGCCTGGCGGTCGATCAGGTCATTCTGGAACTGGAATAACGCGTTCGCGACACATCGCGACAGATTTGCGCTGGACGCGCGCCGCCCGGCTGCTTCATGCACCCGGTATGAGGCGCGCTCTTCTCTGCACGACGGTGGGGCTCGGTTTGGCGGGCTGCACCGTCGGCCCCGACTATCGCCCGCCGTCGGGCGCCGCGCTGGCGGTTCCCGACGGCTATTCGGTCCGCGCCGCGCCGACGCGCGAGGATCTGACGCGCTGGTGGCGCCGCTTCGACGATCCGGTGCTGGGGCAGTTGGTCGAGCAGGCGTCGGCCGCCAACACCGATGTCGCGCAGGCGATCGCGCGGCTGCGGCAGGCGCGCGAGGCGCTGGTGCAGAGCCGCGCCAACCTGCTCCCCTCGGTCACCGCCAACACCGGCTACAGCCGTTCCGAAACGCTGCGCGGCGGCGGGCAGACGATCACGCTGCCCGACGGCACGGTCCAGAACATCGGCGGCGGCGGGGGCGCCAACAACTTCTCGCTCGGCGGCAGCGCTTCCTATCAGCTCGGGCTGTTCGGCGAGGTGCGCCGCACCGTGGAGGCCAGCCGCGCGCAATATGAGGCGTCGGGGTTCGACTATGCCGCCACGCTGCTGACCGTCCAGCAGGAGGTGGCGCGCAACTACATTCTGGCGCGTCTCTATCAGCAGCAGCTCGCCAATGCCCGCGCCAGCTTGGCGTTGCAGGAGGACAATCTGGAGATCGCCGGTTTCCGGTTGCAGGCCGGGCTGGTGTCGTCGCTCGATCAGGAACAGGCCCGGCAACAGCGCGCGCAGACCGCCGCCTCGATCCCGACGCTGGAGCAGCAATATAACGCGGCCGTCTCGCGGCTGGGCGTGCTCACCGCGCAGGCGCCGGGTGCGCTGAAGCCGCTGCTGGCGACGGTGCGCCCGATCCCCACCGGCACGCCCCCGGCGGGCATCGGCATCCCCGCCGACGTGCTGCGGCAGCGCCCCGACGTGCGCGGCGCCGAACGCGCGCTGGCCGCCGCCACCGCGCAGATCGGCGTGGCACAGGCCGCGCTCTACCCCAATTTCGCGTTCAGCGGGAACATCAACGCGCGCGCCAATTCGGTCGGCTCGCTGCTCGATACCGTCACCGGCGGGCTGTTCGCCGGGCTGACGCAGGCGATCTTCAACGGTGGTCGGCTGCGCAGCCAGGTGCGCGGGCAGGAGGCCGCCGCCGATGCCGCGCTCGCCGCCTACAAGGGCGTCGTGCTGACCGCGCTGGAGGATGTCGAGAATGCGGTGGTGGCACTCGACACCGCCGACCGGCGCGAGCGGGAGCTGGCGGTGGCGTTCGATGCCGCCGGCAATGCCGCGCTGCTCTCGCGCGAGCAATATCGCACCGGGCTCACCGATTTCACGACGCTCAGCCAGCAGGAGGCGACGCTGCTCACCTCGCGCAACAGCGCGGCACAGGCGCGCGCGGACGAGGCGACCGCGCTGGTGCAATTGTTCGGGGCGCTCGGCGGCGGGTGGGACAGTGCCACCGTGCCCGCCGCCCCGCCGCGCACCGCTCCGGCGCCGACGCTGATCCAGCCTGCCCCCACCAAGGTAACTCCCTGATGGCCGATACCAATCTCGACGACTTCCTGGGGGTGAAGCCGCAGCCGGCGTGGCGGCGCTGGGGCAAATGGGCGCTGGTGCTCGCCGCGGTCGTGCTGGTCGCGCTGCTGCTGTCGCGCTGCGTGTTCGGCGATCCCGACAAGGTCAGCTACGCCACCACGCCGGCGGCGCGCGGGCGGCTCACCGTCTCGGTGTCGGCGACCGGCAAGCTGGCGCCCACCAACCAGGTGACGGTCGGTTCGCAATTGTCGGGGCTGGTGACGAAGGTGGTGGTCGACGTCAACGACCGCGTCGCCGCCGGGCAGCCGCTGGCGCTGATCGATCCGGAGCAGATCGACGACCAGATCAACGCCGCCAAGGCGACGCTCGCCGCCAATGAGGCGCAGGTGGCGCAGGCGCGCGCGACGCTCGCCGAATCGCAGGCGCAGCTCGCGCGGCTGACCGAGGTGTATCGCCTGTCGAACGGTCGCGTGCCGTCGAAGACCGAGCTGCAGACCGGGCAGGCCGATGCGCAGCGGGCGAAGGCCGCGCTGGGCGTCGCGCGGGCCAACGTCACGGCGGCGCGCGCGCAATTGTCGCAGCAGCAGACGCAGCGCGCGCGCGCGATCATCCGCTCGCCGGTCAACGGCGTGGTGCTCGCCCGACAGGTCGATCCCGGGCAGACGGTGGCCGCGTCGTTCAACACGCCGACGCTGTTCGTCATCGCGGAGGATCTGACCCGCATGAAGCTGGAGGTCGCGATCGACGAGGCGGACGTCGGCGAGGTCAGGGTCGGGCAGAAGGCGACCTTCACCGTCGATGCCTTCCCCGGCAAGACGTTCCCGGCGGCGATCACCCGCGTCGATCTCGGCTCCAACCTGACGGTCAGCAACGCCACCGCCTCGTCCTCGGGCAGCACCGCGTCGACCAGCACGACCGGACAGGTGGTATCCTATGCCGCCGACCTGACCGTCGCCAACCCGACGTTGCAGTTGCGTCCCGGCATGACCGCAACCGCCGACATCGTCACCGCCGACAAGCGGAACGTGCTGCTCGTCCCCAATGCCGCCTTCCGGTTCAAGCCGAGCGCGGGCGGCGACAAGCGCGGCGGGATCACCGGCGCGATCCTCGCCGGCCCGCCGCGCCGCAACCGCGCGGAGCGCAGCGCGACGATCGGGCGCGGGGCGACGCAGACGCTGTACGTGAAGGGTGCGGACGGCACGCCGCAACCGGTGCAGGTGACGACCGGCGACACCAACGGCACGTTGACCGAGGTGACCGGCGGCGCGCTCCAGCCGGGGCAGCAGGTCATCACCGGGCAGCTTGCGGGCGGCGGCGACAGCGCGGGCAATCGCGGCGGCGGTCGCCCGAAGGGCGGATCGCGTGGCCAGTGACGCGGCGCTCATCGCGCTGCGCGGCGTCACGAAGGTATATGGCCAGGGCGCGACGCAGTTCCAGGCGCTGAAGGGCATCGACCTGGATATCGCGGCGGGCGATTTCGTCGCGGTGATGGGGCCGTCGGGGTCGGGCAAGTCGACGACGATGAACATCCTCGGCTGCCTCGACGTGCCGTCGGGGGGCACGTTCCTGTTTCGCGGCCATCATGTCGAGACGCTCGACCGCGATCAGCGCGCGCTGCTGCGGCGTCGCTATCTCGGCTTCGTGTTTCAGGGGTTCAATCTGCTCAGCCGCACCAGCGCGCTGGAGAATGTCGAACTGCCGCTACTCTATCGTGGGGACGACAAGCGCGCGCGCCGCGCCACCGCGATGGCGGCGCTGGAAAAGGTCGGGCTGGATCGCTGGTGGGATCACACCCCCGCCGAACTGTCGGGCGGGCAGCAGCAGCGCGTGGCGATCGCCCGCGCGATCGTGACGCGCCCCGACGTGCTGCTCGCCGACGAGCCGACCGGCAACCTCGATTCCGAACGGTCGGTGGAGATCATGCAATTGCTGACCGACCTGAACCGCGAGAGCGGGATCACGGTGCTGATGGTCACACACGAGCCCGACATGGCCGCGTTCGCGCGCACCGTCGTCCATTTCAAGGACGGGCTGGTCGAGCGGATCGAGACGCGGCACGCGCAAGGGGAGGCGGTGGCGTGAGCACCTTTCTTCCCCTCGCCCCTGAAAGGGGAGAGGGATACGCAGACTTGGTGGCGCAGCCACCTAGTCGGAGTTGGGTGAGGGGTATGCGGCGCATCGCGCCGCGCGCGCCGCAGGCGCGCTCGACCCCTCACCAAGCTCCGCTAGCGAGCAAGCTCGCAAGCTGCGCTATCCTCTCCCCTGTCCAAGGGAGAGGGTTTTAGGATGTTCGGCACCACGCTCCTCCTCGCGCTCCGGTCGATCCGCCGCCACCTGCTGCGCTCGTTCCTCACCATCCTCGGCATCGTCATCGGGGTCGGCGCGGTCGTCACGATGGTGACGCTGGGGAAGGCGACGACCGCGGCGGTGCAGTCGCAGATCGCGGCGCTGGGCACCAACATCCTCCAAATCCGCCCGGGTCAGGGGTTCGGTCGCGGCGGCGGCGGTCCGCGTCCGCCCGATTTCGCCCCCGAGGACGTCACCGCGATCGCCACGCGGATCGCCGGGGTCACCGCCGTCGCCCCGCAGGCGCAGGCCAGCGCGACCGCGATCTACGAGGGGGCGAACTGGTCGACGACGATCAACGGCACCACCGCCGCCTATTTCCAGGTTCAACCCTGGCCGTTGGTCGCGGGGCGTTACTGGACGCCGGCGGAGGAACAGGCAGGCAAGGCGGTCTGCATCATCGGCAACACCGTGCGGCAGAATCTGTTTCGCGGCGGTGAGGCGGTGGGGCTGCGTTTCCGGCTCGGCGACGTCAGTTGCGACGTGATCGGGGTGCTCAGCACGCGCGGGCAGGCCGGCTTCGGCGGGGACCAGGACGATGTGGTCATCATGCCGATCAAGGCGGTGCAGCGCCGCTTCACCGGCAATCGCGATATCCGCCTGATGCTGGTCGGCGTCGACCAGCGGTATCAGACCGCCAGCGTGCAGTCCGCGATCACCGATCTGCTGCGCGAACGGCGCAAGATCACCGACGGGCGCGACGACAATTTCAACATCTTCGACACCAAACAGATCAGCGACACGCTGACCGGCACCACCACCGCGCTGACGCGGATCGTCGCGGCGGTGGCCGCGATCAGCCTGGTCGTCGGCGGGATCGGCATCATGAACATCATGCTGGTCAGCGTGACCGAACGCACGCGGGAGATCGGCATCCGGCTGGCGATCGGCGCGGTCGCCAACGAGGTGCTGTTGCAATTCCTGGTCGAGGCGGTGGCGCTGTCCTGTCTGGGCGGGGTGATCGGGCTGCTGCTGGCACAGGCCGTGATCGCCGGCCTCACCCCGCTGCTCGACGTGCCGTGGACGTTCGATCCGCAGATCAACCTGATCGCCTTCGCCATCTCGGCGGTGATCGGGGTCGTCTTCGGTTATTTCCCCGCGCGCCGCGCCGCCGCGCTCAACCCGATCGACGCCCTACGCCACGAATAACGGGGCGCCACGAATAACCGGGCGCCACCAACGATCCGCGTGGCGGCATCAGCCGTTGGCGGCCACGCGCTCGATACGGTTCCGCCCGTCGCGCTTGGCACGATACAGCGCGGCATCGACGTGGCGGAACAACTCGCTGGCGACGCGCGCGTCGCGGAACGTGCCGACCCCGATGGAGATGGTCACCTTGCCGTGCGGCGCGTTGCCGTCATGCGGCAGGTCCAGCCCCGCGACCGCGGTGCGCAGCGCTTCGAAAAAGGCCAGCGCATCGCCCTCCTCGGCCACCCGGCACGCCAGCAGGAATTCCTCGCCGCCGATGCGGAACGCCAGATCGTCGACATGCGCCATCCGCTTGCGCAGCAACGCGCCGATCTGCCGCAGCACCAAGTCGCCGGCGGCATGGCCGTACAGGTCGTTGTACGCCTTGAAATTGTCGACGTCGACGATCCCCACGGAGCGAATCCGCCCGTCATCCGCCGCCTCGGCGAAGGCGGGGAAATCGGTCGAATAGGCGCGACGATTGGGAATGCCGCACAGCGGGTCGACCCGCGCGGACCGCGCCTCGGTGACGTCGGAGAAGACCCAGAGCCGCCCGGCGAACGCGCCATCTGTCTCGAACGGCACGCTGCGCCGCATCAGGATCCGCCCGTCCTTCAGCAACAGCTCGTCCTCGACCGGTTCGTTGGTCGGCGTGACGCGATCGACCTCCGCCAGAAAGGCGTTGGGGTCGACCAGTTGCTGGCACGCATAGCCCAGCATCAGATGCTCGTCGCGGGTCGCCGCGATCTCGTCGGGCACGCCCCATTGCCGGATCAGCGCCGCGTTGCTGTAGATCACGCGCCGTTCGGCATCGATCAGCACCACCCCGTCCGGGAGCGAGTCGAGCGCCATCTCGAAGAGGGACTTGCTGACGGTCAATCCGGGGTTGGTCATCGGGCGGGGCCGTTCACGTTCGCATAGGTTGTTGATCGCGAACATAAGGACCGGACCGGTCCTGGTAAAGATCGTACCCCCGGGTGGCCGGACGATCCCGTCAGAGCAGGCTGTCGAACGCCGCGCGCCGTTCCTCGCTGGAGCCGGCGCGCAGCACGTGCGATTCGGGCCGGGTCAGCGCCTCGGGCGCGTGCACCAGTTCGCGCAGGCGTTGCAGGTCTTCCTGCGTGTCGACGTCGATCAGCTCGGCGGCGTTGGTCACCACGTGCCGGCCCGACTGGATCAGGTCGCGCGCGCCCTGGTCGCCGGTGATCGCCAGCACATCCTCGAAGCGGTCGCGCCCGAACAGCACCGGCGGGCGTGGGGTGGTGCCGTCGCTGGAGGCGACCACCGCCGCGCCGTCCAGATCGCTGGCCGCGTCGAACAGGCGATATATATGCGCGGCGGTGACGCGCGGCATGTCGGCCAGCGCGATCAGCACCGCCGCGGCGTCCCGCGCGCGCGCGCAATCCACGCCCATCCGCACCGACGACGCCATGTCGCGGTCCGGCGCGCCGTTGTGAAGCACGCGGAAATGATGCGCGCCGTAATCGATCGCGCACCCGTCGACGACGACGATCCGTTCGCGAAACGGCATGTCCTCCAGCGCCACCGCGACGTGCAGCCCCAGCGGGCGCGCGAGGAATTGCTCCTCCAGCTTGTTGCCCGGCCCGAAACGCTCGGACCGGCCGGCGGCGAGCAGGACGAGGACGGTATCTTCAACGGCGATCATGAAACGCTCCCACCATCGCGGCGGCGATCGACAATGCGATCTCCGCCGGGCCGACCGCGCCGATATCCACGCCCACCGGGCCGTCGATGCGGTCGAGTTGATCGGGGTCAACGCCCGATGCCGCCAGTCGCTCCCGCCGCGCGGCATGGCTGCGGCGGCTGCCCAGCGCGCCGACATAGGCCGCGTCGCTGGCCAGCGCGGCGATCAGCGCGGGGTCGTCGATCTTGATGTCGTGGCTCAGCGTCACGATCGCGGTCGCGCGTCCCGGCTTCCACGCCGTCACCGCCTCGTCGGGCCAGCGATCGTCGAGCGTGACGCCCGGAAAGCGCTCCTCGGTCAGGAAGCGCCCGCGCGGATCGATCACCACCACCTCGATCCCCAGCGTGGCGGCCAGCGCGGCGAGGCTCTGCGCGATCTGCACCGCCCCGACGATCAGCAAGCGGCGCGGCGGGTCGTAGCGGTTGACGAACATCTCGCCGGTTTCCTGCGGGCGCAGGTCGGCATGGCCGGTGGCGAGGTCGGTGGTGACGGTCAGCGATTGCCCCGCCGCGCGCGCCTCCGCGATCCGGTCGAACAATTCGGGGTCGAACCCTTCGGCGCTCACCGGCTGCACCATCACCGAAATCTCGCCGCCGCACGGCAATCCCACCTGCCACGCGCTGTCATCGGCCACGCCGTACGTCTTCACCGCGAACGGCGCCCCCGCGATCACCTGTGCGGCGGTGTCGAGGATATCGCCCTCGACGCATCCGCCCGATACCGATCCCTCGAACCGTCCGTCGGCGTGGACCAGCATGTGGCTGCCGCGCGGGCGCGGCGCCGATCCCCAGGTCGAGACGACGGTGGCGAGCGCCAGCGGCTCGCCCTTCCAGGCGGCGGCGGCGGCGAGGACGGAATCATTGTCGGCCATCAGATTCTTTCAAGAAGCATCGTCATTGCGAGCGCAGCGAAGCAATCCAGGGTTCCGCGCGTCGCCCTGGATTGCCGCGTCGCTTCGCTCCTCGCAATGACGTCAGAGGCTTAGATTGCCGGCAGTTCCGCCAGCAGTTTGTCGCACGTGATCGGATAGTCGCGCACCCGCACGCCGGTCGCGTGGTAGATTGCGTTGGCGATCGCCGCGCCCGCGCCGGAGATGCCCAGCTCGCCGATCCCCTTGGCGTGGATCGGGTTGGCGTGCACGTCGCGTTCGTCGAGGAATTCGACCTCGATCTGCGGGATGTCGGCGTTCACCGGCACGTGATATTCGCCCAGGTCTCGGTTCACGACCTTGCCGTTGCGCGGATCGTGGACCAGCTCCTCGGTCAGCGCCGCGCCGATCCCGAACGTCATGCCGCCCAGGCATTGCGAGCGCGCGGTCTTGGCGTTCAGGATGCGGCCCGCCGAGAAGACGCCCAGCATCCGCTCGACGCGCACCTCCCCGGTCACCGCGTTCACCTTCACCGCGGCGAAATGCGCGCCATAGCTGGCCTGGCGGTGCAGCTTCTCCTGCTTGCCCGGCGCGATCGTGCCGGTCACCGACATGCCCTCCCCGACCAGTTCCGCGATCTCGACCGCGCGGTTCTCGGCGATCGCGCGCCCGTCCTTCAGCGTCATCGCCTCCGCCTCAACGCCCATCGCCTTGGCCAGCTTCTCGCGCAGCCCCTCGCACGCCAGATAGACCGAGGATCCGGCCGATCCCGCTCCCCACGATCCCCCCGACCCGGCGGAGGGGGGCGCGGCGCCGTCGCCCAGCTCCACCGTCACGCGGTCGAGCGGCAGCCCCAGCGTCTCGGCGGCGATCTGCGCCAGGATCGTGTAGGTGCCCGTGCCGATATCGGTCATGTCGGTCGAGACGATCGCCTGTCCCTCGGGCGTCAACGCGACGCTGGCCGACGATTTCTGCAGCATGTTCGATCGCACCGCCGCCGCCACGCCCATGCCGTGCAGCCACTCGCCGCGCCGGTCGCCCGCCGGCGCGGGCGTGCGGTCGGCCCAGCCGAACAGCGCCGCACCCTTGTCGAGGCACGGGATCAGCAGGCGGGTCGAGAAGGGAATGTCCTCCTGCGGATCGATCGCCGGCTCGTTGCGGCGCCGCAGCTCGATCGGATCGATGCCGATCTTGTACGCCAGCTCGTCCATCGCCGCTTCCAGCGCAAGCATCCCCACCGCCTCGCCCGGCGCGCGCATCGATCCCGACAACAGCCAGTTCAGCCGCACCAGCTTGTGATCGATCAGCCGGTTGTCGGCGGCATAGGCGAATTGCGTGCCGATCCCCGCCGGCTCGAAATAATCCTCGCCCGGCAGGTTGCTCGCCAGCGTCTCGTGCCCCAGCCCGGTCAGCTTGCCATGCGCGTCCGCTGCCAGCCGGATGCGCTGCTCGGTATTGGAGCGTCGCACGGTCGCGTCGAACACCTGCTGGCGCGCCATCGCCACCTTCACCGGGCGGTTCAGCCGCTTCGCCGCGATCGCCGCCGCGACGCTTTCCGGCGCGATGCCCAGCTTCGATCCGAACCCGCCACCCACGTAGCGCGCGATGATCCGTACCTGATCCTTGCCGACGCCCAGCGCCTGCGCGAGCTGCATCTGGTCCGAGGCGACCATCTGGTAGCTGCCGTGCAGCACCAGCGATCCGTCCTTCCACTCCGCGATCGAGGCGTGCGGCTCCATCGCCGCCGAATTCTGGCTGGGCGTGGTATAGGTTTCGTCGATCGTGAACGCCGCCTCGGCCATCGCCTTGTCGATGTCGCCCGCGGCGCTGTGCGCGGGCATCTGGTCGTCGGGCGGACGCGTGGCCTGGTCGCGGTGCGCGGCGAAGACATAGGCACCGTCGGCCGGTTCGTGATCGACCGTCACTTGCGCGGCGGCGTCGCGTGCCGCCTCGAACGTCTCGGCGACGACGATCGCGACGATCTCGCCGTGATAGTCCACCTTTTCTACGCCCTGCGTCGGCGCCTTCTGCACCCCGCCCTGCTGCGGGTTGCGGATGAAGCTGGGGTAATCGGTGATGACGTCGATCACGCCGGGCAGCGCCCGCGCCGCGTCGGTGTCCACGTCGCGGATCTTGCCCGATCCGAACGGCGCGCGCACCAGCACGCCATAGCTCAGCCGGTCGATGGGATATTCGGCGGCATAGGTCGCCTTGCCCGATACCTTCAGCGGCCCCTCGACGCGGTCGAGCGGCTTGCCGATCACGCCTTGCGTTCCGGCATCCAGCCACGAATGCGGATGCGGCGCGTCCATCGTCAGGCTGCGCGTGTCCTCGCGGCCCATCACCTTGTCGATCAGCGTCATTGCGTCACCTCGCGCAAACAGGCGATCAGCGTGCGCCGCGCCAGGGGAATCTTGAAATCGTTCGAACCGAAGCCCCGGGCATCCGCCAGCAACGCATCGGCCGCCGCGGCGAACGCGTCGTCGCCCGGCGCCTTGCCGATCAGCGCGGCCTCCACCGCGTCGCTGCGCCACGGCATGTGCGCGACCCCGCCGAACGCGAGCGCGGCGGACGCGATCGTGCCGTCCGCTACCTCCACCACCGCCGCGACCGAAAACAACGCGAAGGCATAGGAGGCGCGGTCGCGCACCTTGCGATACAGGTGCCGCCCGCCACGCGGCGCGGGCAGCTCGACATGCGTGATCAGCTCGCCGGCCTCCAGCACATTCTCGATCTGCGGCGTGTCGCCGGGCAGGCGATAGAAGTCCGCGATGGGCACGCGGCGCTTGTCGCCGTCCGCCTTTTGCGTGACGATCACCGCGTCCAGCGCGCGCATCGCCACCGGCATGTCGCCGGGATGCGTCGCGATACACTGGTCGCTGGTGCCCACGATGGCATGGATGCGGTTGAACCCGCCGATCGCCTCGCACCCGCTGCCCGGCGCGCGCTTGTTGCAGCCGGCGGCGGTATCGTAGAAATAATAGCAGCGCGTCCGCTGGAGCAGATTGCCCCCGGTCGTCGCCTTGTTGCGCAACTGCCCCGATGCACCGGCCAGCAACGCGCGGCTCAGCACCTCGTATTTCGCGATCACGCGCGGGTCGGCGGCCAGATCGCTGTTCGGCACCAGCGCACCGATCGTCAGCCCGCCGTCCTCGCGCTCCTCGATCGTGTTGAGGTCGAGCCGGCTGATGTCGACCAGCTTCTCGGGTGTCTCGACCTGCAATTTCATCAGGTCGAGCAGGTTGGTGCCTCCCGCGATGAAGCGACCGCCCGCGCGCGTCGCCTCGGCCACGCTGGTCGCGCGGGCGTAATCGAACGTCTTCATGCGTCCACCTTCGCGTCTTGGCCGGCGACCTCGCGGATCGCGTCGACGATGTTGGGATAGGCGGCGCAGCGGCAGATGTTGCCGCTCATCCGCTCGCTGATCTCGGCATCGCTCAGCTCGGTCGCGGTCAGGTCGGCGGAGGCATGGCTCGGCCAGCCCTTCTTCGCCTCGTCCAGCATGCCGACCGCCGAGCAGATCTGCCCCGGTGTGCAATATCCGCATTGATAGCCGTCATGCCGCACGAACGCGGATTGCAGCGGGTGCAGGTTCTCCGGCGTACCCAGCCCCTCGATCGTCACGATCTCGTCGTCCTGGTGCATCACCGCCAGCGTCAGGCAGGAATTGATGCGCCGCCCGTTCACCAGCATCGTGCACGCCCCGCACTGCCCGTGGTCGCAGCCCTTCTTGCTGCCGGTCAGCCCCAGATGCTCGCGACACAGGTCGAGCAGCGAGGTGCGCACGTCCACCTCCGCCTCGTGCGATATTCCGTTGATCGTGAAGTGCATTAGCCGGACCTCTCCGCTGATCGCGCATCAACGTCGGCAGGCACGGGGAGGGTCCGTGCGAACGATTCTCACGGGATTTGTTCAGCTTGTCGCTGCTAAGGCGCGGGGTCGGGGTGGAGGGTTCGAGATGAAGCGAGTGATGTTGGCCGGTGTCGCGCTGTTGGCGACCAGCGGCTGCGTGCGCACCGCGTGGAACGTGGCGACGCTGCCGGTGAAGGCGGTCGGCAAGACCGCCGACCTGATGACGACCAGCGCGAAGGAGCGCGACGAGAAATACGTCCGCAAGATGCGCAAGGAACAGGAACGGCGTGACAAGGAATGCCGCAAGCATCCCGATCGTTGCGAGGCGGATCGCGACGATTGGCAGCCGCCCCGATGACGCATCGTCATCGCGAGCGCAGCGAGGCAATCCAGAGCGTCATGGCCTGTCACCGGATCGCACCGCTGCGCGCGTGCTGACGACCGGCCTTACTCCGTCGAGGGCGCGTTCGGCTGCTCGCCGTCCTTCTCGTCGCCGGCCTGATGGCCGCCATGATAGGCGCGCTCGCTCTGCCCGCCCTGGAAGTGGCCACCTTCCTTGCCGGTGTGCGGGTTGGGATAGGCACCGCCCTGGCTTTCGCCCTCGCTGTGGCGGCGGCTGGCCAGTTCGCCGTTCTCGTCCGGCTCGTGCCGCGTCGTGCCCGCGCCATCGGCCTGCATCGTCTGCTTGTCGGTCATGTCCTGCTCCACATCCGCCCGCCCGCCGGAACGACGCACGGGCGCGGCAAAAGGGTGCGTCTCACACCTTGGCGTGCAGGCTGCCGTCCTCGGCGTACAGCGCGGCATAGCGGCGCATCACCGCCGGCAACGCCGCGTCGGTCCAGCGCGCCATCGACATTTCCTCGTCCAGCGTCTGGCGCAGCGGGGTCATCGCCGGTGCGAACCCGCCGTCCTCCGCCAGCACCAGCAACGCCTTGTAGCTGGCGATCTCGAAATGCTCGAAGGTGAAATTGGCGAAGCTGTTCTTCAGGATCTCGTCGCCCGCCAGGCTGGGCGACATCGCCGCCATCCCGCCGGTCATGCTCAGCGCGGTGTCCTTCAGCAGCGAGCCACTGGTGTCCAGCGACGCGAGCAGGTCGTCGAGCCGCTCGATCTGTCCTTCCGGCTCCTCGACATGCCGCCGCAGTCGATCGGCGACGTCGGGATAATGATCCAGCCGCGCGATCTGCGGCGTCATGATCGACTGCGCCTGTTTCTCCACGGCATGCGCATTGCGCAGCCCGGTGACGAACAGGTCGTGCAGCCTGTCCCGGTCGGTCGGCATCCGGTCGTCTCCCATGATGGTCGCATGGAAGGGTCAACCCCGGTGCTGACCGGGGCGCTTCGGTAAATCCGATTTCTTTACAATAGGATGATCTACGTTCGTGGTGTGCCCACGCTCATGGCTTGATCCCCCACGCCGCATAGTCGCGATCGATCAGCGGCCAGATCGTCCGCGCCGCCAGCAGGTCGGCGGCGGCCTCCGCCTTCTTGCCCTGCCGGTTGCGGATCACCCCGCGCAGGAACAGGCTGGACGACAGGTCCGGCTCCTCCTCCAGCGCGGCATCGAGGTCGGTCAGCGCGGCGTCGAGCCGATCGAGCCGGAAATAGACCATCGCCCGGCTGTCGAGCGCGGCGAGCCGCGCGCCGGATTCGATCGCCTGCGTGCAATCCTTCAGCGCGCTGTCCAATTGGATCCGCATCGTGCCCTTCGCCCAGCAGCGGCTGTTGAGCAGTTGCGCGTTGCCGGGATTGGCGGCGATCGCGGCATCCATCGTCGCCACCGCCCCGGCACCATCGCCGGCGAGCGCCTGTAGATTGGCCTTTTCCGATAGATAGTTGGGCACCTCGCTGCCGCCCGCCGCGATCCGCTCGTCCAGCATCGCCAGCGCGGCGTCCTTCTCGCCGTGATCCAGCATGAAGCGCGCCATCTGCATCGTCGGCCCCGCCGCGTCGGGGCTCAGCGCCAGCGCCTCGTCCAGGTCGGCGCGCTGCCGCTTCGCGTCGCCGGTCACCGCATAGGCTTGCGCGCGGCGCAGGTGCAGGTCGGCGTCGGGTTCGATCTCGATCGCCTTGCTCAGGTCGGGGATCGCCCCGGCATAATCATAGATGCCGAAGCGGAAATTGGCGCGGTTCTGGTAAGCGCCCGCCTCGGTCGGCTCGGCGGCGATCGCCTTGGCATAGGCCGCCTCCAGCGGTTTCAGCCGGTCGCCCTGCCGCGCGATCATGACCTCCGCGACATGCGCGCGCAGTGGGCTGGGGGCGGCGGCCTCCAGCTTGCGGGTGCGGGCCAGCGCGACCCGCGCGCGCGCCGCCGGGATCGCGTCGACCGCGATCTCGGGTTCGATCAGCGCCACGTCGTCGTCGACGCTGATGGTCGCGCCGCTCTGCGCCACGATGCGCATCACCGTGCGCCCGGCCAGCGGCGCGTCGAAGCTGCGCGCGCCCTCCACGTCAAAGCCCTTGCCGTCACCGGGTAGCTGGACGCGCAGGTGGAGCAGCGTGCGCGTCGGCTGCCCCAGCGCCACCGGGATCGCGCGCCACGCCGGGCGCGCGCGATCCGGGGTGAACGCCAGATCGTCCAGCGTGCGGTCGAGCGACAGCCGCCGCCGCCGTCCGCGCTCCTCCTTCCACTGGGTCGAGATGATCGCGGTCGCGGTCAGCGTGCCGACGCCGGTGGCCGCGTCGAACCCCAGCGACTGGTCGACCACCCACAACTCGCCCAAAATCGGGGTCAGCGCGCCCTGCGCCATCTCGCGTGCCTGCTCCGGCGTCGCCTGCGTCGCGATCAGCCCGATCGTCGCGCCCGTCGTGCCGCGCATCTTCATCGTCACGGTCGCCAGCGTGGGCAGCGTCACCCCGGCGCGATTGTCGAGCACGACGGTCATGTCGCCATCGGGGCGCGTCGGGGCGCGGAACGGCACCGGCATCAACGTCGCGCCCGCCGCGCGCAGCGGCAGGACGGTGCGGAACGCGGGCACGTCGCGCAGGTCGGCCAGCTTGGTGCCGTTCATCGTGCCGTCCAGCCACAGCACTTCGTCGCCGATCGTCGCGCGCACCAGGACATGGTCGAACGCGCCCGCCGAGGGCAGCCGCCCGGTGAACACGTCGCCGGCCTGCGCGGGCGCCAGCACCGGCTCCGCGTCGATCTGCATCGCATGCAGCAGCGCCAGCAGCAGCAGCGTCTTGGCCTTGCAATCGCCGTAGCGCAGCGTCCAGGTCTCCGCCGGCATCTGCGGCGTATAATTGCCCCCAGCCATCCCGTTGTAGAGATAGCGGATCTGCTCCTGCACCAGCGCCAGCGCCAGCGCGGCGCGCTTCACCGGCTCACGCTCGGCGGCCTCGATCCGCTTGACCTCGGCGGCCAGCGGGCTGCCGGGCGCGATCAGCCCGTCGGTCGCGTACAGCGGCGCCATCGTCCGGGCGACCGCCGCCCAGTCCGCGAAGCTGGTCACCTCGACGAAGGCGGGGTGGACGAAGCGCGCGGGCATGTCGCCGGGCATGTCGGGCTGTTTGGGCAGCGCGCCCTCGATCACCAGCTCGCGCATCGCGCCCGTGCCCGTCTCGACCGGCGTGGCGCCCTCGGCCTGCACCTTCCAGCGGACGGCGGCATCGGCGGGCCACAGGAAGCGGGTGCGCGCGTATCCGGCGCGCTGCGGCGCCACCACCAGCCCGGCCTGCGCCTGCATCTGCCCCTTCAGCGCCTTGTCCGTCTGCGTGATCGAGATCGTCGTGTGCACCACGTCGCCGATCCGCAGTCCTTCGATCGGCAGGTTGGCGGTCATCACGCCGTTGATCTCGCGCTGCTCCAGCCCCGTCTCGCGGCGCAGCACGGTGAAGCGCTTCCCGCCCGCCAGCAGGTCGATATGCTCGGCGCCCCGGATGATCTCGACGCGGTGGACGATGATGTCGCCCTGGTCCGGCTGCCACGGGATCGCCAGCATCCCGGCCTGCGTCATCATCTCGGGCGAGGCGACGCGCGTCGCGGTGTCGACGTAGCGCCACACCTGCCCGTCCTTCAGCCGCTGCTGCGTGTCGAGCAGCACCACCACCGGCGCGGCGGCGGTCAGTTGCGCGGGGGTGATCGGCGGCGCGGGCTTCACCCAGTCGGGCGCGGGCTGATAAAGCGGCGTCTCACTCGCGCTCGCCGTCCCCGCGGCCAGTGCGCACACCGCCGCCGTCGTCCACCATCGCATCGCTTGAACACTCCCCCTGAGCGGCCATGATATCGGCCGCGCAGGGGGAGGCAATCGTGATTATCGCGCGCGGCGCACGATCACACCAGCTCCTTGAGCGCGCTCGCCTCGAAGCCCTTCAGCCCGGCGGCATCGCCCGCGCGCACCTTGGCCACCCAGTCGGCATCGCTGATCAGCGCGCGCCCGACCGCGATCAGGTCGAACTCGTCGCGCTCCATGCGCGTCACCAGCCGGTCGAGATCGGTGCTGGTCGAGCCTTCGCCGCCGAACGCCGCCAGGAACTCGCCCGACAGCCCGACCGAGCCGACGCTGATCGTCGCGGCGCCGGTCAGCTTCTTGGCCCAGCCCGCGAAGTTCAGCCCCTCCGCGCCGTCCAGTTCGGGGAACTCCGGCTCCCAGAAGCGCCGCTGCGAACAATGCAGCACGTTCGCGCCGGCCTCGACCAGCGGCAGCAGCCAGTCGGTCATCGCTTCCGGCGTCTCGGCGAGGCGCGCGCGATAATCCTGCTGCTTCCACTGGCTGACGCGCAGGATCACGGGGAAGTCGGGGCCGACCGCGTCGCGCACCGCCTTCACCACCGCGCCCGCGAAGCGCGACCGCTCGCGGATCGTCGCGCCGCCATAAACGTCGTCGCGCTGGTTGGTGCCGCCCCAGAAGAACTGGTCGATCAGATAGCCGTGCGCGCCGTGGATCTCGACCGTGTCGAAGCCCAGCGCCTTGGCGTCGGCGGCGGCGCGCGCGAAGGCCGCGATCGTGTCGGCGACATCCTCGTCGCTCATCGCCTGGCCGCGCGCTTCCTCGGGCGCGTTATAGCCCGATGGGCTCTCGACCGGCTGCGGCGGCGCCCAGTCGCCGGCGGGCGGGCCGTTGGTGGCGCCGGTGTGCCAGATCTGCGGCCCCATCTTGCCGCCCGCGTCGTGCACCGCGTCGATCACGCCCTTCCAGCCGTTCAGCGCCGTGTCGCCGTGGAAGAACGGGATGCCGGGGTGATTGCGCGACGACGGACGGTCGATCACCGTCCCCTCCGACAGGATCAGCCCCACGCCGCCCTCGGCACGGCGGCGATAGTAAGCGGCGTTCGCCTCGCCCGGCACGCCCTCCGGGGCCATGGTGCGCGTCATCGGCGCCATGACGATGCGGTTGGGCAGCGCCAGCGAGCCGATCGTGAACGGACGGAACAGGGTATCGACCGAAGCGGAGGACATGAACGGGCCTTTTCTTGTGAAAGCGGCCCTTCAGGTATATATCGGAAACCTGACGTCAATAACGCACCTGCGATCGACTAGGTATATTCATGGAAACCGCCGCCACCTGCCAGCACTTCTCCGTCTCCTGCCCCAGCCGCACGTTGCTGGACCAGATCGCCGACAAATGGTCGATGATGGTGCTGACCGTGCTCGACGCCGGGCCGATGCGCTTCAACGCGATTCGTCGCCATCTGGAGGGCGTGACGCAAAAGGCGCTGACCCAATGCCTGCGCCGGCTGGAGCGCAACGGCATGGTGTCCAGGCGGGTGATCCCCGCCTCGCCGGTCGCGGTCGAATACGCCATCACCCCGCTCGGCCGCTCGCTGCACCAGCCGTTCAAGGCGCTGTACCGCTGGACGATCGACAACATGCCACATGTCGAAGAGGCGCGACGGACGTTCGACGAGAAGGTGGCGGCGTAGGTCCTGGCGTCGGCGGGCGTGGCAAAGCGAACCACCTCCACCGTTCGTGCTGAGCTTGTCGAAGCACGTGCCCCGGTACACGCCCTTCGACAGGCTCAGGGCGAACGGGGTGGAGATGGCCGCACGACATCAATCTACTTCGTCTGGCCTTCCATGGTCGCTAGCATGTCCGGAACAATCCCATGAAAAAGATCGGCTTCCTCTCCTTCGGCCACTGGTCCGACGCGCACGGCTCGGCCACCCGCTCGGCCAGCGACGTCCTGCTCCAGTCGATCGACCTCGCGGTCGCCGCCGAGGAGCTGGGCGCGGACGGCGCCTATTTCCGCGTCCACCATTTCGCGCAGCAGCTCGCGTCGCCGTTCCCGCTGCTCGCCGCCGTCGGCGCGAAGACGCGCACGATCGAGATCGGCACCGGCGTGATCGACATGCGCTACGAAAACCCCTTCTACATGACCGAGAATGCGGGCGCGGCGGACCTGATCGCGCGCGGTCGCCTGCAACTCGGGATCAGCCGCGGCTCGCCCGAGCAGGTGATCGAGGGCTGGCGCTATTTCGGCTATGCGCCGCAGCCGGGCGAAACCGACGCCGACATGGGCCGCCGCCACAGCGAACTCTTCCTGCGGCTGTTGGCGGGGGAGGGGTTCGCCAAGCCGAACCCGCAGCCGATGTTCCCCAACCCGCCCGGCCTGCTCCGGCTGGAGCCGCACGCCCCCGGGCTGCGCGATCGCATCTGGTGGGGCTCGGCCTCGAACGCTACCGCCGTCTGGGCGGCGCAGATGGGCATGAACCTGCAAAGCTCGACCCTGAAGGCCGATGAGACCGGCGAGCCGTTCCACGTTCAGCAGGCGCGCCAGATCCGCGCCTATCGCGAGGCATGGGCGGCGGCGGGGCACAAGCGCACCCCGCGCGTGTCGGTCTCGCGCTCGATCTTCGCGCTGACCGACGACCGCGACCGTGCCTATTTCGGGCGCGACGGCGGCGGCGACCAGATCGGCGTCATCGACAATATGCGCGCGGTGTTCGGGCGCTCCTACGCCGCCGAGCCCGACCGCCTGATCGAGCAGCTCCGCGCCGATGAGGCGATCGCGGAGGCCGACACGCTGCTGCTCACCGTCCCCAACCAGCTCGGCGTCGATTACAACGCGCACGTGCTGGACAACATCCTGCGCCACGTCGCGCCTGCCTTGGGCTGGCGCTGACAACCGTCCGTCATTGCGAGCGGAGCGAAGCAATCCAGGGCGTCCTGATCCGGCACTGGATTGCTTCGCTCCGCTCGCAATGACGGGACGGAGGCGGCCCTGTCCTACATTTTCGACCTTAGGTTATGAAGAACAGGTCGGCGCCCACGACACCGACCGCTTACCCCGCCGGCGTCTCAACATTCGCAACATTCGCCTCCCCCAACGAACCCCGCTAAAGCCCCGCCGCCATGATCCGCATCACCGACCTGAAGTTGCCGCTCCACCATGCCGACGAGGCGCTGCCCGCCGCGATCGTCAAGCGGCTGCGCATCACCCCGCGCGACCTGATCCGCTTCACCGTCACCCGCCGGGGCAATGACGCGCGCGAACATGGCCGGATCCAGCTCGTCTACACGCTCGATGTCGCGGTGAAGAACGAGGGCACCGTGCTGGCGCGCAACCGCCGCGACCGCGACGTCTCGCTCACCCCCGACACCCGCTACCGCGCGCCCGCCCCGGCGCCGGATGGCGCGCCGCGTCCGGTCGTGATCGGGGCCGGGCCGTGCGGGTTGTTCGCGGCGCTGATCCTCGCGCAGGCCGGCTATCGCCCGATCGTGCTGGAGCGGGGCAAGGTGGTGCGCGAACGCACCAAGGATACCTGGGGCCTGTGGCGGCGCAGCGTGCTGAATCCCGAATCGAACGTCCAATATGGCGAGGGCGGGGCGGGGACGTTCTCGGACGGCAAGCTCTACAGCCGCATCAAGGATCCCCGCCACCTCAACCGCAAGGTGCTGACCGAGTTCGTGAAGGCCGGCGCGCCCGAGGATATCCTCACCGAGGCGCACCCGCATATCGGCACCTTCCGGCTGGTGACGATGGTCGAGAGCATGCGCGCCACGATCGAGGAGCTGGGCGGCGAATACCGTTTCTCGACCCGCGTCGACGGGTTCGATATCGACACCAGTGGGGGGCATCGGCGGATCCGCGGGCTGCACCTGAACGACGGCGGCTATCTGGCGACCGAGCAGGTCGTGATGGCGATCGGCCACAGCGCGCGCGACACCTTCGCGCAGTTGCTCGACGCCGGCGTCCATGCCGAGGCCAAGCCCTTCTCGATCGGCGTCCGCATCGAACATCCGCAATCCTGGATCGACCGCGCACGCTTCGGCCCCGACGCGGGCAACCCGATCCTCGGCGCGGCCGAATATCATATCTCGCATCACTGCTCGAACGGGCGGACCGTCTACAGCTTCTGCATGTGCCCCGGCGGCACCGTCGTCGCCGCGACCAGTGAGGAGGGCCGCGTCGCCACCAATGGCATGAGCCAGTATTCGCGCAACGAACGCAACGCCAACTCCGGCTTCGTCGTCGCGATCGACCCGGAACGCGACTTCCCCGGCGACGCGCTGGCGGGCCTCGCGCTGCAACGCCACTGGGAGGCGAAGGCGTTCGTCGCGGGCGGATCGAACTATCACGCCCCCGCGCAGCGTGTCGGCGATTTCCTCGCCGGCCGCGCCTCGACCACGCTGGGCAGCGTCGTGCCCTCCTATAGGCCCGGCGTCACCCCGACCGACCTGTCGGAATGCCTGCCCGACTTCGCGATTGCGGCGATGCGCGAGGCGATTCCGGTCTTCGGGCGGCAGATCAAGGGCTATGACCATCCCGATGTGGTGATGACGGGGGTGGAGACGCGCACCTCCTCGCCGGTCCGCTTCACGCGCGGCGAGGATATGCAGAGCCTCAACACACGCGGGCTCTACCCGGCGGGGGAGGGGGCGGGCTATGCCGGCGGCATCCTGTCGGCGGCGGTCGACGGCATCCGCGTCGCGGAGGCGGTGGCGGCGCAGATCGCGCGCGCATGACGCTGCTCCTGTTCAACAAACCCTATGACGTGCTGAGCCAGTTCACCGATCGCGGTTCGCCCACCACCCGCGCCACGCTGTCGGATTTCATCGACATGCCCGGCGTCTATCCCGCCGGGCGGCTGGATCGCGACAGCGAGGGGCTGCTGCTGCTCACCGACGACGGGCGATTGCAGGCGCGGATCGCCGACCCGAAGTTCAAGCTGCCCAAGACCTATTGGGTGCAGGTGGAGGGGGTGCCCGACGATGCGGCGCTGGCCGCGCTGCGCGACGGCGTCATGCTCAAGGACGGGCCGACGCGTCCCGCCGAGGTCGAGCGTCTCGACGCTCCCGACATCTGGCCGCGCACGCCGCCGATCCGTTTCCGCGCCAGCATTCCCGACACGTGGATCGCGCTCACGATCCGCGAAGGGCGCAACCGGCAGGTCCGCCGGATGACCGCCGCCATCGGCCACCCGACGCTGCGGCTGATCCGGCGGCGCATCGGCGACTGGACGCTCGACGATCTCGCGCCGGGGGCGTGGCGGCGCGCATGAAGATCTTCTTCGACGGCGGCTATTCGCCGGCGGGCATGGAATATGCGCTGGTCGCGGGCGGGCGCACGTACATGCGCCGCGATCTGGGGGAGGGGACCAGCATGGAGGCGGAGTGGCACGCGCTGATCGCCGCCGTGACGCTCGCGCACGATCTCGGGCTGGCGGAGGCGGTGCTGCTCGGCGATGCGGCGGCGGTGATCGCGCAGGCGCATGGCGCGATCCGCTGCCCGACCAGTTGCCGCGCGCTGTTCGATCGCTTCCGCGATCTGCCGCGCCCCGCGCACCTGCGCATCCGCTACATCAAGCGGACGCAGAACCTCGCCGGGATCGCGCTGGAGGCGGTGCGCCGCTAGCTAGCTTATTCGGCGACCGCGCGGTCGCGGGTCAGGAACGCGACGAACTGGTTGGTGGAGGAGCGCAGGTCGCGCGCGCTCGCCGCCAGGTCGCCCGCGCTCGCGCGCACCGTCACCGACAGCGTCGACGCATCGGCGATCGTGTCGACCAGCGTGGCCACGCCGCTGCCGATCACCTCGGCCATCCGGGTGGCATGGCTCGCGCCCTCGTCGACTTCCTGCGCGGTCGTGCGCTGCCCGTCGACCGCCACGGCGATGCCGCGCGCCGCGCCCGACACTTCCTCGATCGCGTGCGTCACCTTGTGCAGCTTCTCGCCGGTATCGGCCACCCCCTCGCGGATCGCGGCGACCAGCGCGCCGATCCGGTCGCTGGCGCGCGTGGTGTCGGCGGACAGCATCTTCACCTCGCCCGCCACCACCGCGAAGCCGCGCCCCGCCTCGCCGGCGCGCGCCGCCTCGATCGTGGCGTTCAGCGCCAGCAGGTTGGTCTGCGTCGCGATCCGCCGGATCTCGTCGAGGAAGCCGTCGATCTGCACCGCCTGCTCCTCCAGCATCGCGGCGGTCTGCACGCTGCGCTGCGCGGCGATGCTCGCCCCGTCGGTCAGCGCCGCCTGCCGGTCGGCGGCGACCGCGATCGTCTGGATCGAGCGGGACAGGTCGCGGATCGACGCGGCGACCTGCGAGATCCCCGCCGCCGCGTCGTTGGCGCCGCTGGCGGTCGCCTGCACCTCGCCGCGCGCGCGGACTGTGCCGTCCTCCAGCTGGATCGCGGTCTGCTCCAGCCGTTCGCTGGCCTGCGCGATCCCGGACACGATCGACGTCACCGATCGCTCGAATTCATGCGCCAGCATCGTCAGCTCGCCGCGCCGCTCGCGCGCGGCCTGCGCCGCCTGTTCCTCGCGCCGCTGGCGTTCGTGCGCCGCCGCACACTCCGCCACGCGCGCCTGTTCCAGCGCGCGCTCGGTGGCGCGGCGCCCGTCCTCGGCGATCGCGGTCAGCGCGTTGGCGCGGTCGAGCGCGCGTTCCTGCGCGGTGAACAGCCGTTCCAGCATGATCGTCACCACCGTCAGCGCGCCGAACTGCAACCCCACCGCCACAACATGGAAGCCGACGCGGCCCAGATTGCCGCTGCCGGTGAACACCCATTCCGGCACGAACCATTGCAGCAGCAGGTGGTGGATCGCGGTCAGCGCGGTGCACAGCGCGATCGGCCGCCAGTCCGCCAGCACCAGCAACGCCGCCATCGCGACGAAGAAATACATGTGCGCGTCCATCTGCCACGCATGACCGTGCAGCACGAACACCAGCAGCGCCGGGATCACCGTGGCGGGCACGCCCATCAGCGTGCGCGCGGTGGCGTCGCACCGCCCGGCCAGCGCCATCATCGTCGGCGCCAGATTGGCCGCGACCCCGGCGATCAGCAGCACGCCGACCGCCTGTTGCCCCACCAGCGCACTGCCGATCAGCAGCAGCGTGATCGATATCCATCCCGCCCAGGCCCAGCCGCGCACGCCGATGCGGCGCATCCGGTCCAGCGGGCTGATCGTGGCGCTCATGCCGCCACCGCGCGCGCGTCGGCGCCGCATCCCGCCGGTGGCGCGGCGACCAGCAACATGTCCCATGCGTGCAGCCCGGCGGCGATCTGCGCGCGATCCCCGATGACCACCATCGATCCCGGCAGCGGGCCGCGCCCCAGCAGCCTCGCCTCGGCCAGCAGCGCCACCCGCGCGGTGGCATTGGCGTCACGATCGAGCAGCGGGATCATCAGGATACGTCCCTGCGCGGGAGGATACAGGCTGATCGACGCCAGCACGGCGATGCCCAGCACGAGGTGCGCGCCCAGCAATATGCGGTTCGATCGAGTCGCCATCGTCCGCGACCCTAGGCGGCGGTGCTTAACGCAATGTAATGGCCCACGAACGCCGGGTGAAAATTTACAGCCGCGCCTCGCCGGACCCCAGCGTCGCGAAGGCGCGCGCATGCCGTGCCGCCCCGCGCACCCCGCATGGCATCAACCCGCCCTGGATCGGCAACGCCATCAGATACTCCCCGGCATAGGGCGACGCGAAGTTCGCCGCATAGGCCGCATCGAAGCCGAACCGTGCATAATAACCCGGCTCGCCCAGCACGAAGCACAGAACGATCCGCTCCGCCTCCAGCCGCTCGATCCCGGCCTGGATCAGCGCCTCGGCCACGCCCTGACGCCGATACGCCGCCGCGACGGCCACGGGGGCGAGCGCCACGGCGGCGATGTCCTTGCCGCCGACGTCGGCCTGCATCCGGCTGAACGCGACCATCCCGGCGAGCGTGTCGCGATCCTCGTCCACCGCCACCAGCACCAGCACGATATCGCCGTCGATCGACAGGTGCCGGACCAGCTCGGCCTCGTCCGCGCGCGGGAAGACGCCCCGCAGCAGCGCGTCGATCGCGGCAACGTCTGGCACCTGTGCGGGGCGGATCGCGATCGTCATGCCATCACGCGGCGGAGCGCCGCGCTGGCGACGAAGCCCAGCGCGATGCCGGGTGCCATCGCCAGCCAATAATGATGAAGGTGGTTGCCGATGTTGGCGGCGGTGGAGATGATCGTGGTCATCGCCACCATGTCGGCGATCTCGCGGTCGCTCTGGACCCGCCCCACGCCGACGGCACGGACGCCGAGCAGGACCAACGCGAAGATCGCCCCGATCACCACCGGGGTTCGCGCCGCCGACAACAGCTCCACCATCACCGCCTCCGCGCCTTACGCCAGCGCGATGTCCGGCGCGTCCTCGGCCTTCATGCCGATCACGTTATAGCCCGCGTCGACATGGTGGATCTCGCCGGTCACGCCGCTCGCCAGGTCGGACAGCATGTAGAGGCCCGCGCCGCCGACATCCTCGATCGTCACGGTGCGGCGCAGCGGCGAATTCAGCTCGTTCCACTTCAGGATATAGTTGAAGTCGCCGATGCCGCGCGCCGCCAGCGTCTGGATCGGCCCGGCCGAGATCGCATTGATGCGGATGTTGTCGGGGCCGAGGTCGACCGCCAGATACTTCACGCTGGTCTCCAGCGCCGCCTTCGCCACGCCCATCACGTTGTAATGCGGGATCACCTTCTCGGCGCCGTAATAGGTGAGCGTCAGGATCGATCCGCCCTCGGGCATCATTGCCCGCGCGCGCTGCGCCACGGCGACCAGCGAATAAGCGGAGATGTTCATCGTCATCAGGAAATTGTCGAGCGTCGTGTCGTAATAGCGCCCGCGCAACTGCGACTTGTCCGAGAAGCCGATGGCGTGGACCACGAAGTCGATCGTCGGCCATTCCTGCGCCAGCGCCGCGAACGTCGCGTCCAGCGCGTCCATGTCGGATACGTCGCAATCGAACAGCCGCGCCACGCCCAGTTGCTCGGCCAGCGGGCGCACCCGCTTCTCCATCGCCGCGCCCTGATAGGAAAAGGCCAGCTCCGCGCCCGACTCGCTCAGCTTCTTGGCGATGCCCCAGGCCAGCGACTTGTCGTTGGCCAATCCCATGATGAGCCCGCGCTTGCCCGCCATCAATCCGTTCACGCGTGTACCTGCTTTATGATTCACCCTGTCCGGCCCCCTCTACAACCGCTTCGGGTGGCTCCGCCAGTGCCGCGTTCAGATGGGCGCCGAACACCAGCCCCAAGCCGATCAGATAGAAGAACAGCAGCATCACGACCACACCCGCCAGGCTGCCATAGGTCAGGTCGTATCCGCCGAGCTGCGACAGCGCCCAGGGCAGCCCCGCGGTCATCCCCACCCACCAGAGGGTGGTGAACAACGCGCCCGGCCACTTGCGCGCATCGCTGCGTCGGTATCGGCCGGGCGTCACCGAATAGAACAGCATGTAGAGCGCGCCGAACATGATCGCGGCGGGGATCAGCCGCGCGATGTTCAGCCATTCCGCCACGTCCTGCGCCACGGGCAGCAGGCGATAGATGAACTGCTCCGCCGCGATCAGGATGCCCTGTACCAGGAACGCCAGCAACGCGATCACCACCGAGGCGACGATCGCCAGGCTCAGCCCCAGCCGCGCACGCCACAGCGACTGGGTGGAGCGCGTGCCGTACGCGCGGCGGAAGATGTCGCGGATCGTCTCGGCGAAGCTGCCGACCGTCCACAGGCCGACCAGCGCGCCGAACCACAGGAGCGGGCCGGTGCGCGCCTGCAACACGTTGCCGATCGGCACGCGCAACACCTCGCCCACGTCGCGCGGCAGGACCGACAGGAAGCTCGCGAGGCCATGCTGCACCTCGTCGCTCTGCCCGAACACCGACGCCACCGCCGCCGCGACGATGAAGAACGGAAACACCGTCATCAGCGCCAGATAGGCCAAGTTGCCGGCGTGGATGAACCCGTCGGTCCACACGCCGATCGCGGCACGTTTCAACACCTCGCCCGCATAAGCGGCGGGCCGCCCATGCGCGAGTTGTCGGTCCAGTCGTCGTCGTGCCGCCCCGTGGTGGCGACCGCGATCCTCAGGCGTCAGCGAAAGGGGCGTGTCCGTCACGCGTCATCAGACGCCCATCGACGCACGCGGGTTCCCGCCGCCGTCCCAGCCGGCGACGAAGCTTTTCAGCGCGGCATCCTCCGCCGGCACGTCGACCACCAGCGTCACCAATTGGTCGCCGCGCTCGCCGTTCTTGCGGTGAAAGCCTTTTCCCTTCAAACGCAATGTCTTGCCGGATGTTGCACCCGGCGGCACCGCCACCATCACCGGATTTTCGACGGTCGGGCATTTCACCTTTCCGCCTTCCACCGCCTCCTTCAGCGTGATCGGCAGGTTCAGGCGCACGTCGTCGCCGTCGCGGGTGAAGAACCGGTGCGGCTGCACCTCGATCGTCACGATCGCGTCGCCCGCGCCGCCCGGGCCCTCGTCACCCTTGCCCGCCAGCCGCATCTGCGTGCCGGTCTCCACCCCGGCGGGCAGCTTCAGGTCGATCGTGCTGCCGCTGGCCAGCGTCACGCGCTGCGGCGCGCGGGTCGCGGCATCGACGAACGGCACGCGCAACGCATAGGCGACGTTGCCGCCCTTGGGTGGTGGCTGACGCCGCCCGAACCCGCCGGCGAACCCGCCGCCCGCACCCGCGCCGCGGTTGCGCCCTCCGAACAGTCCTTCAAAGATGTCGTTCACATCCGGGCCGCCGGCCCCGCCCATGCCGCCCATGTCGAACCCGTCGGAGCGGAAACCGCCGCCGGGCTGCCCGCGCCCGCCGCCGCCGAACCCGAACGGCGCGGTCGGGTTGCCGTCGCCATCGATCTCGCCCCGATCGAACCGCGCGCGCTTGTCCTTGTCGGTCAGCAGGTCGTACGCGCCCGTCACCTGGCCGAAACGTTCGGCGGCCTTGGGATTGTCGCGGTTGCGGTCGGGGTGCAGTTCCTTGGCGAGCTTGCGATACGCCTTCTTGATGTCCGCCTCGCTGGCGCCGCGCGCCACGCCCAGCGTCGCATATGGATCGGCCATGTCATCCCCGGTTGGTGTGTTACTCGCCTATGTGGGGCAAGTCGCATCGATCCGCAATCCGGGCGTCCCGATCCGGCACCGGTTGTAAGAACGCACGATTGTGCAGCATCGTGTTGATGAATATCGATTAACCTCCATTATCGGGGGGATGTCATGAAGAAGATTTTCGGCGCCGCACTGGCGCTCGCCGCGTTCGCGCTGCCGGCGGCGGCGGGCGCGACCACGCTCACGTTCGAGGGGCTGTCGGGCACTCTCGATCCGGTGCCCGCGAATTACGGCGGGCTGACGTGGAGCAACATGAACACGGTGAATGCCAGCCTCGATTCGTCCTACACCGGCTCGGGTTATGCCAACGGGCGAGTCTCGGGCAGCATCGTGGCCTATAATTCCTTCGGTGACGCTGCGATGGTGCTGCAGGGCACGTCGCCCTTCGCGCTCAACGACGGCTATTTCACGGGGGCGTGGCGCGACGGGCTGAAGGTGACCGTGGAGGGCTTCACCGGTGGCACGCTGGCGGCCTTCACCAAGTCGTTCACCGTCGGCGTCTCGACCGCGTCGCTGCAGACGTTCAACTGGACCGGGCTCAGCTCGGTGCGCTTCACCAGCACCGGCGGTAGCCGCGCGTCGGGCGTGCGCGGTGACGGGACGCAGTTCGTGCTCGACAATCTGCGCGTCAACGAAGCCGTCACCGCCGCGGTGCCGGAGCCGGCGACCTGGGGGATGATGATCCTCGGCTTCGGCGCGATCGGCGCGGCGGCCCGCCGTCGCCGCGCGCGCGGCACGCTGGCCAACGCCGCCTGATCGGCGGGCGGGCGGGGCGCGATCCGCGCGTCCCGCCCGCCACCGTCGTCAGTCGATCGGCGCCACGTCGACGCTGACCTCCATCGCCTGCGCGCCGGAGCCGAGCACCACGCCGTCGACCGGCGCGATCTCGGCATAGTCGCGTCCGATCGCGACGACGATATGGTCGCCGGCCATCCAGATGCCGTTGGTGGGGTCGACGCCCACCCAGCCGCGCGCCGGCCCGCACCAGATCAGCACCCACGCATGGGTGGCGTCCGCGCCCACCAGCCGCGCCTGTCCGGGCGGCGGGATCGTGCGGATATAGCCGGAGGCATAAGCGGCGGGCAGCCCGGCGGCGCGCAGCCCGGTCAGCATGATCTGCGCGAAGTCCTGGCACACGCCGCTGCGCTTGGCGAAGGCCTCGTGCGGCGGGGTATCCACCAGCGTCGCGGCGGGATCGAACGCGAAGTCGCGCTGGATGCGCCGCGCCAGCGCGATCCCCGCCTCCAGCACGTTGCGATCCGGTGCCAGGTCGGGCGCGCAATAATCGGCGATCGCGCGATCCAGCGGGATCAGCGGCGACGGGTACAGATACGCCGCCGGGCCGGCGGGCGAGACGTCGCCACTGGCGCGGGCCAGCGCGCAGACCTCGGCGATCGTCGGATCGTCGTCGGCGGGCACTGGCACCAGCCGGTCGACCGTCAGCCGCGCGACGCTCTCGATCGTCAGCCGCCGCACCCGTTCGTCCACCACCAGCCGGGTGACATGCGCCAGCCCCGCCTCGGCATAGGCCGGCGTGGTCCGCCCCGATGGCGCGACGTGGAGCGCATATTCCTCCAGTTGCTGCCCCGGCCAGTCGATCGGCTTCAGGCGCAGGTTGCAGCGCGCGAACTTCACGGCATTGCCGTAATCGAAGCGCGTGATGTGCCGGATGTCGTACCGCATCGCTCAGTCGAGGCTCCCGCGCGTCACCGACAGGGGTATTTTGGCGGCCTTCGGTGCACCGGGGCGCGTCTTCTGGCGCCCGGATCGCGGGGGTCGCGGCACCGTCACGCCAGCGTGAGCCCGCTGGCGCGCAACGGTTCGGCACCCTGCAGGAAATAACGATGCGCGATCGCCTCCGACAGCCGGAACAGCCGCTGCTCCACCTCCGCCAGCGTCTCGGGGTCCAGCAACGCCGCCTGCGCGGGGGCGACCAGCGCGAAAAGCTCCGTGGCTTCAATCTGTTGCGGCTCGGCCATGCCGTCATCGTCCAGCACCGGCAGCGCGGCCAGGTGCTCGCGGATCCGTTCGACCTGAAACGCGAGCGCGCGCGGGTTGCCGGGATCCAGCACGGTCAGGTCGATGACGGGAACGCGCGCAATTCCCGTCAGATAGCGCTGGCGATAGCTGATCTGGCTGTCCGCCAGGTCGAGCAGGGTGGACAGATCGCCCGGCAACGCGCCGACCATCCCGAACAGCCGCGCCGCCCGCGCGATCGCCCGCGCCCGCTCGATCCGCCGCCCCAGATCGTGGAACCGCCACGCCGCGGTTCGCCCCATATGTTCGGCGGATAGCCCCGCGATCGCGGCATAGCGGCGCTGGAGCGAGCCGGCCCGGTCCAGCATCCCGCGATGGGTCGGGAACGGCGCGTCCAGCAGCCGCACCATGTCCACCGACAAGCGGTCGCGCGATCCGCCCGCGATCCGCTGCGCCTGCGCGTTGATCGCCGCCACCGATTGCCACCCGCCGTCACGGGCCTCCATCGCGGTGCGCGCGAAGGCGATCAGCTCGGCGCGCCGCAGTCCGGCAGGCGCCGGGGCGGCGCCGGTGTCGACGATCTCGGCGACCAGCCGTGCGATCGTCGCGTCCTCCGGCGCGGCGCCGGTGTCCGCGTCGATCGAATGGCCCAGCATGACGCGGATCGCCGCCAGCAGTGCCTCGCCACGCTCCAGATATCTGCCCAGCCAATAGAAATTGTCGGCGACGCGGCTGGGCAGCGTGCCGGGATTGCGCCGGATGTGGAGCGAATCGGGGGCGGGGAGCAGCGAGACCGGCGCGACCGGATCCGCCCCGTGGACGCATACGTCGGCGGACCAGGTGCCTTCGCCCATCACCGCGGCGCGCGGGTCCGGATGCTCGCCGATCCGCGCGAAGCCGCCGGGCAGCACCTGCCAATGCCCGTGCGCGTCGCGCGCCGCGAAGACGCGCAGCGTGAACGGGCGCGGCACCATCTGGTCGCCGATGACCACTGGCATCGTCGACAGGCGTACCACCTCCTGCCCGACATAATCCTGTGGCCGTCGGCTGAGATCGTCGAGAAAGGCGACGCGTTGCTCGGGGGTCAGTTCGGCGCCTGCCATCGCCTGCTCGCCGGGCAGCCCCAGGGTGCGCGCGCCGAACGCCGACGACAGCAGCATCGAATCGAGTTCCGCCGCGACATGTGCCGCCTCGCGCGGCTGTCCGCACCACCAGGTGGCGATATTCGGCAGGATCAGGTCGGCGCCGGTCAGCCGGGTACTGAGCTGCGGCAGGAACGCGCCGAACGCCGCACTTTCCAGCACGCCCGCGCCCGGCGCGTTGGCGAGCACGACATTGCCCTGCGCCCAGACGTCGATGAGTCCCGGCACCCCGATCCGCGAATGCGAATCGAACGCCAGCGGATCGAGCAGGCGCGGATCGAGTCGCCGCCACAGCGCGTCGATGCGCTTCAGTCCGCCGATCGTGCGGACGTAGAGCCGGTCTTCCAGCGCGGCGAGATCGTCGCCCTCGACCAGCAACAGCCCGAGATAGCGCGCGAGATGCGCCTGTTCGGGATAGCTGGGATTGTAGCGCCCCGGTGTCAGCAGCCCGATACGCGGGTCGCTGCGCCGGCATGCCGCCGCCAGCCCCTCGCGGAAGGCGGCGAAGAACGGTGCGTGGCGCCGGACATTGAGCCGGGACTGCAACCCGCCGAGCGTGCGGCTGACCGCAAGGCGGTTTTCCAGCGCATAGCCGGCGCCGGTCGGCGCGCGCAGGTGGTCGGCCAGCACCCGCCACTCGCCCGATGGGCTGCGACCCAGGTCGACCGCGACGAAGTGCAGGTGATGCCCGCCGGGCGGCGCCAGTCCCACCAGCGGGCGAAGGTAGAACGGGCTGCCGGTTACCAGCGCGGCGGGAAAATAGCCGCGTTCCGCGAAGCGTGACGGGCCATAGAGATCCTTCAGGATCGTCTCGAACAATTCGGCGCGCTGGACGATGCCGCGCTCGATCGTCGTCCACTCGCCGGCCTCGATCAGCAGCGGAATCGGGCTGACCGGCCACGGACGCTCGCTGTCCTCGCCGATGATCCGGAAACCGGTGCCGATATCGACGGCGTGCCGCTGCACGCGCTCGCGGGCATGGCCCAGGTCGTCGCCGGCGACCGAGGACAAT
Organism: uncultured Sphingomonas sp.; assembly: GCA_913777325.1. Classification (GTDB taxonomy): domain Bacteria; phylum Pseudomonadota; class Alphaproteobacteria; order Sphingomonadales; family Sphingomonadaceae; genus Sphingomonas. The sequence continues at coordinate 24,316 of CAJYSA010000048.1, read as the reverse complement.
TCCTCAAGCACCGCGATCCACGGCGCGGCGTTTGCGGCACGCATCGTATCGGACGGGGCGCCCGCATAATCGTCGAACCGGCGCCGGGCATGCGTGCCAGTATCAAAGGCGGGCTGCGTGGCCAGCGGCTCCTCCCTGCTGCGAACCGGGGCGGACCCTAAAGGAGCGCCGGAGGGAAGGGAACGGCAATTGTGCACACGCTCACAGATCGGGCAGCACCTGCTCCGCGATCCCCCAGCCGGCGAGCGCGCGCGACGCGGCCCGCTCCGTCAGCGCGTCGGCATCGGTGACCCGCCAGTGCGCGGCGCTGTCCAGATCGCGCAACTCCGTCCACGACACGGGCGCGGCGACCGGCGCGCCGGCGCGCGCGCGGGCCGAATAGGGCATGATCGCGGTCGCGCCGCGCTGGTTGCGAAGATAATCGATGAAGATCCGTCCTTTGCGTTTCGCCTTGCTCATCACCGCGACGAAGCGGTCGGGATCGGCATGCGCCAGCGCACGCGCGAACCGCTCGGCAAAGTCGCGCACCGCCGGCCACTCGGCCTCCGGGGTCAGCGGGACGACGACGTGGACGCCCTTGCCGCCCGACAGCAGCGGGAAGCTGATCAGCCCCAGTTCGGCGAGCTGTTCCTTCAGATGCGCGGCTGCGCGCTTCGTCTCGTCGAAGCCCAGCCCCTCGTCGGGGTCTAGGTCGAAGACCATCCGGTCGGGACGTTCGAGCGCGTCGATCCGCGATCCCCAGCCGTGGAACTCGATGGTGCCCATCTGCACACAGGCCACCAGGCCATCGGCATCATCGACGTACAGGTAATTCTCGGTGCTGCCGTCCTTCTCGCGAATCGGAACCTGACGCACGGCGTCGCCGAACGAGCCCGCGTCATGTTTCTGGAAGAAGCACTGCCGCGCCCGACCCTGGGGGCAGCGCACCAGGCTGACCGGTCGCTCGCCAGCCCAGGGCAGCATCACCCCCGCCATGGCCGCGTAATAATCCGCAAGGTCGCCTTTGGTCACTTCGCTGTCCGGAAAGATCACCCGGTCGCGATGGGTGACCTTCACCGTGATCGGCTTCGCCTCCGGCGTTGGCGTGGCGCGTTCGGCGACCACCTCCGACGCGGGCTTGTCGCCGCGCAGGCCGATGAAGCTCGAGTGGCGAAGCACCCCGTCGGGGGTCACCTCGGCGAAGGCCACCTCGGCGACCAGCTTCGGCGTCACCCAATACGCGCCCTTCACGGCGGCGCGCGGCGCTGTGACGGTCGGGGTCTTGCGCGACAGTCGATCGAGTCGCGTGCGCAGCGCATCGATGGTTGCGTTGTCGAAGCCGGTGCCGACCTTGCCGGCGTAACGCAGCTTGCCCTGCTCGTGCACGCCGAGCAACAGCGAGCGCAGCCCACGCGACGTGCTGGAAGGCAGCCAGCCGACGATCACGAACTCCTGCCGCCGGGTGCATTTCGTCTTCAGCCACACGGCGGTCCGCCCGCCGCGATAGGGCGCGTCGGCCTTCTTCGAGACCACGCCCTCATAGCCCTCGCGGCACATCGTCTCGAACAGCCGCTCGCCGGCACCACCGACGTGTTCGGCGAAGCGCAGCCGCTCCTCGGCCGCACCGATCAGCGTCCTTAGCCGATCCTTGCGGGCAAGGTTGGGGAGGGGCCGAAGATCCTCGCCGTCCACCTCGAGCAGGTCGAAGGCGAACAACGTCATCGCACCGCCCGCGCCGATCGCGTCTTTCAACGTCGAGAAGTCGGGCCGTCCGTCCTTGAACGCTACGATTTCACCGTCGATCAGCGCGCCTTTCGCGGACAGGCTGGCCGCCGCCTCAGCGATGCCGGGGAACTTGTCGGTCCAGTCGAGCCCGCTGCGGGTGTAGACCTTCGCGCTGTTTCCACCCACCGCGACCAGCGCGCGATAGCCGTCGTACTTGACCTCGTGCAGCCAGTCCGAGCCGGTCGGAACGTGGTCCACCAAGGTGCAGAGCTGCGGGGGCTCGAAGGGCGGGGGATGTGCCGCTCCGCCCCTTTTCCTCGTCGCCTTTTTCTTCTTCGTCACGCCGGAGGAGGTCGTGGTGACCGGCGCCTTCTTCCCATCGGCGATCTCCTGCATCGTCCGGCCCGTCGCGACGCTCGTCAGCGCGGTCTCGACCAGCGCGTCGGTCGCGCCCGCCTCACCGTCCGCGATCTTACGGAGCAGCCAGTTTTCGCGCTTCTCCTTGCCGCGCGGGCGCAGGCGGATCAGCAGCCACTCGCCTTTCATCCGCTCGCCATCCAGTACGAAGTGCAGATGGCCTTTCTCGATATCCGCCGCGCTCTTGCCCTTCACCGGCGACCATGTGCCCCGGTCCCAGAGCATCACCGTTCCGCCGCCATATTCGCCCGCCGGGATCGTTCCCTCGAAGGTGGCGTAGGACAGCGGATGGTCCTCGGTCCGCACCGCCAGCCGCTTTTCGTCCGGGTCGATGCTGGGGCCGCGCGTGACCGCCCAGCTTTTCAGGACGCCGTCCACCTCCAGTCGGAAGTCCCAGTGCAGCCGGGTCGCATCGTGCTTCTGGACGATGAAGCTGTTTCCATGTCCCGCCGCCAGCGTTCCCGACGGTTCGGCGGTGCGCGTGAAGTCGCGTTTGGCGTTATAGCGCTCGAGCGGGTCGCGATCAGGCACGTTTCTTCGCCGGCGTGCGCTTGGGCGCGGCCTTCGCGGCCGGTGGCTTCTTGGGCGACGCGGCCTTCTTGGCGGGCGTCTTCGCCGACGTCGTGCCGCCCGACTTCTCCATCGACTTTTTCAGCGCGGCCATCAGGTCGACCACGTTGGCGCCGGATCGTCTCGTGTCGTCGCCCTTGTCCTCGATGATCTTGTGCCCCTTCGCCTTGCGCTTGCGCTCGATCAGCGCCTTCAGCGCGTCGACGTAGCGATCGTGGAAGCCGCCGGGGTCGAAGGCGGCGGACTTCTTGTCGATCAGCGCCTCGGCCAGGTCGAGCAGTTCGGGATCGGGCTTGTCATCGGGAATGTCCCGGAAATAGCCTTGCGCCTTGTTGACCTCGTCGGCGTAGCGCAGCGTCTCCAGCACCATGCCGCGTCCGCATGGCTTCAGGCTGACGATATATTCGCGGCCACGCATCGCCAGTTGCCCCAGCCCCACCTTCTTCGTCCGGCGCAGCGCCTCGCGCAGCACGATGAACGCTTCCTCGGCCAGATCGTCGGCGGGCACGACGAAATAGGGCTTTTCGTAATAGAGGACGTCGATCTCGTGCGCGTCGACGAACTGGGTGAGTTCGAGCGTCTTCTTGGATTCGAGCTTCACCGCGTCGATCTCGTCCTGTTCGAGCAGGACGTACTCCCCTTTTTCGACCTCGAACCCCTTCAGGATCTCGTCGATGTCGACCGGGCCGAAGCCGGGCGCGACCTTCTCGTACTTGATGCGCTGCCCGCTGGGTTCGTGGATCTGGTGGAAGCTGATCTGTGCGCCGGAGCGGGTGGCCGAAAAGATCTCGACCGGAATCGAGACCAGCGCCAGCCGGATCTGCCCCTGCCAATATGCGCGCGCCGCCATCGATCAGCCTCTCGTTGCGAGGGCGATTCAATCATCGGGCGGCGCGGCGGTTCCAGGGGTTAACGTGCGTCTATGGACGCGGACGTTCCGGAGGATGGGCGCGCACGACGATGATGACCTTTCCGCGCGGCCACGGTAAGGACGACGGCATGTCCGACGATCCCTTAGCCCTGTTCGACCGCTGGTTCGCGGAGGCGCGTGAGAGCGAGCCGAACGATCCGAACGCGATGGCACTCGCCACCGCCGATGCGCGCGGGCGTCCGTCGGTGCGGATGGTGCTGCTGAAGGGGCACGGCCCCGGCGGGTTCGTCTTCTACACCAACCGCGGCAGCCGGAAGGCGGGCGATCTGGCCGCCAATGCGCAGGCGGCGTTGCTCTTCCACTGGAAATCGCTGCGGCGTCAGATCCGGATCGAGGGCGCGGTGACGCAGGCCAGCGATGCGGAGAGCGACGCCTATTTCGCGACGCGCGGGCGCGATTCGCAACTGGGCGCCTGGGCGTCCGACCAGTCCCGCCCGCTCGACGACCGCGCGACGTTCGAGGCGCGCTTCGCCGAGGTCAAGGCGCGGTTCGACGGGCAGGACGTGCCGCGCCCGCCGAACTGGGGCGGTTACCGCGTGACGCCCGATCATTTCGAGTTCTGGCACGACCGCGCGCATCGCCTGCACGAACGGCGCGTCTTCGCCCCCGACGGCCACGGCGGGTGGAGCGAAGGATTGTTGTTCCCATGACGCGCGACGAACGCCGCCGCATCATTCCGTTGGCGATGCGCGCCGCGCTGGCCAGCGTGGCGATGGCGTGCACGCTGCTGATCGTGAAGGCCTATGCCGCGTGGCATACCGGATCGGTCGCGATGCTGGGCAGCCTTGCCGACACCGGGCTCGACCTGCTCGCCAGCCTCGTCACGCTGTACGGCGTGAAGCTGGCCGCCGAGCCCGCCGACCACGACCATCGCTTCGGCCATGGCAAGGCGGAGGCGCTGGCGGCGTTGTTCCAGGTCGTGCTGATCACCGCGTCCGCGATCGGGATCGCGGTGCAGGCGATCCGGCGCTTCTCCGATCCGGTGCCCAATGAGGATGCGGGGCTGGGGATCGGCGTGTCGGTCGCCGCGATCGTCGCGACGTTCGCGCTGCTCGCCTATCAGCGCGCGATCATCCGCAAGACCGGATCGATCGCGATCATGGCGGACAACGTCCATTACCAGTCGGACATGCTGCTGAACGTCGCGGTGATCGCCGCGCTGGTGCTGGATCAATATGTCGGCATTTCCGGCGCCGATCCGGTCTTCGGCATCGCGATTGCGGCGTGGCTGGCGTGGGGCGCGTTCCAGGCGTCGAGCCAGGCGATCGACATGCTGATGGACAAGGAATGGCCCGAGGCGCAGCGCGCCGCCTTCATGGAGGTCGCCGCGCGGCAACCGGGCATTCGCGGTATCCACGACTTCCGCACCCGCCGCGCCGGCAGCCACGACTTCGCGCAATTCCACATGGAGGTTGACGCCGATCTGTCGGTGCGCGCGGCGCACGATATCGTCGAGCGGGTCGAGCGCGCGCTCCGCGATACCTTCCCGCGCGTCGAAACGCTGATCCACCTCGATCCGGAGGGGCATGTCGACACCGACAATCCGCTCGTCGAAGCCGATGTGACACCGCACTGGTTCTCCAAGCGCCTGTAAGGGGAGCACGGCGATGCGCATCCCTTTCACCCAGGTCGATGCCTTCGCCGACCGCGCGTTCGCGGGCAATCCGGCGGCGGTGATGCCGCTCTCCGCCTGGCTCGACGATGCGCTGCTGCTCGCGATCGCGCAGGAGAACAACCTGTCCGAAACCGCGTTCCTGGTGCCCGACGCGAGCGGCGCGGCCGACTATGAACTGCGCTGGTTCACCCCCACCGCCGAGATCGCGCTATGCGGCCACGCGACGCTGGCGAGCGGGCATGTCGTACTGTCGTCGGAGCCGGATCGCGACGCGGTGACCTTCCGCACGCGCCAGGCCGGCGTGTTGCGGGTGGCGCGCGATGGTGGCGGCTACACGCTGGCGTTGCCGGCCTATGCGCCGCATCCACGCGCGCTGCCCGGGGTCGTCGCGGCGCTGGGCGTGACGGCCGTGAAAACCTTGTGGCACGACGCGGGCTATGCGGTCGCGGTGCTGGCCGACGAGGCGGCGGTGCGGGCGTGTGCGCCCGATCAGCGGGCGCTGGCTCTTGAGGGGCGCCTGCTGGTGATCGTGACCGCACCGGGTGATGGCAGCGATGTCGTCAGCCGCGCCTTCACGCCGGCATTCGGGATCGACGAAGATCCGGTGACCGGCGCCGCGCATGCGGTGATCGCGCCATATTGGGCCAGGCGCCTGGGGCGGGATCGATTTTCCGCCGTCCAGGCCAGCGCGCGTGGTGGGCGGATCGGCTGCCGCGTCGAGGGGGATCGCGTGATCCTGCATGGTACGTGCGTCACCACCATCGAGGGCGCGTTCCTGCTGCCGTGATGATCTGGCTGGCCGTCGTGTTCCACGGCAGGCCACTGTCTTGTCATCGGTGCGGGGGGGCGGGGACGCCCATCATGTCCGCGCCATGCAGCGGTGGCGGTCAGATCAGCCCCTTGGCGCGCAGGCTGACCTGCCCGTTCAGCCCGACGATCAGGTGATCGTGGATCGCGATGTTCAGCGGCTTGCCCGCTGCGACGATCGCGCGCGTGATGTCGACATCGGCGCGGCTGGGCGATGGATCGCCCGAGGGGTGGTTGTGCACCAGGATCAGCGCCGCCGAGCCGAGATCGAGCGCGCGCTTGATGACCTCGCGCACATGGACCGCGGCTTCGTCGATCGTGCCGCGCGCCATCAGCTCGTCGCGGACCAGCATGTTGCGGGTATTTAGATGCAGCACGCGGAACCGTTCGACCATGTCGTGCGCCATATCGGCATGAAGGTAATCGGCCAGTGCCTGCCAGTTCGACAGGATCGGCGCCTCGCGCGTGCGCGCGCGGACCAAACGGATCGCGGCGGCGTGCGCGATGCGGATCGCCGCCGCGCTGGTGTCGCCCATGCCGGGCACGCGCGACAGCGCAGCGGCGTCGGCGGCGAACAGCCCCGGCAGGCCGCCGAATTCGTGCAGCAGCTCCTTGGCGAGCGGCTTGGTATCCTGACGCGGGATGGCCAGGGCGAGCAGATATTCGATCAGTTCATGATCCAGCAGCCCATCGGGATCGGCGAGCAGCCGCGCGCGCAACCGCGCCCGGTGGCCCTTGGCATCCAGCGCGCGTGTCCCGTCATCGGCCATGCGCCATGGGGTAGGTCGGTTCGGCGCGACGCGCAATTGCGCGGACCGCGTCGCCTGCCCTATGACTCATCGCGCATGAGCGTCGCGCAACAGCAGCGGATCCGACACGGGTGAGCGGCGCGGGACGGCGTGTCGCGGTGGCCGTATCGGTGCTGGCCCTGGCCGCGGGCGGCGGTCTGTGGCTGTCGCGCGTGCCGATCGCGACGCGCGTGATCGACGATGCGCTGGCGAAGAAGCAGGTGCCCGCGCGGTATCGCATCGCCGATCTGGGACTGGGGCGACAGCGGCTGACCGACGTGGTGATCGGCGATCCTGCCCATCCCGATCTGACCGCCGACTGGATCGAGACGCAGACCGACCTGACGCTCTCCGGCCCCAAATTGATCGGCTTCCGCGCCGGGCACGTGCGGCTGTCGGCCCGGCTGCGCGACGGACGCGTGTCGCTCGGCGCGATCGACCGGCTGCTGCCGCCGCCGTCCTCGTCGGGTGCGCCATTCTCCCTGCCTGCGTTGCATGCCGATATCGCCGACGCGGCGGTGGCGCTCGACACGCCGTACGGCCCGGTGGCGTTGCGGGTCAGCGGACGCGGTCAGCTGGATGATGGCTTCCGGGGACGGATCCGCGCGCAGGCACCCTCGCTGGCGACCGGCGGGTGCCGGATCCGCGCGCTCGATGCCGATGTCGCGGTGCGCGTCACCGCCACCGCCCCGCGGCTGGCGGGGCCGGCGCGAGCGGCGGCGATCGCGTGCGCGGGCACGATGGCGCAGCGGGCGACGGCCCGGCTCGACGTCGGCTTGTCTCCCGCGCTCGACCGCTGGTTCGGGCGAATCGATCTGGCGGCGGCGAACGTGGCGACCGGCGGGGTCGCGTTGGAGCAGGTGCATGGCACCACCCGCTTTCGCGGCGATGCCGATCGGACGACGGGAGTCGCGACCGTTGAAGCGGCGCAGGCGCTTGCCGCCAGCGCGCGCAGCGGCGCGGCGAGCTGGACCGGGCAATGGCGGCTGGACGGCGCCCGTGCGACGCTGGCGGGGCGGTTGGACGCGCAACATGTCGCGCTCGTGGCGCCGCCGCGCGCGCGGCTGGCGTCGGTCGGCACGGCGGCGGCGGGATTGCCGGTGGCGCCCTTGCTGGAGGGCGCGATGCGCGATGCGGCGCGCGCCGCCGGCGATCTGCACGTTGATGCCGACCTTGCCCTGTCGACGGGCACGCCGACGCTGTTGACGATCGAGCGCGCGACGGTAGCGGCGGCGAGCGGCGCGCGCGCCGCCCTGGCGGCGGGGTCGGTCACGATCGGGCATCCGGGTGGCGTGCAATTGGCGGGGCGGATGACGCTGGGTGGCGGCGGGCTGCCAGGTGTCGCGCTACGCCTCGACCAGCCAACGCCCGGCGGCGCGATCGATGGGGTGGTGATCGTTCAGCCCTATGCGCGGGACGGCGCCGCGCTGACGCTCGCCCCGGTGCAATTCACGACCGGTGGCGCCGGGCCGACGCGGGTGATGACCGAGGCGACCGTCAGCGGGCCGCTGGCGGGCGGTCGCGTCGAGCGCTTGCATGCGCCGATCGCGGTCGACTGGGATCGACGCGGACGGCTGAGCATCAATCGTGCCTGTACGCCGGTGACGTTCGCGCGGCTGACGATATCCAGCCTGACGCTGGCGGATGGCGCGGTGCGGCTGTGCCCGCGTGACGCGGCGCTGGTCGAGGTCGCGGCGCGCGGGGTGCGCGGCGGCGCGCGGCTGGATCCGACCCGGCTGGCGGGGACGCTGGGCGGATCGCCGTTCCGCCTCGACGCGGGCGGTGCGACGCTGGGGCTCGCGACCCGCGATTTCGCGCTGGGCGACGTGACGGCGCTGATCGGGACGACGCGGATCACCGCGACACGCCTGGCGGGCCGATTGACCCCCGGCGGGGCGGCCGGAACGTTCGCGGGCGGCGGCGGTCAGGTCGGCACCGTGCCGCTGGTGATGAGCGCGGGGGAGGGGGCGTGGACGTTCGACGGGCGGCGGCTGGCGCTGACCGGCGCGCTGCGCGTCGCCGACGCGGCCGCGAGTCCCCGTTTCCAGCCGATGGCGGCGCGCGACATCGCCTTCGCGCTGGCGGGCAACGAAATCCATGCGACGGGCGCGCTGACCGAGCCGACCACCGGCACGCCGGTGGCCGACGTGACGATCGCGCACCGGCTGGCGAGCGGCGCGGGCGAGGCGAGGCTCAATGTGCCGGGCATCACCTTTACCAAGGATTTCCAGCCCGAGCTGCTGACGCGGCTGACCTTCGGGGTGATCGCCGATGTCGGCGGCACGATCCGCGGCACGGGCGATATCCGCTGGAGCCCCGATGGGGTGGTGAGCACCGGCACCTTCTCCACCGCTGCGATGAATCTGGCGGCGGCGTTCGGCCCGGTCACCGGGCTGGCGGGCACGATCCACTTCACCGATCTTTTGGGATTGGTGAGCGCCCCCGATCAGGTGGCGACCGTCGCGTCGATCAATCCCGGCATTCCGGTGACCGACGGGCGCATCCTCTACCGCCTGCTCCCGAACCTGCGCGTGCAGGTCGACAGCGCGCGCTGGCCGTTCGCGGGCGGCACCCTGACGCTCGACCCGACCGTGCTCGACTTCGATTCGGATGCGGCACGGCGGCTGACGTTCCGCGTCGAGGGTATGGAGGCGGGCAAGTTCCTCCAGCAGTTCGACTTCAAGAATCTGAACGCCACCGGCACCTTCGACGGCGTTCTGCCGATGACCTTCGATGCGTCGGGCGGTCGGATCGAGGGTGGGCGGCTGGTGGCGCGCCCCGGCGGAGGTTCGATCGCGTATCTGGGCGAGTTGACCGAGAAGGATCTGGGCTTCTGGGGCAATCTGGCCTTCCAGTCGCTCCGCTCGCTGACCTATCGCAGCCTCGACGTGCAGATGGACGGTCCGCTGGGTGGCGAGATGGTGACCGGGGTGCGCTTCACCGGCATCAAGCAGGGCAAGGGTGCGCAGAGCAACTTCCTGTTGCGCCGGCTGACGCGCCTGCCGATCCAGTTCAACATTACGATCCGCGCGCCATTCCGCGGATTGATCGATTCGGCGGCCAGCTTCTACGATCCGCAGCGGCTGGTGAAGCGCAACCTGCAAGCCTTGATCGACGAGCAGAACCGGAAGACGGGCGTTCAGCCGCCCGCAAGCGAGAACAAGCCATGATGCCGACAGGATTGACGAACGCGATGCGCCCCACGACCTATACCCTGATCGCGATGCTGATGCTGGGCGGCGGACTGGGCGGGTGCGTGAACATTTCCGCCCCCGACAAGCCGATCCAGATCAACCTCAACATCAATGTGACGCAGGAAGTGGTGTACCGCCTCGACAATGAGGCCAAGTCGCTGATCCAGCAGAACCCGGGGATTTTCTAAGCCATGCGTATGAAGAGCCTTGTCTTGATCGCCGCGCTGGCCGCGGTCGCGATCCCGGTCGCCGCCTGGGCGCAGCGCGATCCGGCCTATGCCGCCGCGCGCGCCGCCGGCGAGGTGGGCGAACAGCCCGACGGCTACCTGGGCGTGGTGGGCAGCGGATCGGCGTCGCTGCGCGCGCTGGTCAGCAACATCAACATCCAGCGCAAGGCCGCTTATACGCAGAAGGCGCAGGCGTCGGGCGCGACGGTGGAGCAACTGGCGTTCACCAGCGGCTGCAACCTGATCCTACAGACAAAGCCGGGCGAGAAATATCGCGCGCCCGATGGCACGTGGGAGACGCGCGGCGCCGGGGCGCCGCAACGCGACCCGCGCTGCGTCTAGCGCCCGCCCGCCGGTCGCATCGATGACAAATCGGTGAAGCCCGCGCGTTCGTGCGTGGTTGACACCCCCCGACCCCCCGTCTAACCGGACCGGGCCTTGGCGGGGCTGCTCGCCGACCGCGCGCGTCCTCTCCCGGCGGCAACGATAACCGGGTGAGGGTGGCTGCGTGGCGGAGAACGGTTCCGGACGGGATTTCCACGACGCGGACGACCCGCGCCTGACACAGCTCGATCGTCGACTGGAACAGGCGCGTCGGGATGAAGCGATTCGGCAGGGGACGGTGCGCGACGGCGCGGATGCGGGGTATTCGCTCGGCAATCGCGTGCTCGCCGCCCTGATTGGAAGTCTGGTCGGATCGGCGCTGATCGGCTGGCTTTTCGACCGCTGGTTCGGCACCGCGCCCTGGGGGCTGATCGTCATGCTGTTCCTCGGAATCGCGGTGGCGTTCAGGCAGATCATTCGGTTGACGAGCAAGCGTCCGGACGTCCCGGACGCTTGACGTATGTGAGAAGCGGGAACCCGGCAGTGGCGGCAGAAGGCGGCAAGATCGATCCGATGCACCAGTTCCTGATCGAGCCTGTGCTCGGTCGGCCCTGGATCGTGGGCGGCCATGACCTGGCGTTCACCAACTCCGCCTTGTGGATGGTCATCACGCTCGTCTGCCTGTGGGTGTTCATGCTGGGCGGGATGAAGCGCGAGCTGGTCCCCGGTCGGTGGCAGGCGGCGGTGGAGGGCTTCACCGGCTTCGTCCAGAACATGCTGACCTCGAACGTTGGGCCGGAGGGCAAGCGCTTCGTCCCCTACGTCTTCTCGCTGTTCATGTTCATCCTGTTCGCCAACCTGTGGGGCCTGTCGCCGGTCGGCGTCGTGCCGGGCTGGCATCCGTTCACGGTCACCAGCCACCTGACCGTCACCGGCGTGCTGGCGATCATCAGCTTCTCGATCGTGCTGATCGTCGGCTTCGGCAAGCACGGCTTCCACTTCTTCAGCCTGTTCGTGCCGCATGGCACCCCGGTGCCGATGATCCCGCTGATCTTCGTCGTCGAGCTGCTGAGCTTCCTCGTTCGCCCGTTCTCGCTGGGGCTGCGACTGTTCGTCGCGATGACCGCGGGGCACATCCTGCTGAAGGTGCTGGCGGCGTTCGTCATCAACGGCATCAACATGGGGCCGGGCTATATGGCGATCGTGTCGCTGCCCAGCTTCGTGCTGATGATCGGCATCACGCTGCTGGAGCTGCTGGTCGCGGCCATCCAGGCGTACGTCTTCGCGCTCTTGACCAGCGTCTATCTGAACGACGCGGTCAACCTGCACTGAGTTTCTTTTCCACCACTGATTTTTCGAACGGGAGTTTTTATCATGGACGCAAACGCCGCCAAGCTGCTGGGTGCTGGTCTCGCTGCGATCGGCATGGGCATCGCCGCGCTGGGCGTGGGCAACGTGTTCGCCGCCTTCCTCGAAGGCGCGCTGCGTAACCCGGGTGCCGCCGACGGCCAGCAGGGCCGCCTGTTCATCGGCTTCGCCGGTGCCGAGCTTCTGGGCCTGCTCGCCTTCGTGACGATGATCATCCTGGTGTTCGTCGCGTAACATGAAACTTGCCCGGCCGGCGTTCGCGCGGGCCGGGCCAGTGTGACGACGACCAGCCAAGGGACCGGCATGCCGCAAATCAGTCAGATCGCCGCCACCTACGCTTCTCAGCTCTTCTGGCTGCTCATCACCTTCGGGATCCTGTATTTTGGGATCGGCAAGATGATGGTGCCCAGGGTGCAGGGCGTGATGGAGCTGCGTGAATCGAAGATCGCGCAGGATCTCGCCACCGCCGAGGCGGCACGGGTCGAGGCCGATCGGACCGAGGCGGCCTGGAACGCCGACATGGACACCGCCCGCGCCGCCGCGCAGGCGGAGGTCGCCGCTGCCAAGGCGAATGCGGTGGCCGCCAGCGAGGCGCAGTTGCGCGCCGCCGATGCCGACCTGTCGGAGCGTATCGCGCACCACGATATCGCGATCGGCAATGCCAAGGCGACCGCGATGGTCAATGTCCAGACGATCGCCGCCGAGGCGGCGCAGGAACTGGTCCAGCGTCTCTCGGGCGTCGCCATTCCCCCGGAAGCCGCGAACGAAGCGGTGCGCAGGCAGCTGAACCATGGCTAATTCCCCGCTCGTCCACGATATCGAGGCACAGCCGCTCGAGGGCCAGGACATGGCCAACGGCAGCGGCATCCACGCCGGCACCAGTGCGGGCGATGGCGAATCGCATGCCGCGCCGACCGCGCTCGGCTTCAACGACACCGGCTGGGTCGGCATCGCCGCGTTGGTGGTGCTGATCGGCATGGCCGTGATGAAGGTGCCGGCGGCGATCGGCGCGATGCTCGACAAGCGCATCGGCGAGATCCGCCACCAGCTCGACGAGGCCGCCGCGCTCCGCAAGGAAGCCGAGGCGCTTCGTGACGAATATGCCGCCCGCGCGCGCGGTGCCGAGGCGGATGCCGCCAAGATGCGCGAGCTGGCGCATCATGAGGCTGCCGCGATCGTCGCCAAGGCGAAGGCCGATACCGAGGCGCTGATGGAGCGTCGCGCACGGATGGCCGAGGACAAGATCGCCGCCGCCGAGCGCGCCGCGGTCGCCGAGGTTCGCGCCCGCACCGCCGAGGCCGCGACCGCCGCCGCCGCCGCGCTGATCGCGGAGCGGCACGGTGCGGACGCCGACCGCGCGTTGGTCGACCGCGCGATCTCGGGCGTGGGACGCCTCAACTGAGCTGACCGATCTTCGCGCCTGCCGACCGCGGGCGTTGTCGGGACCATATTTCGTCATTGCGAGCGTAGCGAAGCAATCCAGGGCGTCGTGATCCGGCCGTGGATTGCTTCGCTACGCTCGCAATGACGTATCGATTCAACGTCATCCGCCTGTAAGGAAGCCCGACGATGCGTTTCTCGATCACCGCAGCCCTGCTGCTCGCCTCCGTGGCGGTGCCGACGCTGGCGCAGGCGCCTGCAGCCCCGGCCGCCACGGCCAGCACCGCCGACGCCCGTCTCCGCCAGCTGTTCCACGACAGCGACGAGGGCAGCCTGCGCCGCAATCCGGTACAGGCCTTGTTTCGCGGCGACATGCGTTATGCCGACCAGCTCGGCGACTTCTTCTCCGACGCGCATCTCGCCGCCGAGGAGGCGGCGACGCGGCGCGACCTGGCCGCGCTCGCGACCATCGACCGTGCCCGGCTGACCCCGGTCGACCAGATCGCCTATGACGTCTTCAAGCAGCAGGCGGAGCTGAACCTGCGCGGCTTCGCGCCCGATCTGATCGCGGTGCAGATCGTCCGCCCGCTCGACCATTTCTACGGTATCCACACCTTCTATCCCGAACTGGCGTCCGGGCAGGGCGCGGCCCCGTTCAAGACGGTCGCGGACTATGACAACAACCTGAAGCGCAATGCGCAATATGCCGCGCAGCTCGACGCCGCGATCGCGCGTTTCCGCGAGGGGATGAAGAGCCGGGTCGTCCAGCCCAAGCTGGTCGTGCGCAACATGATCGGCCAGCTCGACAATCTGCTCGCGGGTGGGGTCGAGGCGTCGCCGTTCTACGGTCCGGTCAAGACGTTCCCGGACGGCATCCCGGCTGCCGACCAGACCCGGCTGCGCACGGCCTATGCGCAGCAGATCGCCGACGTGCTGAACCCGGCGCAAACGCGGCTGCGCGACTTCCTTCGCACCGATTACCTGCCCGTCGCGCGCGACAGCGTCGGGCTGTCGGCGATGCCCGGTGGCGCGAAGCTGTACGACTATCTGATCGAATCGAACACCACGCTGCCGCTGAAGGCGGATGCCGTCCACAAGCTCGGCCTCTCGGAAGTCGCGCGGATCACGCGCGCGATGGAGGCGCAAAAGGCGAAGGTCGGCTTCAAGGGCAATTTGTCCCAGTTCTTCGCGTTCCTGCGCACCGACAAGCAGTTCCAGCCATCGTCGGCAGCGCAATTGCGCGACGGGTATGAGGCGATCGGGCGGCGCGTCGATGCGCGCGTCCGCGAGCAATTCTCGCTGATCCCGAAGTCGAAGCTGGAGATCCGCCCGGTCCCGGCCTTCAAGGAGAAGACCGACGCGGGTGGCTCGTATCAGCCCGGCACCCCGGACGGATCGCGACCGGGGGTGTTCTATTACAACACCTACGACTTGCCGAGCCGCTACATGTGGGAGATGGAGACGCTGTACCTGCACGAGGCGGTGCCGGGGCATCATTTCCAGATCAGCCTGGCGCAGGAGAATGACGCGCTGCCCGCGTTCATGCGCTTCGGCGGGAACACCGCCTATGTGGAGGGTTGGGCACTTTATTCGGAGACGCTGTGGCCGCAGCTCGGCATGGAAACCGATCCGTATCAGCGGATGGGTGGGCTGAACGACGAGATGCTGCGCGCGATGCGGCTGGTCGTCGATACCGGCATCCATGCCAAGGGCTGGAGCCGCGATCAGGCGATCGACTATATGCTCGCCAACTCGCCGATGTCGCGCACCGATGCGACGGCGGAGGTCGAGCGCTACATCGCGATCCCTGGGCAGGCGCTGGCGTACAAGATCGGGCAACTGACGATCTCGCGCGTGAAGGCCGACGCCGAGAAGAAGCTGGGCGCACGGTTCGACCCGCGCAAGTTCCATGCGCAGGTGCTGGATACCGGCGCGCTGCCGATGCCGGTGCTGGAGAAGAAGATCGCTGATTGGGTCAAGGGCGGGGGCAAGTAGAGGCCACCGCGCTTCATTTTCAGCCGTCACCCCGGCGGAGGCCGGGGTCCAGTGGCGGGCGGCTCGTGAAATCCGGCGACGTCTCCTAACTGGGCCCCGGCCTCCGCCGGGGCGACGGCCTCGTGGGACGACGCTGAAGGTGTGATGCCCCAACCCGTTGCCCCTCTCGCCCGCACTTCCTAGATCGCGGGGGATGACAGGCAGCTACGGTCCGCCCGACCGCTTCAACGAGGAAAAGGCCACCTACGCGATCCGGGGCGCCGATGCGCCGGATCTGGAGGGCGGCGTCGCGGCGATCCGCAACGTCCTGAAGACGCTGCCGCTCAAGCCCGGCGTGTACCGGATGCACGATGCCAAGGGCGACGTGCTGTACGTCGGCAAGGCGCGCGCGCTGAAGAATCGCGTCGGCAATTACGTGCAGGTCGAGCGGCTGTCGAAGCGGCTGCAGCGGATGGTGGCGCAGACGCGGTCGATGACGATCGTGACGACCAACAACGAGGCCGAGGCGCTGCTGCTCGAGGCGCAGCTCATCAAGCGGTATCGCCCGGCGTACAACGTGCTGCTGCGCGACGACAAGAGCTTCCCCTTCATCCTGCTGCGCGCGGATCACGAATTCCCGCGTATCCAGAAGCATCGCGGGGCGCGGCGTGCGAAGGGCGATTATTATGGTCCGTTCGCCAGCGCCGGAAGCGTCAACAACACGCTGAACGCGTTGCAGAAACTGTTCCTGTTGCGCAGCTGCACCGACGGCTTCTTCAAGACACGCGACCGGCCGGGCCTGCTGTACCAGATCAAGCGCTGCTCGGCGCCCTGCGTCGGACGGATCGACGCGGCGGGCTACGCCGAGTTGGTCAGTGATTCGAAGAAGTTCCTGGCCGGGAAGGCCACCGACGTCCAGGCGAAGCTGGGCGCGCAGATGGAAGCGGCGGCCGCGAACATGGATTTCGAGCTGGCCGCGATCCTGCGCGACCGGCTGAAGGCGCTGACCTTCATCCAGGGCACGCAGTTCATCAATGCCGAAGGGGTCGGCGACGCCGATATCTTCGCGCTGGCGTCGCATGAGGGGCTGATCGGGATCGAGGCGTTCTTCATCCGTGGCGGGCAGAATTGGGGGCATCGCAGCTTCTTTCCCGCGCACACCGCCGACGTGCCCGAGGACGAGGTGCTGACGCTGTTCATGGCGCAATTCTATGAGGAGGTGCCGCCGGCGCGGACGATCCTGATTGATCGCGTGCTGCCCGATGCCGAGGTGCTGGTGCAGGCGCTGTCCGATCAGGCCGGGCGCAAGGTCGAGATGACGGTCCCGCAGCGCGGGGTGCGCAAGCGGCTGCTGGATCAGGCGACGCGCAACGCGAAGGAAGCGCTGGAGCGGCGGCTGGCGGAAAGCACGACCCAGGCGCGCCTGCACCGCGAATTGGCGGATCTTTTCGAGCTCGGCGAGTCACCCGACCGCATCGAGGTCTACGACAATAGCCACATTTCCGGCACCAACGCGCTCGGCGCGATGGTGGTCGCGGGACCGGAGGGGTTCCGCAAGGGTCAGTATCGCAAGTTCAACATCAAGCAGGCCGCCACCGACGACGATTATGCGATGATGCGCGAGGTGCTGACGCGCCGCTTCGCGCGCGCGCTGGAGGAGGATCCCGATCGCGACGGCGAGACCTGGCCCGACCTGGTGCTGCTCGACGGCGGGCGCGGGCAGTTGAACGCGGCCAAGGCGGTACTGGAAGACCTTGGAATCGAGGACGTCTGTCTGGTCGGCGTGGCGAAGGGGCCGCATCACGGGCGCGAGGGGCGCGAGGTGTTCCACCTGATGGACGGGCGCGAGCTGACGCTGCCGGTCAATGCGCCGTTGCTGTTCTATCTCCAGCGGTTGCGCGACGAGGTCCACCGCTTCGCGATTGGCGCGCACCGCGCAAAACGCGCAAAGGCGATCGGCGCGAGCCCGTTGGACGAGGTGCCGGGGATCGGCCCCGCGCGAAAGAAGGCGCTATTGATGCACTTCGGCACCGGACGGGCGGTACGGAATGCCTCGCTGGAGGACCTGCGCAAGGCGCCCGGCGTGAGCGCGGCGGTCGCCCAACAGGTGTACGATTTCTATCATGCGCGGTGAGGGTTAATGTCTCGGCCTCCCGTCCTCCCGGCACAGATCGGGATCCACCGTGCCGCAGGATCTTCGGCTGATCAGTATGCGGCACCGTGGACTCCGGCCTGCGCCGGGGTGACGGGTGGTGAGCGCCGCGCGTGCACCTGACCGCTGACGCCATCCTGCTCTCCGTCCGTGCGCATGGCGAGCATGGCGCGGTCGCGCGGGCGTTGACCCGGCTCGACGGCGTGCAGCCCGGCTACGTCCGTGGCGGCCATGCGCGCGGACTCCGCCCAGTCCTGCAACCGGGAAACGTCGTTCGCGGCGAGTGGCGCGCGCGGACCGAGGAGCAGTTGGCCGCGCTGACCGTCGAACTGGTGCATAGCCGTGCCGCGCTCCATGCCTTGCCGTTGCCGGCGGCTGCGCTGGAGTGGGTGACCGCGCTGACCGCGACCGCGCTGCCCGAGGCGCAACCCTATCCGCATCTCCACGACGCGCTGGCGGGCGTGCTCGACGCGATCGAGGCGGCGCCGAGCGCGCGCGGCTGGGCGGCGGCGATGGCGCGCTACGAATTGCTCCTGCTGGCGGAACTGGGGTTCGGGCTGGACCTGTCGGCGTGTGTCGCGACGGGTGCCACCGACGATCTCGCCTTCGTCAGCCCCAAGAGCGGCGGGGCGGTCAGCCGCGCCGCGGCTTCCGGATATGAGGCGCGGCTGTTCGCGCTGCCGCCGTTCCTACGCGATGGCGGGGCGGCGGAATGGGACGAGGTGCTGGCGGCACTGGCGATCACCGGGCACTTCCTCGCGCGCGACGTGCTGATCGATCGGCGTCGCGATCCGCTGGCGGCGCGGGCGCGTTTGCTCGAACGATTGCACAGGGCGGTTGCGTGACGCGCGCGCCCGCGCCATGCGATGCGGCCATGACATACGGCAAGCTCATCGCAATCCTGCCCGGCGACGGGATCGGCCCCGAAGTGACCAGCGAAGCGCGTCGTGTGCTCGACGCGCTCGACCTCGGCCTCGCCTTCGAGGAGGCGCCCGTCGGCGGCGCAGGGTATCGCGCGAGCGGGCATCCGCTGCCCGAGGCGACGCTGGCGCTGGCCCAGCGCGCCGATGCGGTGCTGTTCGGTGCGGTCGGCGATCCGGAGTTCGATTCGCTGGAGCGCGCGCTGCGCCCCGAACAGGCGATCCTGGGGCTGCGCAAGAACCTGACCACCTTCGCCAATCTGCGTCCGGCCAAGATGTTCGCCGGGCTGGAGGATGCCTCGACGCTGAAGCCCGAGGTGGCGAATGCGATCGATCTGGTGATCGTGCGCGAGCTGAACGGCGACGTCTATTTCGGCGCGAAGGGCCGGGGGACCACCGAGGCGGGGCTGCGCGAGGGCCACGACCTGATGCGTTATGACGAGGCCGAGGTGCGCCGCATCGCGCATGTCGGGTTCCAGACCGCGGCCAAGCGGCGTGACAAGCTCTGCTCGGTCGACAAGGCCAATGTGCTGGAGACGTCGCAATTGTGGCGCGACGTGGTGGTCGAAGTCGCCGCCGACTACCCGCAGATCGAGCTGACCCATATGTATGTCGACAATGCCGCGATGCAGCTCGTCCGCAATCCGGGCGCGTTCGACACGATCGTGACCGGCAATCTGTTTGGCGACATCCTGTCGGATCAGGCGAGCATGTGTGTCGGCTCGATCGGGATGCTGCCGTCGGCGTCGCTCGATGCGCACGGCAAGGGACTGTACGAGCCGATCCACGGGTCCGCGCCGGATATCGCCGGGCAGGGCAAGGCTAATCCGTGTGCGGCGATCCTGTCGGCGGCGATGATGCTGCGGCACTCGCTGGGTGACGGCGCGGCGGCGGATCGGATCGAGGCGGCGGTGTCGGCGGCGTTGGCGACGGGCGTGCGGACGCCCGACCTGGGCGGCACCGCGACGACCCGCGCGATGGGCGATGCGGTGCTCGCGGCGCTGTAGGTTCACTTGGTTGATAAGGCGGAGGGGACGTTGCGGACAACCAAGACCCTGCCCCACGCCGTCGTCACCCCGGCGGAGGCCGGGGTCCACCGTTCCGCAACATCGGAGACGTCGTTTCGTGTGGTGACGTGGATCCCGGCCTTCGCCGGGATGACGGGAGTGGGGAGACGGGCCGGGGGGAAGGCGTTCCGGCCAAACCAGTCAACGCGATCCGTCATTGCGAGCGCAGTGAAGCAATCCAGGGCCGGATCAGGACGCCCTGGATTGCTTCGCTACGCTCGCAATGACGTTGCCGCTTACGAAGACCTCCCCCACTGGGCTCTAGCCTCCGCCGGGGCGCTAAGGACGGCCGGCTGATGCTAGACCTCGCCGTCGTCGTCCCGACTTTCAACGAGCGCGGCAATGTTGCCGCCGTCGTCTCCCGGCTGGAGGCGGCGCTGGCCGGGCTCGACTGGGAGGTGCTGTTCGTCGACGACGACAGCCCCGACGGCACCGCGCAGGCGGCGCGCGACCTCGCGCTGACCGACAGGCGCGTGCGGGTGATCCAGCGGATCGGGCGGCGCGGGCTGTCAAGCGCATGTATCGAGGGGATGTGCGCCACCGCCGCGCCGATCGTCGCGATCATGGACGGCGACCTTCAGCATGACGAGACGGTGCTGCCGCGCATGGTCGCCGCATTCCGCGACGATGCGGCGCTCGATCTGGCGATCGGGTCGCGGTTCGTCGCGGGCGGCGGAACCGGGGAATGGGACCGCGACCGGGTGGCGAAATCGGCACTGGCGACGCGGATCGCGGGCCTCGTGGTGCGCACCGAGCTGAGCGACCCGATGAGCGGCTTCTTCGCGATCCGCGCCGAGGTGCTGCGCGCGCTGGTGCCGAAGCTGGGCGGGATCGGGTTCAAGATCCTGCTCGACATCATGAGCGCCAGCCCGCGCGCGTTGCGCTTCGTGGAATTGCCGTACGTCTTTCGCACCCGCGCGGTGGGGGAGAGCAAGCTCGATCACGTCGTGGCGATGGAATATCTGATCGCTCTGTACGATCGGCGATTGGGGCGGGTGGTGCCGGTGCGCTTCGCGATGTTCTCCATGATCGGCGCGCTGGGGGCTGGCGTTCATATGAGCGTGCTGGCGCTGCTGTATGTCGCGGTCGGGTTGTCATTCCTCACCGGACAGATCGTCGCGACCTTCGCGGCGATGACGTTCAACTTCTTCCTGAACAACGCGCTGACCTATCGCGACCGGCGGCTGCGCGGCGCGCGCGCGCTGCTCGACGGCTGGGTCGCTTTCTGTCTGGTGTGTTCGGTCGGGGCGGTGGCGAACGTCGGCGTCGCGGCGTTCCTGCACGATGTGCGGCAGGGCGCATGGGCGGCGTCGGCGCTGCTGGGCGTGCTGGTGGGCGCGGTGTGGAATTACGCGCTGTCGTCGCGATTCACCTGGGGCCGGTATCGATAGCGGTCACACCCAGCTGGCGAACCAGGTCCAGCGGTGGAAGGCGGCAGGGTTCGCGAGCGGCTCGGCGCTGAGCACCGGCAGGAAATACAGCCACAATGCGAAGACGAGCAGCAGATACAGCTCCACCCAGCGGCCCAGCGTGTCGCGATGCCGGTCAATCGCCACCGCCAGCACGACGCACAGCAGCACGCTGGACGGATAGTAATAATAATAGAAGCCCAATGACTTGGGGATGACCGCGAAGATCGCGACCGAGAAGGTCCAGATCGCGGCGGGAGCGAGCACGCGGACCGCGCCGGTCTTCACCCAGTCACGATAGCAGGCGGCGACCGCCAGCAATCCACCCCACATCACCGCCGGATTGCCGAGCAGCAGGA
Source organism: uncultured Sphingomonas sp. (assembly GCA_913777325.1). Lineage (GTDB taxonomy): Bacteria > Pseudomonadota > Alphaproteobacteria > Sphingomonadales > Sphingomonadaceae > Sphingomonas. The sequence goes on along the minus strand of CAJYSA010000048.1, from coordinate 3,110 downwards.
TGCCGCGTTGCGCGCCGTCGACCGGCTCGTACAGATACCAGATCGGGCGGATCATCAGCGGCCAGGTCCACCAGTTCGACTGGTAGGTGTGCGGGGGCAGCCGTTGCGTCTGGCGCAGGTACATGTCCCATTGAAAATGCGGGAGGGTGCGGAGCGTCAGCGCGTCGCTGGTGTAGAAGAACGCAGGCGCGAAAGTCAGCAGATAGGCCGCGACCGACAGCCCGCCGAGCATCGCCAGCGCCGGCAGCGTGCCCAGCCCCGGCCAGCGCGCGGGGGCGTAGCGCCGCATCAGAAGGAAGGTGACGCCCGCCGCGAAGACGTACGGGGCGGCCGCCCATTTGCAGGCGGTGGCCAGGCCGAGCAGCACGCTGCCCGCGCTCCATCGTGCCATGCTGCCGTCGCGAATCGTCGCGGCCAGCAGCACGATCCCCCACATCAGGAACGCGATCATGAATGTGTCGAGCATCGCGATCCGCGCCTGGATGTAGATCGTGAAGCCCAGCAGCGCGAAGGCGGTGGCGAGCAGCGCGGCGGGCACCCGCCCGGTCAGCAGATGCGTCAGCGCGAAGACCGCGGCGACGGTGGCGCTGCCCGCCAGCGTCGACGCGATGCGCCAGCCGAACGGCGTATCCCCGAACACGTGGATCCCCAGCGCGATCAGTTCCTTGGCGAGCAACGGATGTTCGATGTTCGTCGGCCCTGACAGCGCCAGCAACGTGCGCGCGGCGGGCAGGTAATGGACCTCGTCGAACACCGGCTTGGCGGGCACCGACAGGCGGAACAGGAAGATCAGCTCGCTGGCGAGCGCGACCAGCAGCGTCAGCAGCCGTGGTCGTTCGATCGTCGTCACCGTGGCCGCTCCCCTGTCGCCTGCACGCCGGCTTGCGACAGCGGCGCGCCGACGACAAGCCCGGCGTGACGGTTTGACTTGCGTCCGACGGCTGCGCGGGGGCAAAGCGGGCGCATGAAACGGCACAGCGGACAGGATCGCGCGATCACCCGGAACTGGCGCCCGGCGACGCTCGCGGTACGCGGCGGCACCGCGCGATCGGAATATGGCGAGACGTCGGAGGCGTTGTTCCTGACCTCGGGCTATTGCTACGATCGCGCGGAGGATGCCGCGGCGCGCTTCGCCGGCGAGCAGACGGGCATGACCTATTCGCGGCTCCAGAATCCGACGGTGGAGATGCTGGAGGAGCGGATCGCGCTGTTGGAAGGCGCCGAGGCGTGCCGGACGATGGCGACCGGCATGGCGGCGATGACCGCGGTGTTGTTGTGCCAGTTGCAGCAGGGCGATCATGTCGTCGCGGGGCGCGCCGCGTTCGGATCGTGCCGCTGGCTGGTCGATACGTTGCTGCCCAAATTCGGTATCCAGACGACGACGATCGATGCGCGCGATCCGCAGGCGTTCCGCGACGCGGTGAAGCCCAACACGAAGGTCTTCTTCTTCGAGACGCCCGCCAATCCGACGATGGACGTCGTCGACCTCCGCGCGGTGTGCGCGATCGCGCGCGAGCGCGGCATCACCAGCGTCGTCGACAATGCCTTCGCCACCCCCGCGTTGCAGCGCCCGATGGATTTCGGCGCGGACGTGACCGCATATTCCGCGACCAAGATGATGGACGGGCAGGGCCGCGTACTGGCCGGCGCCGTGTGTGGCACCGCCGATTTCATCAACAACACGCTGTTGCCGTTCACGCGCAACACCGGCCCGACGCTCAGCGCGTTCAACGCATGGGTGGTGTTGAAGGGGCTGGAGACGCTGGACCTGCGCATCCGGCGCCAGTCGGACAACGCGCTGGCGGTCGGTCGCTTCCTGGAGGCGCGCGTGCCGCGCATCCTCCACCCCGGCCTGCCGAGCCATCCGCAGCACGAGCTGGCGATGTCGCAGATGGTCGCGGCGGGCGGAATCTTCGCCTTCGAGGTCGCCGATCGCGCGCAGGCGCATGCCTTGCTCAACGCGCTGGAGCTGATCGATATCTCGAACAACATCGGTGATTCGCGATCGTTGATGACGCATCCCGCCTCGACCACCCACTATGGCGTTTCCGCCGAGGCGCGCGCCGAGATGGGCGTGACCGAGGGGTTGCTGCGGCTGAACGTCGGGCTGGAGGATGCGCAGGATCTGATCGACGATCTGGACCACGCCCTGCGGCAGGTCGGGTTGTGAGCGGGGCGGTCGGCATGGAGGCGCTGTTCGCGCAGGCGGCCACGACCGGCGACGTGACGGTGCGCGTCTCGGTCAGCTACCTGCCCGAACAGTCCGAGCCGGCGCGCGGGCGCTGGTTCTGGGCCTATCACATCCGCATCGAGAATGACGGCGCCGGCCCGGTACAGTTGCGGACGCGGCACTGGATCATCACCGACGGGCGCGGCGCCCGTCACACCGTCGAGGGCGAGGGCGTGGTCGGCGAGCAGCCCGTGATCCAGCCGGGCGGCAGCTACGATTATGTCTCCGGCTGTCCGTTGGCGACGCCGAGCGGCGCGATGCAGGGCAGCTATCGCATGATCGCCGAGGACGGGCGCGCGTTCGACGCGGCGATCCCGCGCTTCACGTTGCTGGCGCCCGCCGAAGCGGAGTGAGGCGGTGAAGCGCACGCACCTGCCGCTGAACGGATTGCGCGTGCTGGACGCGGCGGCACGGCACCTCTCGTTCACGCGCGCGGCGGACGAACTGGCGGTGACCCCGGCGGCGGTCGGGCAGCAGATCCGCGCGCTGGAGGATACGCTGGGCGTCGTCCTGTTCCGGCGCACGACCAAGGGGCTGGAACTGACGCCGGAGGGCGAGGCGGGTCTGGCACCGCTGCGACAGGCGTTCCTCGAATTCGAGGAAGCGGTGCGCGCGATGCAGGCGGGGCAATCGTCCAAGTCGCTGACGATCGCGGCCCCGCGCGACGTGACCGAGAAGTGGCTGTTGCCGCGCCTCGCCACGATCGCGGCGACCGATCCCGATCTGCGCTTCGTGCTGGTCGCGGCGGACGAGGGCATGGACTTCACCGAGGCGAATCTTGACCTGGCGGTGCGCTGGGGAGAGGGGCCGGGCGCGCATGAGGGCGAGGCGATCGAGAGCGAGGGGCTGGTGACGGTCGAGCGCGCGGGCGGTGGCGCGG
>CAJYSA010000047.1 GCA_913777325.1 uncultured Sphingomonas sp. | reverse complement strand
GCATCGGTCGGCGACATCATCGTCGTCAGCGTCAAGGAAGCGCAGCCGCGTGGCCGCGTGAAGAAGGGCGACGTTCACCGCGCGGTGATCGTGCGTACCGCCAAGGACATCCGTCGCGCCGACGGTTCGGTGATCCGTTTCGACGGTAACGCCGCCGTGCTGGTCAACAAGAACGAGGAGCCCATCGGCACCCGTATCTTCGGCCCGGTCGTGCGTGAGCTTCGCGGCAAGAAGCACATGAAGATCATCTCGCTGGCGCCGGAGGTTTTGTAATGGCCGCTGCACGCATAAAGAAGGGTGACAAGGTCATCGTCCTGTCCGGCAAGGACAAGGGCAAGACCGGCACCGTGTCGCTGGCGATGCCGAAGGACGGCAAGGTCGTCGTGGACGGCGTCAACATCGCCACCCGTCACCGCAAGCCGACCCAGGCGAACCCGCAGGGTGGCCTGGAGCGCACCGCTGCTCCGCTGCACATCTCGAAGGTTGCGCACGTGACCGCCGATGGCAAGCCGACCCGCGTCCGTTTCGAGACGCAGGATGGCAAGAAGGTCCGCGTGGCCGTCAAGACCGGGGAGAAGATCGATGGCTGATTACAAGCCCCGCATGAAGGCTATCTATGATGATAGCATCGTCAAGGCGATGACCGACAAGTTCGGTTACGAGAACGTCAACGAGATCCCCCGGATCGAAAAGATCGTGCTCAACATGGGCGTGGGCGAAGCGACGCAGGACAAGAAGCGCGTCGACCAGGCCGCGTCGGAGATGGAACTGATCGCGGGCCAGAAGCCGGTGATCACCAAGGCGAAGAAGTCGATCGCGCAGTTCAAGCTGCGTGAGGGCATGCCGATCGGCGTCAAGGTGACGCTGCGTCGCGAGCGCATGTACGAGTTCCTCGACCGCTTCATCACCATCGCGCTCCCGCGCGTCCGCGACTTCCGCGGGCTGAACCCGAAGAGCTTCGACGGTCGCGGCAACTATGCCTGCGGCATCAAGGAGCAGATCGTGTTCCCGGAGATCAACTATGACCGCATCGACAAGGTGCGCGGCATGGACGTGATCGTGACCACGACCGCGAAGACCGACGACGAGGCGCGCGAGCTGCTGCGTCTGTTCGGCTTCCCGTTCCCGATCGAGGAAGAAACGACCGAGAAGAAGGCGGCATGACCGCCCTTCTGGTTTGATAGAGAGAGCTTAAGTCCATGGCGAAACTGAGTTCCGTGAACAAGAACGAGCGTCGCAAGAAGCTGGTGGCGCAGTATGCGCCCAAGCTGGCGAAGCTGAAGGCGCAGGCCAACGACCAGTCGCTCGACGAGACCGAGCGTCTCATCGCGCGCCTGAAGATGGCCGAGCTGCCGCGCAACGCGAACCCCACGCGTATCCGCAACCGCTGCGCGCTGACGGGTCGTCCGCGTGCGTATTACCGCAAGTTCGGGCTTGCCCGTGTGATGCTGCGCGATCTGGCCAACAAGGGCCTCATCCCGGGTCTCACCAAGTCGAGCTGGTAAGGACGTAACATGGCAGTGACCGATCCCCTGGGTGACCTGCTCACCCGCATCCGCAACGGCCAGCGCGCGCGCAAGGACAGCGTCCTTTCGCCGTCGTCCAAGCTGCGCGTCCGTGTGCTCGACGTGCTCCAGCGCGAAGGCTACATCCGTGGCTATTCCGAGGAGCAGATGGGCCCCGCCGCCGGCGTGCGCATCGAGCTGAAGTATTTCGAGGGCCAGCCCGCGATCAAGCATGTCGCGCGCGTCTCCAAGCCCGGCCGCCGCATCTACAGCGGGTCGCAGGACCTGCCGCGGGTCATGAACGGCCTCGGCATCACCATCGTCTCGACGCCGCGCGGCGTGCTTTCGGATGCGGAAGCGCGCGAGCAGAACGTCGGTGGCGAAGTGCTGGCGGAGGTGTTCTGATGAGCCGCATCGGCAAGAAGGCGGTCGCCATTCCTTCGGGCGTGACCGCAACCCGCAACGGCAACGAGCTGTCGGTCAAGGGCCCCAAGGGCACCCTGTCGATGCCGCTGTCGGATCTCATCGCGTATGACGTCCAGTCGGACTCGATCGGCGTGCAGCCGGCGAACGACACCAAGCGCGCCCGTGCCTTCTGGGGCATGCAGCGCACGCTGGTGCAGAATCTGGTGACCGGCGTGACCGAGGGCTTCAGCAAGAAGCTGCTCATCACCGGCGTCGGCTATCGTGCGGCGGCGCAGGGCAAGACCCTGAAGCTGCAGCTCGGCTACAGCCACGACGTCAACATCGACGTGCCGGAAGGCATCGAGGTGAAGACGCCGGACGCGACCACCGTCGAGATCAGCGGCTCGGACAAGCAGAAGGTCGGTCAGCTGGCCGCCGAAATCCGCCGCTGGCGCAAGCCCGAGCCGTACAAGGGCAAGGGCATCAAGTACGCGGGCGAGTTCATCTTCCGCAAGGAAGGGAAGAAGAAGTGACCAAGGGTCTTTCGCTTTTCGAGAAGCGGCGCCGCCGCAACCGCACCGCGCTGCGTGCGCGTGCCGGCACCCGTCCGCGCCTGTCCGTGCATCGCTCGGGCAAGCACATCTATGCGCAGGTCATCGACGACGCGCAGGGCCGCACCGTGGCCTCGGCGTCGACGCTGTCCGGTCACGACGGCAAGACTGCCAATGCCGAGGCGGCTGCCGCCGTCGGCAAGCGCGTGGCGGAGGCCGCCAAGGCCGCTGGCGTCACGCAGGTCGTCTTCGATCGTGGCGGCTTCCTGTTTCATGGTCGCGTGAAGGCGCTGGCCGAGGCAGCGCGCGAAGCCGGACTGGAGTTCTAAGACATGGCTGACGAGAACAACCAGCAGCCGCAGGCTGTGGAGAACGAGGCCGCAGCGGCGCCGCAGGACGGCAACGCGGGCGGTTATCAGGGCGGCGGCGAGCGCGGTGCGCGCGGCGGCCGTGGTCGCGGTGGCCCGGGCGGCGGTCGTGGCGGCCCCGGCGGCAACCGTGGTGGCGGTCGCGACGGCCGTGGCGGTCGTCGTGACGATCGTCGCGGTGGCCAGGACGACGGCGGCGAAGAGCTGATCGAGAAGCTGGTCCACATCAACCGCGTCTCGAAGACGGTGAAGGGCGGTAAGCGCTTCGGCTTCGCGGCGCTGGTCGTCGTGGGCGACGGCAAGGGCCGCGTCGGTTTCGGTCACGGCAAGGCACGCGAAGTGCCGGAGGCGATCTCCAAGGCGACCGCCGCTGCCAAGAAGAAGATGATGCGCGTGCCGCTGAAGGAAGGCCGCACGCTGCACCACGACGGCAACGGCCACTTCGGTGCCGGTCGCGTGACCGTCCGTTCGGCGCCGCAGGGCACCGGGATCATCGCGGGCGGCCCGATGCGCGCCGTCTTCGAGAGCCTGGGCGTGCATGACGTGGTGACCAAGTCGGTCGGTACGTCGAACCCGTACAACATGATCCGTGCGACGTTCGAGGCGCTGGGCAACCAGACCTCGCCGAAGTCGGTGGCACAGCGTCGCGGCAAGAAGATCGCCGACCTGCTGGGCCGCGCGCACGGTGCCGATGCGCAGACCGCCGAGGCGGATGCCGCGGCCGTGGTGGAGTAAGGCGACATGGCGACCATCAAGGTGAAGCAGACCGGATCGCCGATCCGGCGCACCAAGGACCAGCGCGCGACCCTGGTCGGGCTGGGCCTGAACAAGATGCACAAGGTGTCCGAACTCGAAGATACCGAGTCGGTCCGCGGCATGATCCGCAAGGTGCAGCACATGGTCGAGGTGCTGGAGGGCTGAGCCCTTCACCACTTCACTGGTGACAAGATGAGGCAAGGGGGCTAATCGGCCCCCTTCCTTATTTTTTCGATCTTTCCTCAGCGCGAACAAAGCGAAAGCGAGTGCATAACATGAAGCTCAACGAACTCAGCGACAACCAGGGCGCCCGTCACCGCAAGATCCGCGTCGGTCGCGGCATCGGCTCTGGCAAGGGCAAGACCGGCGGCCGCGGCGTCAAGGGTCAGAAGAGCCGTGAAGGCGTGTCGATCGCGGGCTTCGAGGGCGGCCAGATGCCGCTTCACATGCGTTTGCCGAAGCGCGGCTTCAACAACATCTTCGCCAAGGATTATGCCGAGGTGAACCTGGGCGCGATCCAGAAGGCGATCGATTCGGGCAAGCTGACCGGCACCGACATCGATCACGCCGCGCTGAAGGCCGCGGGCCTGGCGCGCGGTGGCAAGGACGGCGTCCGCGTGCTCGCCAAGGGCGAGTATTCGGCGAAGCTGAACTTCACCGTCGCGGGCGTCTCGGCGTCGGCGCGCGAGGCGATCGAAACGGCCGGTGGCTCGGTCACCGTGCCGGAGATCGTGCCGGCGGCGGAGAAGGCCAAGGCCAAGCACCGCACCGCGCAGGCCGCGCGCAAGCAGGCGTAACGCCGATTCGAAAGGGGTGTGGGCACCGTCCACGCCCCTTTTTCGTTTTCGGGCCGGTTGCGGGTGTCGCGGGCGTTCGTCGCTCGCCCCGTACCGTCTCCCATCCGGCTTTCCGACCGTTCGCCCCCGACCGGGTTAGACAAGGCGCGCCAAGCGCCTATATGAGCGGCGGGGCGGGGCAAACGCATCCCGCCGTTTTTCGTTTCCAGGATACACCGATACGATGGCATCCGCAGCCGACCAGATGGCGCAGAGCATCAGCCTCGCGAAGTTCTCGCAGGCTACCGACCTCAAGAAGCGACTGTGGTTCACGATCGGCGCGCTGATCGTCTTCCGTCTGCTCAGCTACGTCCCGCTGCCGGGCATCGACCCGACGCAGCTCGGCGTGCTGGCCGAGCGGATGAAGGGCGGCGTGCTCGACTTCTTCAACACCTTCTCGGGCGGGTCGCTGTCGCGCGCGTCGCTGATCGCGCTGGGCGTGATGCCGTACATCACCGCCTCGATTGTGGTGCAGCTCGCGACGTCGCTCAGCCCGCAGCTCGCCGCGATCAAGAAGGAAGGCGAGTCGGGCCGCAAGAAGCTGAACCAGTACACCCGCTACGGCACGGTCGGGCTGACCGCGGTGCAGGGCTATTTCATTGCGCGCGGGCTGGAAGCCGGCGGCGCGGTGATCGAGCCGGGGATGCTGTTCCGCGTCGGCGCGGTGATCTCGCTGATCGGCGGCACGATGTTCCTGATGTGGCTGGGTGAGCAGATCACCAGCCGCGGCATCGGCAATGGCGTGTCGCTGATCATCATGGCCGGCATCGTCGCGCATCTTCCGACGACGCTGCTCAACCTGCTGGAGGGCGGACGATCGGGATCGACCAGCCCGGTATCGATCATCGCGATCATCCTGGTTGTCGTCGGGCTGATCCTGCTGATCTGCTTCATGGAACGCGCGCAGCGTCGCATCCTGATCCAATATCCGAAGCGTCAGACCCAGCGCGGCATGCAGGCTGATCGCAGCCACCTGCCGCTCAAGATCAACACCGCCGGCGTGATCCCGCCGATCTTCGCGTCGTCGCTGCTGCTGCTGCCGCTGACGATCACGCAGTTCGCGGGCAACCGCGTCGCGGGCGAGAGCCGCTTCGGCGACATCCTGATCGGGCTGAACCAGTATCTCCAGCACGGCTCGCCCGTGTACATGGCGCTGTATGCCGCGGGCATCATCTTCTTCTCGTTCTTCTACACCGCGGTGGTCTTCAACCCCGAGGAGACGGCGGAGAACCTGAAGCGCTATGGCGGGTTCATCCCGGGCATCCGTCCCGGCAAGAACACCGAGAGCTATTTCGATTACGTGCTGACGCGCATCACCGTGATCGGTGCGGCCTATCTGACCTTCATCTGCGTGGTGCCCGAATATCTGGTGTCGGCGCTGTCGATCCCCTTCTATCTGGGCGGCACCAGCCTGTTGATCGTCGTCAACGTGACGATGGACACGGTGACGCAGATCCAGTCGCACCTGCTGGCGCATCAATATGGCGACCTGATCAAGAAGGCGAAGCTGAAGGGCGCGCGTCGACGCTGAGATCATGCCCGACAGGGACGGGCGAGAAGGGGAGAGTTCGGTGAACATCATTCTGCTGGGGCCGCCAGGGGCGGGCAAGGGAACCCAGGCGCAGCGACTGGTCGAGCATCACGGGATGGTGCAGCTGTCGACGGGCGACATGCTGCGCGCCGCGGTGAAGGCGGGGACGCCGGTGGGGCTGCAGGCCAAGGCGGTGATGGAGGCCGGCGAGCTGGTCAGCGACGCGATCGTCTCCGCGCTGATCGGCGAGCGACTGGACGCGGGCACCGGCAAGGGCGCGATCTTCGACGGCTATCCGCGCACCGCCGCCCAGGCCGAGGCGCTCGACCTGCTGCTCGACGAGCGGGGGCAGGTGCTCGACGCGGTGATCGAGCTGGAGGTGAACGAGGATGCGCTGGTCGAGCGGATCGTCGGCCGCTTCACCTGCGGCAATTGCGGGGCCGGCTATCACGACCGCTTCAAGCAGCCGAAGGTCGCGGACACCTGCGACGTGTGCGGCGCGCATGATTTCAAGCGTCGCCCCGACGACAATGAAGAGACGGTGCGCACCCGCATGGCGGAATATCGCGCCAAGACCGCGCCGATCATCCCGATCTACGAAGCGCGCGGGCTGGTGACGCGCGTCGACGGCATGGGCGACATGGATGCGGTCACCACCGAGATCGAAGCCATCCTGGAGACGGCGTCGACGCGATAAGTGACCGAAAGTTCATGGTCGCGTAACGCGATCGTGGGGTGTGGCGGTGTAGAGACGATCGGGTCGGCAGCGAGACAGACGCTGCCCCGTCGCTCCTCTCCCCTGAAGGCGACGGCCCTGATCGTCGCCTGAACTCCCGAAGGGCGCCGATGGCCGGCGGAGGTTCCCTGTCCTCCGCCGGCCCTTTCTTTTTCGGCGCGATGGGGTGGCCCTGCCGCCACGTGTCGGCCACAAGTTCGTGGATGGATGCGCTTTCCGCCTTCGGGCTTTTCGCCGTCAGCTTCACCCTGGTCTGCTATGCACTGGAGGCGCGCGCGGCGATCTGGACGCTGCTGTTCGCGATCGGCTGTCTGCTCGGATCGGCCTATGGCTTTCTGCAGGGCGCCTGGCCGTTCGGCCTGGTCGAGCTGGCGTGGTTCGTCGTCGCGTTGCGGCGTTGGGGCCAGCTGCGGCGAATCGAGCGAGAGCGTGGGAACCCGTCGCTTGACACGACGTTACCGCGCGCCTAACCGCTCATCCTTCCAACCCACCGATTCCCGGCGGCACGATCGTGCCTGCCGTCTTGCCGCGTTCGCGGACGAGATACCGGGAAGCGGAGGCACGGAAGCGCAATGCGACGAGATGGGGTGCGTGGCAGCCATGCCGCATCCCGTGGAGCACAGGAGAACAAGTTCATGGCACGTATCGCGGGTGTCAATATCCCGACCAACAAGCGCGTTCTGATCGCGCTGACCTATATCCACGGCATCGGTCCGGCCAAGGCGCTGGAAATCACCACGAAGCTGAACATCGCCGCAGACCGCCGCGTGCAGGACCTGAGCGATCAGGAAGTGCTGCAGATCCGCGAGACGATCGACGCCGACCACACGGTCGAGGGTGATCTGCGTCGCGAGACCGCGATGAACATCAAGCGCCTGATGGATCTGGCCTGCTACCGTGGCCTGCGTCACCGCAAGGGCCTGCCGGTTCGCGGCCAGCGCACGCACACCAATGCGCGCACCCGCAAGGGCAAGGCCAAGCCGATCGCCGGCAAGAAGAAGTAAGCGTCAGCGCACTTCCTCTCCGTTGGCCGGTCGCAGGTTCGCGCCTCCCGGCCACGTTGTAAGATAAGGTCAGGAATACCATATGGCACAGGCACCGCAGCGCATTCGTCGGCGCGAGCGCAAGAACATCACCGCGGGCGTCGCGCACGTGAACGCCAGCTTCAACAACACCATGATCACCATCACCGATGCGCAGGGCAATGCGATCAGCTGGTCGTCGGCTGGCATGATGGGCTTCAAGGGCAGCCGCAAGTCGACCCCGTATGCGGCACAGGTCGCAGCGGAAGACGCGGGCAAGAAGGCCGCCGAGCACGGCGTCCGCACGCTCGAGGTCGAGGTGAAGGGTCCGGGTTCGGGCCGCGAGTCGGCGCTGCGCGCGCTGCAGGCGGTCGGTTTCCAGATCACGTCGATCCGCGACGTGACCTCGATCCCGCACAACGGCGTGCGTCCGTCCAAGCGTCGTCGCGTCTGATCGTTCTTCTTCGCGCGACCGCTGACGAGCGGTCGCGTCTTATACTCCGGCGCTCCCGCTCGTGCGGGGGAGCCCAACCCCAGGGGACGAGAGCTTGTCTGTCAACGCAAAGAACTGGCAAGAACTGAAGAAGCCCAACCAGCTCGAGAAAAAGAGCGGTGACGGCAAGCGCAAGGCGACCTTCATCGCCGAGCCGCTGGAGCGTGGCTTCGGCCTGACGCTTGGCAACGCGCTTCGCCGCGTGCTGCTGTCGTCGCTGCAGGGCGCGGCGGTGACGTCGATCAAGATCGAGAACGTGCTGCACGAGTTCAGCTCGCTGGCGGGCGTTCGCGAGGACGTGACCGACATCGTCCTGAACGTGAAGCAGATCGCGCTCAAGATGCAGGGCGAAGGCCCGAAGCGCCTCCAGCTTTCCGCGACCGGTCCGGCCGAGGTGAAGGCCGGCGACATCGCGGTCTCGGGCGATATCGAGGTGATGAACCCCGAGCTGGTCATCTGCCACCTCGACGACGGCGCGACGTTCAACATGGAACTGACCGCCGATGTCGGCAAGGGCTATGTCGCGGCGGTGAACAACCGTCCGGCGGATGCGCCGATCGGGCTGATCCCGGTCGACGCGCTCTATTCGCCGGTGCGCCAGGTGTCGTACAAGGTCGACCCGACCCGCGTCGGTCAGGACCTGGATTACGACAAGCTGACGCTGACGATCGAGACCGACGGCACCGTGACCCCGGAAGACGCGGTCGGCTATGCCGGTCGCATCCTTCAGGACCAGCTCGCGCTGTTCGTTCACTTCGATGATTCGTCGGTCACCCGTTCGGCGCCGATCGGCGTCGCGGCCCCGGCGGCGACGGGTGGCGAAGCACCCAGCGACACCGCGCAGATCAACCGTTACCTGCTCAAGAAGGTCGACGAGCTGGAACTGTCGGTCCGTTCGGCCAACTGCCTCAAGAACGACAACATCATCTATATCGGCGATCTGGTCGGCAAGACCGAGGCCGAGATGCTGCGCACGCCGAACTTCGGCCGCAAGTCGCTCAACGAGATCAAGGAAGTGCTGTCCTCGATGGGGCTGCGACTGGGCATGGAAATCCCCGGCTGGCCGCCCGAGAACATCGAGGAAGTGGCCAAGAAGCTGGAACAGGAGATCATGGGCTAAGCCGCACGCGGATAGCGATGCTATCCGCGAGACGGCGAAAGCCCGGCCGGCGGGGCGGCAAGCCGCCCCGACCGACGACGCGGCTCCGCCGCGTCGCCACCCGGCCAGCTCCTGCGACAACAACCGGCGTCCCGCACGCCGAACCAGACATGGGCCCCTGCCTTGCGCACGGGCGACGGCAATCCGGGTGGGCCTACCGTCCCCACCTGTCCCGGGGTTTCCGTCAAACGGCCCCCTGACGAACGAGAAGGAAGACAATCATGCGCCATCGTGTAGGCGGTCGTAAGCTGCAGCGTACCTCGGCACATCGCATCGCGCTGTTCCGCAACATGTCGGCCGCGCTCATCAAGCATGAGCAGATCACCACCACCGTCGCCAAGGCGAAGGAACTGCGTCCGTACATCGAGAAGCTGGTGACGCTGGGCAAGAAGGGCGGCCTGTCGAACCGCCGTCTGGCACATGCCCGCCTGCTGGACGACGCGCAGCTCGTGAAGCTGTTCGACGTGCTCGCGAAGCGCTACGCCGATCGCAACGGCGGCTATACCCGCATCATCAAGGCCGGCATCCGCGCGTCGGACGCCTCGCCGATGGCGATCATCGAGTTCGTCGACCGCGACGTCTCGGCGAAGGGCCAGGATTCGGGTCCGGTCATGAACGACGACGAGGATTTCGACGCCGCCGCCTGATCGGGTGACCGCGTCGCGATCAAGAGGCCGCTCCGGTGACGGGGCGGCCTTTTTCGTGATGGGCGCACGGCCGCAAGGCTGGCGTGCAGTCCGTGGCGATGGTGGCGTAGGTTGCTGTTTTCCGGCGGTTCGTTCTGCTATCATCACGATGCGGGCGGCTGCGTATTGGCCCCGCCAATATGATCCGGAGTACCCCATGCCACCGAACACCGCGTTGAGCGCTTTCGGATTCACCGATCTTGAATCGTCGCTCTACACCGAGTTGCTGCGACAGGCGCCGGCCACCGGCTACCGCCTGTCGCAGCGGGTGGGGAAGGCGCCGGCCAACGTCTATCAGGCGTTGAAGGTGATGGAGCAGAAGGGCGTGCTGCTCGCCAGCAACAGCAGCGATCCGGTCACCTACACGCCGATCCCGCCGGCGGAGCTGTTCGCCTCGCTCAAGCGCGACTTCGATCGACGCCACGCGGACGCCTTCAAGACGCTGAGCCAGGTCTACCAGCCGACCCGCGCCGAGGAGTTCTTCCAGCTCCGCTCGGTCGCGCATGTCATCGAGCGCGCGCGATCGATGATCGCGGAGGCGCGGGAGATCGTGCTGTTCGACCTGTTCCCGGCGGTGTTCGACCTGTTCGCCGAGGAGATGGAGGCGGCACGCGCACGCGGCGTGACGGTCGCCGGGATCGCCTATCGCGAAGAGCATGCCAGCCCGACCGTGCCGTTCAATCGCGAAGCGGCGAGCTTCGTCGGAGACGGCTGGCCCGGGGTCGGCGTGCTGGTGGTCGCGGATGGCGCGCAACAGTTGATGGCGCAATTGTCGCTGGACATGGAGCATGTGCTGAACGGGCTGTGGAGCGACAGCATCTTTCAGAGCTGTTTCCTCCATTCCTATGTCGCCGCGCACATCCGGCTGGTGGCGTTCCGCGCCGACCCGTCCGATCCGTTGCGCGATCTGTCGCTGCAGCAGGCGCAGCCGCCGGGATTGCAGATGCTGATGGCGCAGGGGCTTCCCCGACCGGCGTGAACCGGTGGTCAGCGCAGCAGTTCGTCGCGGACGCGGATCGCGCGACTCGACAGCCGGACCTCGACCATGAACGCGATGAACGCCGCGATCAGCAACGACATCGCCAGAATGAAGGCGATCGCGACATAGGGGCCGATGTGGCTGCGGGTCAGCGCGCCGATGAAGAGCAGGGCGACCACGATGCAGGTGGCGACGGCGCTGGCCACCGCCAGGAACAAGGCGGCGTTGATGACGCTCATCCGCTTGGCAAGGCGACGCAATTCCCACACGAACCGCGTGCGTTCGTCGTCGCCGATGCGGGGATGGCGTTCCTCCAGCGCGCGGACCCGGTCGATCACGCGCGACAGCCGTCCGGTCAGCACGTTCAACAGCGCGCCGATCCCGGTCAGCACGAAGACCGGGCTGAGCGAGGCCTGGATCGCCTCGGCGATGGTGGGCAGGGCAGGGGCATAAGGCATCGCCCACCGTTGTGGCGCCTGATCGCCCGATCGACAACGTTCGGTGACAATTTGTTACGCGGGCGGACGGATCGTTGCGGGGCGCTGACGCGTCAATATCTGCATCTGGGTGACCGGGCAGCATGGCCCGGCGCCGACGCAAGGAGAAACGCCATGATCGTCTCGATCGTCGCCGGGCTGTTGCTCGGCACCCTCATCGCCGATGACGCACACCGCGTGCAGCTCGATCACCGCGGACAGCGTGTCGACGTCACCTATCGCAGCGCCGTCGACGTGCGCCACAAGCAGCTGGGCGCGGCCAGCGCCCCGGGGCGTCCCAGCGCGCTGCGTTGCGCCTGGAGCGCGTCCGTCGACGTCCACCGGGAGGCGCGCCACCCTGCCGGCCACGTCATGACGCGCACGATCAGCGCGCAGGCGCCGCTGACCGGGAGCCGCCCCGGCTGGTGCGACACGCAGCGGGATGCGATCGCACAGGACGTCGCCGCGCGCAGCGGCGCGGTGCGTGACCATTTGCTCGCGGTCGCCACGCGCGATCAGGATGCGCTGGTCGCCGAACTGGACGCCGCCCACGACAAGGTTCGTGGCTGACGTGCGCATCGCCATCGTCATCGCCGCCGCGCTTTCGGGCGTGGCGGCGCTTCCCTCCGCCGCGCAGGTGCAGACGGGCGTCGAGCTGGCCACCGACGAGCGCCGGCGCGGCATCAGCTGGAGCGAGGGAAAGGCCGCCCCATCGGCCTATGCCCGCGTCGACCTGCCCGCTGGGTTCGATCTGGGCGCGCGCGTGCTGGCCACGCGCGGCGATCCTCGCCACGGCGGCGCGGACGGCGTGGTCGAACCCACGCTCGGCTATTCGCGTGATCTCGGGGGCTTCCGCCTGGATGGCTTCGCCACCGCGCATCTGTTCACCGGCGCGCACGGGCGGCTGGATTATGGCGAGCTCGGTGCCGGGCTCAGCTATTCGTTGGGGCCGGCACAGGCCGGGGTAGAGGCACGCTACGCCCCGCCGCAGGATGCGATCGGCGGCGACAACCTCTACCTGGCGGTCCGCGGGCGGATCGGCATTCCGGCCACTCCCTGGACGGTGACCGGCAGCGCGGGCCACTCATCGGGTCGCGTCGACGATCCGCAACGCGCCGCGCGGCTGCGTCCCGGCGGCAGCTACAACGACTGGTCGCTGGGCGTGCAGCATGTAACCGGGCCGCTGACGGTGGGGCTGGAATATACCGGCACCGACATCCGCAACCTGCCCGACGCGTCGTCCTTCGCGGTGCGGGAACATGCCGGAAACCGGCTGGCGGCGCGCATCACCCTCGGGATTTAGTGCGCTCTCGACGAACCGGGTCGCGATCCCTCTTGAGCAAGCAATGACGTTGACGTAAACGGCAGCCAACGAGTTATACCGAGAGGCTTCACCGATGACTGACGTCGTGATTGCGGGCTACGCCCGGTCGCCGTTCCACCTGGCCGGCAAGGGTGCGCTGGCGCGCGTTCGCCCCGACGATCTGGCGGCGCAGACGATTCGCGGGCTGATCGAGAAGACCGGCATCGATGCGTCGCTGATCGAGGACATCGTGCTGGGCTGCGCCTTTCCGGAGGGCGAACAGGGGCTGAACGTCGCGCGGATGATCGGGCTGCTTGCCGATCTGCCGCTGTCGGTGGGGGGCATGACCGTCAACCGTTTCTGCGGATCGTCGATGAGCGCGATCCACATCGCAATGGGGCAGATCGCGGTCGGCGCGGGCGAGGCGTATATCTGCGCCGGGCTGGAATCGATGAGCCGCGTGCCGATGGGCGGGTACAATCCGCTGCCGAACCCCGAACTCGCCGCCAAGAGCGCGGGCGCCTACATGGGCATGGGGCAGACCGCCGAGAACGTCGCGCAAAAGTACCAGATCACGCGCGCCGAACAGGAAGCGTTCGCGGTGAAGAGCCAGCAGAAGGCCGGGACGGCACGCGCCGACGGGCGACTGGCCGATGAGATCGTCGCGATCCAGACCAAGGCCGGTGCGGTCGATCAGGATGGGACGTTGCGCCCCGAGACCACGACCGAGGCGCTGGCGGGGCTGAAGCCTGCCTTCTCTCAGGACGGGTCGGTGACGGCGGGCACGTCCTCGCCGCTGACCGACGGCGCCAGCGCGGTGCTGGTGACCTCGGAGGCGTTCGCGAAGCAGCACGGCCTGCCGATCCTCGCGAAGATCAAGGCGATCAGCGTGTCGGGTTGCGATCCCGAGACCATGGGGCTGGGGCCGATCGGCGCGTCGAAGAAGGCGCTGGAGCGCGCCGGCATCTCCGCCGCCGATCTGGACGTGGTCGAGATCAACGAGGCGTTCGCCAGCCAGGCGATCGCGTGCATCCGCGACCTCGGGCTGAAGGAAGAGACGATCAACCTCGACGGCGGGGCGATCGCGATCGGCCATCCGCTGGGTGCGACCGGCGCGCGGATCGTCGGCAAGGCGGCGGCGCTGCTGGCACGCGAGGGCAAGCGCTATGCGCTGGCGACGCAGTGCATCGGCGGCGGGCAGGGCATCGCCACCGTGCTGGAGCGCGTGTGATGGACACGGGCATTCGCAAGGTCTGCGTCATCGGCGCGGGCGTGATGGGTGCGGGGATCGCCGCGCAGGTCGCCAACGCCGGCGTGCCGGTGCTGCTGCTCGACATTCCCGCCAAGGATGGTGTCGATCGCGACGCGGTGGCCAAGAACGCGGTCGCCAAGATGCTCAAGACCGAGCCCGCGCCGTTCATGTCGAAGGCGGCGGCGAAGCTGGTCGAGACCGGCAATATCGACGACCATCTGGCGCGCGTCGCGGAATGCGACTGGATCGTCGAGGCGATCGTCGAGCGGCTCGACATCAAGCAGTCGCTGTATGCGAAGCTGGAGGAGCTCAAGCGGCCGGGGACGGCGGTGTCGTCGAACACCTCGACGATCCCGCTGGAGCGGCTGGTCGAGGGGCGCAGCGCGCAGTTCCGCCAGGACTTCCTCATCACGCACTTCTTCAATCCGCCGCGCTACATGCGGCTGGTCGAGATCGTGCGCGGGGCGGCGACCGACGCGGGCGTCGCCGAAAAGGTCGAGGCGTTCGTCGATCGCTTCATGGGCAAGCGCATCGTGCGCGCGAAGGACACGCCGGGGTTCATCGCCAACCGCATCGGCACCTATTGGCTGGCGGTCGCCGTCAATGCCGCGATCGATCAGGGCCTCACGGTCGAGGAAGCCGACCAGATCGGCGGGCGTCCGATGGGGGTGCCCAAGACCGGCATCTTCGCGCTGATCGATCTGGTCGGCGTCGACCTGATGCCTTTGCTCGCCAAGAGCCTGTCGGACACGCTGCCGGCGGGCGATCCCTATTTCGCGACCGTCCGCCCGCTGCCGCTGGTCGATCGGATGATCGCGGAGGGGTTCACGGGGCGCAAGGGCAAGGGTGGCTTCTACCGGCTCGACAAGGGTGCCGACGGGAAGCGCACGAAGCTGGCGATCGATCTGGCGTCAGGCGAGTACCGCCCGGAGGCCAAGCCGGAGGCGCTGCCCCCGGCGGCAGAGAAGGATCTCGCCGCGCTCGTGACGGTGCCGGGCAAGGTCGGCGATTATGCGTGGACGATCCTCGGGCACGTGCTGAGCTACGCCGCGATGCTGGTCGGCGAGGCAGCCGACGACGTGGTCGCGATCGACGATGCGATGAAGCTCGGCTACAATTGGAAGTTCGGGCCGTTCGAGCTGATCGACCGGCTCGGGCCGGGTAAGCTGGCCGCACGGCTTCGTGCCGAGGGCCGCGACGTTCCCGCGATCCTAGATGTCGCGGGCGAGCGACCCTTCTACCGCGTCGAGGGCGGCGTGCGCCAGTATCTGGGCGCGGATGGTGCGTATCACGACGTGCCGCGCGCCGACGGCGTGCTGCTGCTCGAAGACGTGAAGCGCCGCAGCGAACCGGTCGCCAAAAGCGCCTCCGCCGCGCTGTGGGATATCGGCGACGGGGTGCTGTGCCTCGAATTCACCGCCAAGATGAACGCGCTGGACGGCGAGGTCGCCAGCCTGATCCAGCAGGCGATCCCGCTGGTGCAGGAGAAGTACAAGGCGCTGGTGATCTACAACGAGGGCAGCAACTTCTCGGCGGGGGCCAACCTGGGCCTGGCGCTGTTCGCGGTGAAGGCGGGCGCATGGGGTGAGATCGAGAAGCTGATCGTCGGTGGCCAGAAGGCGTTCAAGGCGCTTAAATATGCGCCGTTCCCGGTCGTCAGCGCGCCGGCCGGCATGGCGCTGGGCGGGGGCTGCGAGGTGTTGCTGCATTCCGACGCGGTGCAGGCCCATGCCGAAAGCTATATCGGTCTGGTCGAGGCCGGGGTCGGCCTGGTGCCGGGCTGGGGCGGGCACGGCGAATTGCTGGACCGGCTCGCCAAGTCGAAGGGCATGCCGCGCGGCCCGATGCCGGCAGTGGCCAAGGCGTTCGAGCTGATCTCGACCGCACAGGTCTCGCGCTCGGCGGCGCAGGCCAGGGAGATGGCGTTCCTGCGTCCATCGGACGGCATCACGATGAACCGCGACCGCCTGCTCGCCGATGCCAAGGCCAAGGCGCTGGCGCTGGTCGACGGCTATGCCCCGCCCGAGCCGCCGACCTTCCGCCTGCCCGGCGCCAGCGGGCGCACCGGGCTGGCCGGCGCGGTCGCCGACTTCCGCCGCAAGGGCGTCGCGACGGCGTATGACGAGGTCGTGGCGGGGCGGCTCGCCAACGTGCTGACCGGCGGCGAGGCCGATCTGGTCGACACCGTCACCGAGCAGCAGTTGCTGGATCTGGAGCGCGAGGCCTTCATGGAGAGCGCTCACGACGAACGCACCCATGCACGCGTGGAGAGCATGTTGATGACCGGCAAACCGTTGCGGAATTGACCCACCCGGTCCCCGTTCGGCCGGGCGGGGACCGATTGCGCTTGCCATCGCCACAACGATCGGCAGGAACCGGCCAGACATAAAAAGACACGAGGATCGCCATGAAGCACCATCACCGGATCGCCATTTCGCTCGCCGCTTTGGCCGGCGGCACCGTCGTCGCGGCCAGCGCCCAGGCGCAGGCGTTCTATTTGCAGGAGCAGGCCGCGCGCGGCGCGGGGCGCGCCTTCTCGGGCGAGGCGGCCGATACCGGCGCGGCATCGCTGTGGTGGAACCCGGCGGCGATCGCCGGCATGGACAAGGCGGAAGCGACCGTGAGCGCGTCGGCGATCCTCCCCAAGGGCGACGTGGTCGACACCGGCACCGTCATCGGTCGTCCGGGCGGCACCTTCGCGCCGGTCGGCGGCTCCTCGCGGTCGCGCAACCCGATCAACAATGGCGTGCTGCCCTCGGGTGCGGTCGCGATCCCGCTGGGCGATCGGCTCGCGGTCGGGCTGGCGGTGACTTCGCCGTACAGCTTCACGACCGATTACGATGCCGACAGCTGGGCGCGGTATAGCGCCGACCGCACCTATCTGCGCACCTTCGATATCCAGCCGTCGGCCGCGGTGGCGGTGACCGACTGGCTGCGCGTCGGTGGCGCGGTCAACGTCGAGCATGTCGAGGCCAGCTTGGGCAACGCCTTGCCCAACCTCTCCGCCGCGCTGCCCGACGGCAACCAGACGCTGAAGGGCGACGGCTGGGATGTGGGCTGGACCGCCGGTTTTCAGATGCACAACGATTGGGCGACGGTCGGCGTCAGCTACAAGTCGGCGATCAAGCACACGCTGAAGGGCGACCTGACCGTCAGCGGGCTGCTGGGGCCGCTGGCGGGGCAGAACCGCAAGCTGTCCGGCGTCGAGGCCAGTTTCTACACGCCCGCGCAGATCATGATCGGTGGCCGGTTCCGCGCGACCGACAAGCTGACGCTGAACGCGCAGACGATCCGCTACACCTGGGAGAAGTTCGACGCGATCCGGCTGGGCGCACCGATCAACGCGGCATTGCCCGAGAATTATCGCAGCATCTGGAGCTATGCGGCGGGGCTCGACTACGCGGTGTCGCCGCGCGTGACGGTGCGCGCGGGGGCGCAGCGCACGCTGACCCCGACCCGCGATGGCGAGCGGGACGCGCGCGTGCCCGATTCGAACCGCTGGAATTACGCGGTCGGCGGATCGTTCGACGTGACGCCGAACTTCTCGCTGGATGCGGCGGCGAATTACGTCGATTTCGAGGAGACGACGATCGACCGTCGCACCGCCGCCTATGCGGGTAGCAAGGTGGAGACGCCGATCCTGGTCAATGGGCGCCTGGAGAACGCGCGCGCGATCGTCCTGTCGCTGGGTGGACGCTTCCGCTTCTGATCGGCCAAAAGGGAGGGGGCGCGATCGTCCCCTCCCGCTTGCTGGATGGCCAGTCGGGACGAACCGGGCGTCAGGCCTCCGCCATGTCGCGCACCAACGTTCCGGCACGCTCCAGCCGCGCCCAGGGATCCTCAATCCGTTCGCGCAGCAGGAAGCGCCGCTCCTTCTGCTCCAGCCCGAACAGCGCCGCATCGATCGAGGTGCCGTTATGCGGCTCCAGTGCCACCGCCGCCGGCCCTGCGCTCACCTTGGCGATCCCCGCCGCGCGCGCATCGACGCGCAGGCGCGCGGTCGCCAGCAGCGTGCGTGCCTCGTCGGGCAAAGCCCCGAACCGGTCCTCCAGTTCGTCCTCCAGCGCCTCCAGCGCCGCCGCCTCGGTGATCCGGGCCAGCCGCGCATAGATCGTCACGCGCAATTCCTCGTCGGGGATCCACGATTCGGGCAGGCAGCCTTCGATGCCCAGATGCAATTCGGGCGTCCAGCGTTCGACCTCCTCGCCGCGCGCGCGGCGCAGCGCCCCCTCCAGCAATTGCTGGTACAGATCGATCCCGATCAGCTTCATGTGCCCGGCCTGCGTCTCGCCCAGCAAGTCGCCCGCGCCGCGCATGTCCAGATCGCGTGCGCTGATCGCAAAGCCCGCGCCCAGCCGGTCGAACGCCTCCAGCGTGCGCAGCCGCTTCAACGTCCTTGGCGCGATGGCGTGATCGGGAGCGGTGAACAACAGCACCTGTCCGCGCCGGTTGCCGCGCCCGACCCGCCCGCGCAGCTGGTGAAGTTGCGACAGGCCGAACCGATCGGCATGCGCGATCACCATCGTATTGGCGCGTGGCACGTCCAGCCCCGCTTCGATGATGTTGGTGGCCAGCAGCACGTCGCCGTCCCCGCGCCCGAAGCGCACCATGGCCGCGTCCAGTTCGTCGGCGGGCAGCTTCCCATGCGCTTCGATGACCTCCAGTTCGGGCACGAGCGTGCCCAATTGTTCGGCCAGCGGCGCCATGTCCGCGATGCGCGGCACCACGACGAAGCTCTGCCCGCCACGGCTCTTCTCGCGCAGCAGCGCGGTGCGCAGCGTCTCGGGCGCGAACGTCCCGATCGCGGTGCGGATCGGCTGGCGTCGCGCGGGGGGCGTGGCGATGATCGACAATTGCTGCAGCCCGACCAGCGCGGATTGCAGCGTGCGCGGGATCGGCGTGGCCGACAGCGTGAGCACATGCCCCGCCGACAGCGCGCGCAGCTTGTCCTTGTCCGCCGCGCCGAAGCGCTGCTCCTCGTCGATCACGACCAGCGCGAGATCCTTATAGGCGACGCCCTTCCCGGCGACCGCGCCGGTGCCGACGACGATGTGGATCGATCCGTCGCGCAGGCCCGCCAGTACCCGCTTCTTCTCCGCCGCGCTGGACCAGCGCGCCAGCCCGGCGACCGTCACGCCGCTTCCCTCGAAGCGGGTCGTGAAGGTTTCGAGATGCTGACGCGCCAGCACGGTAGTGGGGGCGGCGATCGCCACCTGCTTGCCCGCCAGCGCCGCGATCGCGGCGGCGCGGAGCGCGACCTCGGTCTTGCCATAGCCGACGTCGCCGATCACCAGCCGGTCCATCGCGCGCCCGGCGGCCAGATCGGCGCGCACCGCCGCGATCGCCTTGGCCTGATCGGCGGTCTCGGTGAAGGCGAAGCCCGCCGCGAACCGCTCGTAGCGTGCCGGATCGGGCTCCAGCGCGGGCGCGTCGCGCGCGGCGCGTTCCTCGGCCAGCGTCGTCAGGTCACGCGCGCTCTGCGCGATCGCGGCGTCGATCTCGCCACGCCGTTTCTGCCAGCTCGAACCGTCGAGCCGATCCAGCGTCACCGCGTCCGCCTCCGCGCCGTAGCGCCAGATGCGATCCGCCTCCCCGACCGGCACCAGCCGCACGCCCTCCTGCGCATAGGTCAGCTTGATCGCGTCCCCGCCACCGTCGGGCAGGCGTTCGAGTCCGGCGACCACGCCGATCCCGTGATCCTCGTGCACCACGACGTCGCCGATGCGGATTTCGCTGGTATCCAGCAGCCCACCGTCCGATGGCGCGCCGGCAACCTGTTCGCGTTCGGCGCGACTGCCGAGCAGATCGGCGGCCGCGATCGCCAGCACGCCCTTGCGCCTGAACCCGCGGTCCGCCGAAGCCTCCAGCGTCAACAGCGCACCGCGCTTCGCCCGGGCGACCTTGTTCCAGTCGGATACGGCGACCGGCTCGTCCTTCAACGCCTTCGTCACCCGCCGTCGAAGAAAGCGTAGATCACGTTCGCTGCCGAGCAGGACGACACGATCGCCGTGTTCGCGTGTCTCTTTGGCGATACCGGCGAATGCCCGCAGCGGTGCCTTGTGTTCGGCGAAGCGCGGCGGTGGTTCGCCCTCGCGCGCCACCGCGACCTGCTCGCGCGACGCCAGCACGGCGGCCCAGGCGGTATCGTCGACCACGTCCTTCGCCGCGCGCTTCGATGCGCGACCGTTCGTCTCCGCGACCAGCGACAGGAAGCGGCGGCGCCGATCGTCGGCGGCGGGATCGATCATGACCCGCGCGCCGGGTAGATGGTCAAGCAGCGTGCCGCTGGCGTCGCCGGCCGCCGGTTCGGTCACGCGCCCCAGCTCACGCTCCGCGACGTCATCGACCGATCGCTGATCGGCGGGATCGTAACAGCGGAGGCTCGATACCTTGCCGTCCATCACCTCGATGCGCAGCGGCAATGCCGCATCGGCGGGGAAGACGTCGAGCACCTGCCCGCGTAGCGCCACTTCGCCTGGTTCGTCCACCCGCTCGTCGGCCAGATAGCCCAGCTCGCGCAGCTCGTCGAACAGCACCGGCAGGTCCAGCACCGCACCCAGCTTTACGGTCGGCGGGACCGCGTCGAACGCGGCGGGCGGCGGACACGCGCGGGCCACCGCCTCGCCCGTGGTGACCAGCGCCACGTTGGTCTTCCGCTTCGCCTCCGCGAGCCGCCGCGCGCGCCGCAGCGCCGCCACGCGTTGGCCGACATTGGCGGGAGAGGGCGGCGCATCCTCGCCCGGTAGCGCGTCGCTGCCGGGGCAGAACAGCACGTCCGCGTCGGGCACCAACGCCGTCAGCGTAAGGGCGACCGCCTGCGCGCGCACCTCATCCGCGAGAACGACGATCACGTCACCGCCGCGCAACGCTTCTGCGACGATGGCCGCCTGTTCGGCGATCGAGAGTGCGGCCTCGGGGGCAGCGGCGGGGCGGGCGGGCATCAGCGGGTCGCGTCCATAGGCGCCCAGAACGGACCGTCGCCACGGCGCGTTCCGGAACAATCAACTTGCTCCGGATCAGCCCGTGTCGTGCGGACGACCTCGGACCGTGCTATATGGGCGTCATGAAGTGTCGTATCGCCGCCGCCGTGCTGGCCATCGCCATGGCCACGTCCGCCCATGCCGCCCGACCGAGCGCGGACTCCGAGCTGGCCGACATGCTGAAGGGGCGTGTGGCGCAGCCGCCGGTGCGGTGTATCGCGGTGTCGCCCACCGACGCGTCGGCGGTGATCGTCCGTGGGAAGGCGATCGTCTGGCGCAGCGGCGCGCGCCTCTACGTCAACGTGCCGCGCGCCCGTGCGGACATGCTCGACGACGATGACGTGCTGGTGACGGAGCCGTTCGGCTCGCAGCTTTGCCGGAACGATCGGGTGACCCCCATCGGCCGGCTGTCCCGCATCCCCAAGGCGCCGCTGATCCTTGGTATGTTCACGCCCTATGCGCGCTCGACGAAATAGCCGGCGCGCCCGGACGGTGGATCAGGCGAGGCGGCCGTTTGCGGCGATCGCGCGGTTGCGCGCTTCGGTGCGGTACTGGGCGATCAGGTAGAACAAATAAAGCATCTTGGGCCTCCGAAACGTCTTGCTGCGATGCAGCACATGGGGCCGATCTGGTGAAGAAAGCGTGATGCAGCAATTGCAACCTGCGCGATCGCAGATGCGGCTTCTGCATCCGTTTGTTCGACGCGTCAGTGCTTGCGGGTAAGCTCGCGCATCGCCTCGTCCAGCCCATCGAGCGTGAGCGGATACATGCGGTCCGCCATCAACTCGCGCATGATCGCGATCGACGCGGTGTAATCCCATTGCGCGCGGGGCAGGGGGTTCAGCCAGGCGGCGGCAGGATAGGTGGCGGTCAGCCGCCGCATCCATGTCGCGCCGGCTTCCTCGTTCATATGCTCCACCGAGCCGCCGGGCTGGGTGATCTCATACGGGCTCATCGATGCATCGCCGACCAGCAGCAGTTTGTGGTCGTGCCCGAAGCGGTGCAGCACGTCCCATAGCGGCGTGCGTTCCTGGAAGCGGCGACGATTGTCCTTCCACACGCCCTCGTAGGGACAATTGTGGAAGTAGAAGAATTCGAGGTGGCGAAACTCGGCGGTGGCCGCGGAGAACAATTCCTCGCACAGCCGGATATGCGGATCCATGGACCCGCCGACGTCGAGGAACAGCAGCAGCTTGACCGCATTGCGCCGCTCCGGCCGCATGGCGACATCCAGCCAGCCGCGTCGGGCGGTGCCGGCGATCGTCGCGTCCACGTCCAGTTCCTCCGCCGCCCCTTCGCGCGCGAAGCGGCGCAGACGGCGCAGCGCGACCTTGATGTTGCGCGTCCCCAGTTCGCGGGTGTTGTCCAGATCGCGGAACATGCGCTGGTCCCACACCTTGATCGCGCGGCGATGCGTCGATTCGCCGCCGATCCGCACCCCCTCGGGATTGTAGCCGCCATTCCCGAACGGGCTGGTACCGCCGGTGCCGATCCATTTGGAGCCGCCCTGATGACGCGCGTGCTGCTCCTCCAGTCGCTGGCGCAGCGTCTCCATGATCGTGTCCCACGACCCCAGCGACTCCATTGCCGCCATTTCCTCGGGGCTGAGATAGCGCTGGGCCACCGCCTTCAGCCATTCGGCGGGGATCTCGCCGCCGGGAGTGGCGAAACTGGTTTCCAGTCCCTTGAAGACATGCGCGAACACCCGGTCGAACCGGTCGTAGAGTGCCTCGTCCTTGACGTAGATCGCGCGGGAAAGATGATAGAATTGTTCCGGCGTATGGTCGATCACCTCGGCCCGCAGGGCGTCGAGAAGCAACAGATGCTCCTTCATGCCCGCCGGGATGCCGGCGCCGCGCAACTGGTCGAGGAAAGCGAGGAACATCAGCCGCGGGGCTGCCGCCGCGCCATGAACGCCAACCGTTCGAACAGCATCACGTCCTGCTCGTTCTTCAGCAACGCGCCGTGCAGCGGCGGGATCGCCTTCGTCGGATCGCGGTTCTGCAACACCTCCAGCGGCATGTCCTCGTGCAGGAGCAGCCGCAGCCAATCGAGCAATTCGCTGGTCGACGGCTTCTTCTTCAGGCCCGGCACCTCGCGGACCTCGTAGAAGATGTCCATCGCGCGCGAGACCAGCAGCTTCTGGATCCCCGGAAAGTGCACGTCGACGATCGCCTGCATCGTCTCACGATCGGGGAAGCGGATGTAATGGAAGAAGCAGCGGCGCAGGAACGCGTCGGGCAATTCCTTCTCGTTGTTCGATGTGATGACCACGATCGGGCGCTGTGCCGCGCGCACCGTCTCGCCGGTTTCGTAGACATGGAATTCCATCCGATCGAGCTCCTGAAGCAGATCGTTGGGGAATTCGATATCGGCCTTGTCGATCTCGTCGATCAGCAGCACCGGCGGCGTGGGGCGGGTGAACGCCTCCCACAATTTGCCGCGGCGGATGTAATTGGCGATGTCGTGGACGCGCGGATCGCCGAGCTGGCCGTCGCGCAGCCGGGCCACCGCGTCATATTCGTACAGCCCCTGTTGCGCCTTGGTGGTCGACTTGACGTTCCATTCGATCAACTCGGCGTCGGCGGCGCGCGCGATCTCCTGCGCCAGCACGGTCTTGCCGGTGCCCGGCTCCCCCTTCACCAGCAGCGGGCGGCGCAGCGCGACCGCCGCGTTCACCGCCACTTTCAGATCGTCGGTGGCGACATAGTCGCGCGTGCCCTCGAAGCGCTGCATCCGCTTTCCCGTCCCTCATCGAAGATCGGGTATGGATAGCGACGCGTAGGCGGCTGGCGCAACCGTTAAGCGGCGATCACATCTCGCCGCGCGCGACGGCGCGGGCCTCGAGAAGCTGCCACAGCCCGCGATGCTGGGCGAGCATCTGTTGCGCGCCGAACGCCATCGCGCGCTCGACCGGCGCGGGGGCCTCGATCGCGCGCAGCAGCGTGATGGTCTCGCTCGCGACCTGGGCGAAGGGCGCGCCGGCGGGAAGCGCCATGCGCTTCGCACACGCGTCCAGCACGCCGCGCACCGCCGCCCAGTCCAGCACGAAGGCTATGGCGGTGCCGGTGGCGCAGCCCCGGCGGTCGGAACGCGCCAGCATCTCCAGCGCATTGCGCTGTCCGGTGATCGCGGTTTCCGACGCGGCCTGGCCGGGGGTGGAGGGCAGGGGGCCGGCGGCGGCGGTGAGGCGCACCAGCAGCGCGCGCTCCGCGCTCATCGCGGCCGCCGCGCGTTCCAGCCACGTGCCTTCCGCCGGATCGACGCAGGCGGTGCCCGCGCGATCGACGATGCCCGGGAAGGCGCCGTGGATCACGCACAAGGCGTGCACCGCATCGGCGATGTCCCGTAGGGTGGCGGCGGGCTGCATCAGCGCGCGGGCGTGCGGCGACGCGGCGGTGCCGTCGCTGGCGACCATGGCCAGGATCGTGTCGGCACACCCCGCCGCGCGTTTGTCCAGTGCGATGGTCACGCTTTCCTCCGCTCACCCGCCAGGCCGGCACGTGAGTGCGACCGGCGCATCGGAGGTAACGGAGCGACTGTAAAATTCGGGTTTACAGAGGCATAAAAGATGACCGGCCGGCAATCGTGATTGCCGGCCGGTTAAGGATTACTGGTCGAGGAAGCTGCGCATCTTGCGGCTGCGCGACGGGTGCTTCAGCTTGCGCAGCGCCTTCGCCTCGATCTGCCGGATGCGTTCGCGGGTCACGCTGAACTGCTGCCCGACCTCCTCCAGCGTGTGATCGGTGTTCATCCCGATCCCGAAGCGCATCCGCAGCACGCGCTCCTCACGCGGGGTCAGCGACGCGAGCACGCGGGTGACCGTTTCCTTCAGGTTCGCCTGGATCGCGGCGTCGACCGGAATGACCGCGTTCTTGTCCTCGATGAAGTCGCCCAGGTGGCTATCTTCCTCGTCGCCGATCGGCGTTTCGAGGGAGATCGGCTCCTTGGCGATCTTCATCACCTTACGGACCTTTTCGAGCGGCATGCTCAGGCGCTCCGCCATCTCCTCCGGGGTCGGCTCGCGGCCCTGCTCGTGGAGGAACTGGCGGCTGGTGCGGACCAGCTTGTTGATCGTCTCGATCATGTGGACCGGGATACGGATCGTGCGCGCCTGATCCGCGATCGATCGCGTGATCGCCTGCCGGATCCACCAGGTCGCGTAGGTCGAGAACTTGTAGCCGCGACGATATTCGAACTTGTCCACCGCCTTCATCAACCCGATGTTGCCCTCCTGGATCAGGTCCAGGAACTGCAGGCCGCGGTTCGTGTACTTCTTGGCGATCGAGATCACGAGGCGCAGGTTCGCCTCGACCATCTCCTTCTTGGCGATGCGCGCCTCGCGCTCCGCCTTCTGCACCATGTTGACGATCCGGCGGAACTCGCTGAGCGCCATGCCGGTCTGCTGCGAGATCTCGCTGATCTCGGTACGGATGCGATCCACCGCCGCGACCTCGTTGGTCGCGAAGGCCGTCCACTTCTTGTCGAGGCCGGTGACCGAGGCGATGAACCCCTCGTCCAGCTCATGCCCCATGTAGCGGTCGAGGAAGTCCTTGCGGTTCACCTTGTGCCGCTCGGCCAGACGCAGCATCTGCCCGCCCAGCGTCGTAAGCCGGCGATTGTAGCTGTAGAGCTGGTCGACGAGATATTCGATCTTGGTCTGGTGAAACTGGACGCTCTCGACCTCCGCGGTCAGATCCTCGCGCAGCTTCTGATACTTGCGCTCCTCCGCCGACGACAGCTCGACGCCGTTGCCCATCGCTTCCAGTCGGCTCTCCTGCATCTTGGAGAACTTGCGGTAGATGGCGGTGATGTTGGCGAACTTCTCCAGCGCCTGCGGCTTGAGCGTCTCCTCCATCTGCGCGAGGCTGAGGGTATTGTCCTCCTCCTCGTCGTCGCTGGGACGCGGCGCGCGGCGCTCGGTCATGTCGTCATCGTCGTCGGCGGGCGCCTCTTCGGGCTCGTCCTCTTCCTTGAACTGCGGCCCGGCGTTGGACGCGCTGATCTCGCCGGTGTCGTCCTCGGCGCCCTCCACCTGCTCGGCGGACGGGCCCTTCGACAGCATCGCGTCGAGATCGACGATCTCGCGCAACTGCATCGTGCCCTCGTTGAGCGCGGTCGACCAGTCGATGATCGCGTTGAAGGTGATCGGGCTTTCGCACAGCCCCAGGATCATCGTGTCGCGGCCGGCCTCGATGCGCTTGGCGATCGCGATCTCGCCCTCGCGCGACAGGAGCTCGACCGCCCCCATCTCGCGCAGGTACATGCGGACGGGATCGTCGGTGCGATCGACCGTCTCCTTCTTCTTCTCGACCGCCGGGGCCGAGCCGTCGGCCTCGCCGCCGTCGACGGCTTCCTGCTCGTCGTCGTCGGCGCGCTCCTCGGTCTCGCCGTCCTCGCCCGCTTCCTCGTTCTCGACGATGTTGACGCCCATTTCGTTGAGCGCCGACATCACGTCCTCGAGCTGGTCGGACGACATCTGGTCCTGCGGCAGCGCCTCGTTGAGCTGGTCGTAGGTGATGTACCCGCGCTTCTTGGCGCGCGCGATCAGCTTCTTGATGTTCGCGTCGTTCAGGTCGATCAGCGGGGCATCGGCCACTTCCGCGCCTTCGTCAGCACCGCCACCGTTCATCTTCGCCATCAATCGTCCTCGGGTCCAAGCGCGCGGGCGTCTTCGTTTGCCTGCACCAGATTTGCAAGTCGCTCGTCCAGCGCCCGCTGTTCGTTCACCAACGCCACCTGTCGTTCAAACGCCTCGGGGGTGAAATGCGTCTGCATCGCGGAGGTCGCCTCCGCCAGCGCCGCATCCACCTCCGGCCGCGCGACCAGCACCGCGATCGCCTCGTCGAGGTCGTCGCGCGCCTGTTTTTCGTCGCCATCGGCACGGGTGAACGAATAGGGCATCGTATCGGCTCTCAGAAGATCATGGGCGATCGCCTCGAAACCGGATCGTGCCAATATGGTGACCATCCTTCCGCTATCAAGCGGTCCGGCCCGGCGATCCTCCAGCGCGACGTCGACGACCGCCTCGAACAGCCGCCCCAACGCTCCGTCCGCCAGCTTCAGGCTGCCCAGCATCTCCATGTGCCGCGCGATCTCCGCCGGATGCCGGATCAGCCCGGCCAGCACCGCCTTGGCGAGCACGCGATCGATATTGCCCGCCGCACGGACCTTCTTGGCGTCCTCGGTCACCGGGGGCGGGGGCGGGGTCCATTTCTGGCCCGGCTTGCGCTGGCCCATCGGATAGAAGGGCTGCCGCTGCTGGAACGGCTGACGCTGGCGCGCGAAGCGCTCGTCGAAGCGGTGGCGAAACTCGGCCTTGTATTCGGCCTTCACCGATGGGTCGGCGATCGTCTCGGCCAGATCGTTCAGCCGCTTCCTGAGGCCGGCGCGCTGTTCGGGGGTGTCGAGCGGCTCGGCGGCAAGCTCGTGCTTCCATAGCCGGTCGGCCAGCGGTTCCGCGTCGCGGACCAGCGCCTCGAACGCCGACGCGCCCTTTGTGCGCATCAGATCGTCGGGATCCTGACCCTCCGGCAGCGTCGCGAAGCCCAGGCTGCGCCCCGGCGCCAGCATCGGCAGCGCGCGATGCGCGGCGCGGATCGCGGCCTTCTGCCCGGGCTTGTCACCGTCGAAGCACAGCACCGGCACGTCGACGACGCGCCACAACCGCTCCAGTTGCTGCTCGGTCAGCGCGGTGCCGAGCGGTGCGACCGTCTCGCCGATCCCGCCCTGGGCCAGCGCGATCGCGTCCATATAGCCCTCGACCACGAACAGCCGCTCGGTCTTGCGCGCGGCGGGCGACGCGCGGTCGAGGTTGTAGAGCGTGCGGCCCTTGTCGAACAGCGGCGTGTCCGGCGAGTTGAGGTACTTCGGCTCGCCCTCGCCGATGATCCGCCCGCCGAACGCGATCACGCGTCCGCGCGGGTCGCGGATCGGGATCATCAGCCGGCCACGGAAGCGGTCGTACGGCTCCTTGCCCTCGACCTGGATCAGCAGCCCGGCCTCGATCAGCATCGCGTCGCCGAAGTCTTTCAGCGCGGTGCGCAGTCTGCCGCGCGCATCGGGCGCATAGCCGAACCCGAACGCCTTGCGCGTGGCCTCCTTGATCCCGCGCCGGTCGAGCAGCGCGCGCGCCTCCGCGCCGTCGATCCCGCCGAGTTGCTGGACGAACCAGTCGGCGGCGGCCTGCATCACGTCATGGAGCGACTTGGCGCGCTCGGCGCGCTGCGCGGCGCGCGCGTCGGGGGCGGGAACCTCCATCCCGGCGGCGGCGGCGAGTTCCTTCACCGCGTCCATGAACGGCAGACCCTGATGATCGGTCATCCAGCGAATCGCGTCGCCGTGCGCCGAACAGCCGAAGCAGTGATAGAAGCCCTTGTCGTCGTTGACGTAGAAGCTGGGCGTCTTCTCGTTATGGAACGGGCAGCAACCCTTGGACTCGCGCCCGGCGCGGGTGAGCTTCACGCTCTTGCCGACGAGCGCGGTCAGCGAGGTGCGCGCGCGCAGTTCGTCGAGGAAGGCGGGGGTGAGGCTCATTTGCTCCCCTCCCGCTTGCGGGAGGGGTGGGGGGAGGGGAGCGCAGCAATCACTGCCTCGATACGCTGCACCACGCCTCCGGTCCGTTCCGTCACATCGTGGTTCCAGAAGCGCATCACGGTGTAACCAAGACCTTCCAGATAGTGCGTCCGAGTCGCGTCTTTGTCACTTTGCCACCCATGCTGACCGCCATCCACCTCGATGACGAGCCTGACCGACCGCGCCACGAAGTCGCAGATGTACGGCCCGATCGGCACTTGGCGGTTGAAACGCGTGCCTGCAACCTTTCTCGCGGACAGATGCTGCCATAGCAGGCGCTCGGCGGGGGTGGCGTCACGACGAAGCTGTTGAGCCCTGGTGCGTTGTTCCATTTGCCCTCCCCCGACCCCTCCCGCAAGCGGGAGGGGAGATCCGGTCACCCGGCCAAGGCCGCCTTCACCAGCCCGCTCGCCTTGCTCATGTCGAGCGTCGTCGCGTGGCGCGCCTTCAGTTCGGCCATCACGCGGCCCATGTCCTTCATGCCGCTCGCGCCCAGATCGGCCTTGATCGCCTCGATCGCCGCCTTCGTCTCCTCCTCGCTCATCTGCGCGGGCAGGAAGCGTTCGATCACCGCGACTTCGGCGGCCTCGGCGGCGGCGAGTTCGGCGCGGCCGCCCTGTTCGTACATCGCGATCGATTCGCGGCGCTGCTTGACCATCTTCTGCAGCACCTCGATCACCAGCGCGTCGTCGTCGGTCGGCGCGGTGCCGGTGCGCGCCTCGATATCGCGATTCTTGATCGCGGCCTGAATCAGACCGATAGCGCCGCGCGCTTCCTTGTCGCCGGCCTTCATCGCCGCGATCTGCGCTGCCTTGATGTCGTCGCGAATCATCCACTCGTCCTTAACAGATTGACGCATCGCCGATGCGTCTCTAGCGGGCGGGGCTTAGCGACATTGCCGACCCATTCAAGGAGTGCCCGCCCATCATGGCCGAGCCTGAGTTTCCGCACGCCCCCATGCCCGAAGGCGCCACCGGCGTTCTCGTCCTGGCCAATGGCGAGGTCGCGTGGGGCCGAGGTTTCGGCGCGGAGGGCGCTGCCGTAGGGGAAGTCTGCTTCCACACCGCGATGACGGGCTATCAGGAGATCATGACCGACCCGTCGTTCGCGGGGCAGATCATCACCTTCACCTTCCCGCACATCGGCAACGTCGGGGCGAACCCGGACGACGTGGAGGCGGACAATCCGCACGCTTTGGGCATGATCGTCCGCGAGGATCCGACCGCGCCGTCGAACTTCCGCGCGATGGAGAACCTCGACGGCTGGATGAAGCGCCACACGCGCATCGGCCTCGCCGGGATCGACACCCGCGCGCTGACGCGGCGCATCCGTTCGGGCGGCGCGCCGAACGGCGTCGTCGCGCATTCGCCGACTGGCGACTTCGACCTCGACGCGCTGCTCAAGATGGCGCGCGGCTGGCCGGGGCTGGAGGGCATGGACCTCGCCAAGGACGTCACGCGTGAGACGCACGGCACCTGGGCCGGCGGCATCTGGCGGCTGGGGTTCGGCTATGACGAAGCGTCCGACACACGTCCTTCGACAAGCTCAGGACGAGCGGGTGAAGAAAACGGCGTTCGTGCTGAGCCTGTCGAAGCACGTGCCCCGCAGAACCGCCCACACGTCGTCGCGATCGATTATGGCAGCAAGTTCAACATCTTCCGCAATCTGGTCCAGGCCGGGGCGAAGGTGTCGGTGGTGCCCGCCAGTGCGACCTATGACGAGATCATGGCGCTGAACCCGGACGGCATCTTCCTGTCGAACGGCCCCGGCGACCCCGCCGCGACCGGCGACTACGCCGTGCCGGTGATCCGCCAGTTGCTGGAGACGGGCAAGCCGCTGTTCGGCATCTGCCTGGGTCACCAATTGCTGGCGCTCGCGGTCGGCGCGCGCACCACCAAGATGTTTCAGGGCCATCGCGGCGCGAACCACCCGGTGAAACGGGTGCAGGACGGCGCGGTCGAGATCACCAGCATGAACCACGGCTTCGCGGTCGAGCGCGACTCGCTGCCCGCGAACGCGCGCGAGACGCATGTGTCGCTGTTCGACGGGTCGAACGCGGGGCTGGAACTGACCGACCGCCCGGCGTTCTCGGTGCAGTATCACCCCGAGGCGAGCCCGGGGCCGCAGGATAGTTTCTATCTGTTCGAGCGGTTTGTGGGAGCGCTTACCGGAGTGGTCCGGTGATTAGGTGGGAATATAAAGTAGCAAGCTTCGCCGCGAACGCCGCCAAACCTGATTGGGACAATCAGGAGTTAAAGGGCTGCAATCTGGAAGAGGGGCTGCGAGAACTCGGATATAAAGGATGGGAGCTTGTCTCAGCTGGCCCAGTAAACATCGCGAGTAAGACTGAATCTACCGTCCTCATATTCAAGCGGCCCCGAAACTGATATGCCCAAACGCACCGACATCTCCTCCATCCTCGTCATCGGCGCGGGCCCGATCGTCATCGGGCAGGCGTGCGAGTTCGATTATTCGGGCACGCAGGCGATCAAGGCGCTCAAGGAAGAGGGCTATCGCATCGTCCTGGTCAATTCGAACCCGGCGACGATCATGACCGATCCCGAGCTGGCCGACGCGACCTATGTCGAGCCGATCACCCCCGAAGTGGTCGCCAAGATCATCGAGAAGGAGCGTCCCGACGCGGTCCTGCCGACGATGGGCGGGCAGACCGCGCTGAACACCGCGCTGGCGCTGTTCCGCGACGGCACGCTCGAGAAGTTCGGCGTGACGATGATCGGCGCCGATGCCGATGCGATCGACAAGGCCGAGGACCGGCTGAAGTTCCGCGACGCGATGGACAAGATCGGGCTGGAAAGCGCGCGCAGCCATATCGCGCATACCGAGAAGGAAGCGCTGGTCGGGCTGGAGAAGGTCGGGCTGCCCGCGATCATCCGCCCGAGCTTCACGCTGGGCGGCACCGGTGGCGGCATCGCGTACAATCGCGAGGAATTCGTCGAGATCGTCCGCAAGGGGCTGGACGCGTCGCCGACCACCGAGGTGCTGATCGAGGAATCGCTGCTCGGCTGGAAGGAATATGAGATGGAGGTGGTCCGCGACCGCGCGGACAATTGCATCATCATCTGCTCGATCGAGAACGTCGATCCGATGGGCGTCCACACGGGCGACTCGATCACCGTCGCGCCCGCGCTGACGCTGACCGACAAGGAATATCAGATCATGCGCAACGCCAGCATCGCGGTGCTGCGCGAGATCGGCGTCGAAACCGGCGGGTCGAACGTGCAGTTCGCGGTCAATCCCAAGGACGGCCGCCTGATCGTCATCGAGATGAACCCGCGCGTATCGCGCTCGTCGGCGCTGGCGTCGAAGGCGACCGGCTTCCCGATCGCCAAGGTCGCCGCGAAGCTGGCGGTCGGCTACACGCTGGACGAGATCGAGAACGACATTACGGGTGCCACCCCGGCTTCGTTCGAGCCGACGATCGACTATGTCGTCACCAAGATCCCGCGCTTCGCGTTCGAGAAGTTCAAGGGCGCCGAGGCGGTGCTGGGCACCGCGATGAAGTCGGTCGGCGAGGTGATGGCGATCGGGCGCAATATCCACGAATCGATGCAGAAGGCGCTGCGCGGTCTGGAGACCGGGCTGTCGGGCTTCAACCATGTCGACCGGCTGGTGGGCGCGCCACGCGCCGAGATCGAGGCGGCACTCGCCTCGCCGACGCCGGACCGGCTGCTGGTCGCCGCCCAGGCCCTTCGGGAAGGCTTCACCGTCGCCGAGGTGCACGCGATCGCGAAGTACGATCCGTGGTTCCTGGAGCGGATGGCCGAGATCGTCGCCGCCGAGAACGAGGTGATGAAGGACGGCCTGCCGATCGACGCGGCCGGAATGCGGCGCCTGAAGGCGATGGGCTTCTCCGACAAGCGGCTGGCGTGGCTGGCGCTGCAATCCGCGAACCTGCGCGGCATGAGCCGCGGGATCGCGCGGGGATCGGGGTTGATCCACGAGGCGGTCAAGGCGATGACTGGCGGCGTGACCGAGGAGGAGGTGCGCGAGCATCGCCTGAAGCTGGGCGTGCGCCCCGTCTTCAAGCGGATCGACACCTGCGCCGCCGAGTTCGACGCCAAGACGCCGTATATGTATTCGACCTACGAAGCGCCCAGCTTCGGCGAGCCGGAGAACGAGGCGCTGCCGTCCGACCGACGCAAGATCGTGATTCTGGGCGGCGGGCCGAACCGGATCGGACAGGGGATCGAGTTCGATTATTGCTGCTGCCACGCCTGCTTCGCGCTGGCGGACGCGGGCTATGAGACGATCATGGTCAATTGCAATCCGGAGACGGTGAGCACCGATTATGACACGTCCGATCGCCTCTATTTCGAGCCGCTGACCGCCGAGGACGTGCTGGAGATCCTGCACGTCGAACAGTCGAAGGGCGAGCTGGTCGGCGTGATCGTGCAGTTCGGCGGGCAGACGCCGCTGAACCTGGCGCGTGCGCTGGAAAAGGCGGGGATCCCGATCCTGGGCACCAGCCCGGATGCGATCGACCTGGCCGAGGACCGCGAGCGGTTCGCGGCGCTGGTCAACCGGTTGAAGTTGCTTCAGCCCGCCAACGGCATCGCGCGCAGCCGCGAGGAGGCGCTGAACGTCGCCAACCGCATCGGCTATCCGGTGCTGATGCGCCCCAGCTACGTGCTGGGTGGCCGCGCGATGGAGATCGTCGACAGCGACCAGCAGCTCGAGGATTACATCCAGACCGCGGTGCAGGTGTCGGGCGACGCGCCGGTGCTGATCGACCAGTATCTGCGCGACGCGATCGAGGTCGACGTCGATGCGATCTGCGATGGCGAGGATGTGGTGGTCGCGGGCGTGCTCCAGCACATCGAGGAGGCGGGCGTCCATTCGGGTGACAGCGCCTGCTCGATCCCACCCTATTCGCTGTCGGCGGAGATCATCGCCGAGATCGAGCGTCAGGCGGAGGCGCTGGCGCATGGGCTGAGCGTCGTTGGCCTGATGAACATCCAGTTCGCGGTCAAGGACGGGCAGGTCTATCTCATCGAGGTCAACCCGCGCGCCAGCCGCACCGTGCCGTTCGTCGCCAAGGCGATCGGGGCGCCGATCGCGAAGATCGCCAGCCGCGTGATGGCGGGCGAGAAATTGCGCGACCTGCCGACGATCGATCGCGCCATCGATTATTTCGCGGTCAAGGAAGCGGTGTTCCCGTTCGCGCGCTTCCCGGGAATCGACCCGGTGCTGTCGCCCGAGATGAAGAGCACCGGCGAGGTCATGGGCATCTCGCCCGATTTCACCACCGCCTTCGCCAAGTCGCAGCTCGGCGCGGGCACCGTCCTGCCGACCAGCGGCGCGGTGTTCGTTAGCGTCAAGCCCGGCGACAAGGATCTGATCGTCCCGGCGGTGCGGGCGTTGGTGGATGCCGGGTTCACGATCGTCGCGACCACCGGCACCGCCGATCATCTGTCGCGCGCCGGATTGCCGGTCGAGACGGTGAACAAGGTGGCGCAGGGCCGCCCGCACATCGTCGATCGCATCAAGGATGGCGGGATCGCGTTGATCTTCAACACCACCGAGGGGTGGCAGAGCCTGAAGGATTCGCAGCCGATCCGCGCGTCGGCGGTGAACGGCAAGGTGCCGTATTTCACCACCGCGTCGGCGGCGGTGCAGGCGGCGCAGGCGATCCACGCGGCGGTGAAGGGCGATGGTGAACGCAACCTTGAAGTGCGGCCGCTGCAATCCTATTATTCGCAGCCGCACAACTGATCCCCGGACATTCGTGCTGATGGCAGGGGCGGCTTCTTAGGGAGGGGCCGTCCCGGGGACGCGTTTTTGAAGGACAAGCGATGGCGACCGTCGAGAAGATGCCGATGCTGCAGGAAGGCTACGAAAAGCTGACTGCGGATCTGAAACGGCTGAAGACCGAGCGCCCGCTGATCGTCGATGCGATCGAGGAAGCGCGCGCGCACGGCGACCTGTCGGAAAACGCCGAATATCACGCCGCCAAGGAGCGGCAGGGGCAGGTCGAGGCGACGATCGCCGATATCGAGGACAAGCTGAGCCGCGCGCAGATCATCGACCCGCGCGACCTGTCGGGCGACAAGATCGTGTTCGGCGCGACTGTGACGCTGATGGACGAGGACGACAAGCCGGTCCGTTACCAGATCGTCGGGCAGACCGAGGCGGACGCCAAGACCGGGCGGATCAGCTACAATTCGCCGCTGGGCCGCGCGTTGATCGGGCGCAGCGTCGACGACGAGGTCGAGGTGTCCGTGCCGGCCGGCGACCGTTATTATCTGGTGTCGAAGATCGAGTTCATCTGACGTGCGATGGCCGGACGCGATCGCGGCGCACGTCGGCGATCGCGTCCTGTCGCAGGTCCACGCCGGCCAGTCCGGGGCGGCGGTGTATCGCGCGACCGGTGCGCACCGCGATTACTTCCTGAAGGTTGGCGAGGGCGCCGCGGCGGAACTGGTCGCGGACGAGGCCGGGCGGCTGGAGTGGCTGGACCGACGGATCGACGCGCCGCGCATCGTCGCGCGCGCCGATGATGGCGACGCGACGTGGCTGCTGATGACGGCGCTGCCCGGCGTGTCGGCGGGTGACCTCATCAAGGCGGAGAGCCAACGCGCGGCCGAGGTGGCGCGGACGCTGGCGGCGTTCCTGCGCCGCTTGCATGCCTTGCCGATCGACGACTGTCCCTTCGACTCCAGTGTCGCCGGGTGGCTGCCCGCTGTGCGGCGGCTGGTCGCGGAAGGGCGCGTCGACATCGACGATTTCGACGACGAACATGCCGGCTGGCCCGCCGAACGCGTATTGGCGAAGGTCGAGGCGCTTGCCGGTCATGCGCAAGGGCGCGTGATCGTCCACGGCGATTTCTCGCTGGGGAACATCATCCTCGATGCCGAGGGGGCCGTCGTCGGGTGTATCGATGTCGGACGGCTGGGCGTCGGCGACCCCTATCGCGACATCTTCATCGGCCGGCGGGATCTTGGCGGGTTCGGCGCCCTGGCTCAGCGCGCCTTCCTCGATGCGCCCGGGATCGACGAGTTGGAGCCGGAGCGAAGCGACCTGCACCGCGCGCTCGACGAGCTATTCTGAACGACACGATCACGCGCGAAGTCGGTCACCGACGCCGCGAGCCAATCGATGCGACGCGCTTCGGAGCCGGAGGCCCGAACTCCGAAGCATTGCGCCGACAGGAGCGACGGTCAGGCGTCGGCCTTGCCGAGCAGGTCCGGTTCCAGCAACCGATGCAGGTGGACCACGACATATTTCATCTCGGCATCGTCGACGGTGCGCTGCGCGGCGGCGCGCCATGCCTTCTCGGCGCTGGCATAATCGGGGAACACCCCGACAATATCGATCGAGGACAGGTCACTGAATTCGAGGGTGCGCGGGTCGCTCACGCGGCCGCCGAACACCAGGTGAAGCTTGCTCATGCACGCGCTCCCGCTTAAATTGAACGAACACCGACCAAGCGACCGCGTGACGCCCGCGCAACAGGAGCTGTTCGATCATGCATCGGCATGTCGATCGGCTCTCTCCCTGCTGCACGAGGCGCCGCCACGGTCGCGCGGGCGGCTCCTGCGTTCTCCTAGCGCGGACGGCGCGCGCTTTGAAGGGGTCAGGACGTGCTCTTGACCTGATCCTTCCCGGCCTGTGCCGCTGCCGAGCCGGCGGTGCTCGCCGCCTTCAGCACACCCTGAAAAAGCGACTTCGCCTGATCGCGGGCGGCATTCGGGGTCAGGCCCAACTGGTCGAGCTCCGCGCGCCCGGCATCCTTGGCGGCGGCCAGCGCAGCGACCGCGGCCGCGTTGATCTTGCGCCCGACACCCGATAGCAATTCCTTCTCGCGCTGGCTGCGCGGCAGGATCGCGGCGATCGCCGCGCCCACGACCAGCCCGCCCACC
This sequence comes from uncultured Sphingomonas sp., assembly GCA_913777325.1. Taxonomy (GTDB): domain Bacteria; phylum Pseudomonadota; class Alphaproteobacteria; order Sphingomonadales; family Sphingomonadaceae; genus Sphingomonas. The sequence continues at coordinate 92,409 of CAJYSA010000047.1, read as the reverse complement.
AGCACGCCGATCGGATTCGATTCCAGCGTTTCGGCGGTCGCATGCGCGGCGTCGCTGGCGCGGTGGCGCGCGTTGTCGATCACCTGCGCGGCGGTTTCACGCGCCTGATCAAGGCGACCGTGCTGCTCCCGATCCTTGTTCACGTCGGTCATGATCCAATCCTTTCGGCCGATGAGGCTACATCCTGTGGGGACGGCAATTGCTTCTGCCGCTTCTTCTTGCCGAACATCCGGGCGATCTGGCGACCGGTCACCAGCGCGACCAGCAACGTCGCGCCCCCGGCAAGCACGCCGGGATTGCGCCGCGCGACATCGGCGCCGGCGCGTGCGACGCGCTCGCCGCCCTCGGTGACCTCGGCCAGCGCGACCCGGGCCAATCGGCGGGGTTCCAGCTCGGTCTGCAGGCGCTCGACCGTCCCATCGAGCCGGCGTCGCGCTTCGCTGGCGCGGGCCTCCGCCAGGGCGACGTCCTCGGCACTCATGCGGCGAGCGCCTTCTTGCCCGACAGCGCGAGCAGCGCGGCGATCACCAGAACGATCCCCACCACCGCCAGCGTCGCCCAGCCGGGGCCGATCACCGTCGCCAACGCCATGATCGCGCCGACCAGCAACGCGATCAGCGCCGCCAGACCCAGGACGCCGGCGATCGCAAAGCGAATCGCGGCGGTCTTGTAGCGGGTGACTGCGAACATCGCCTTGGCCTTGGCCAGCGCGATCTCCGCCGTCGCGACCTCGCGCGCGTCCGTTGCCAGCTGGGTTACCAGTTGCGGGATGCTTTCCGGCAAGATGCGGTCGCGCACGTCCATCCGATCGGACATTCGATCAGGCATCGCGCTGATCGATGGCCGAGCCGAGCAGCCGCGCCACGACGAAGCCGACGCCGGCGGCGATGCCCACCGCGACCTCGGGGCTCTTGCGCACCAGCTCGCGCGCGTCGGCGATCAGATCGTCCACGCTCTTCTGGTCGATGGCGCTGGAGAAGCCCTGAACGCGGTCCGCCGCCGAACGCGCATACTGGCCGTATTGCGCGCCCAGCTTGTCATCCACCTGCCCGGCGGCATCGGTCAGCAACTGCGACAGTTGTGCCAGCGCGTCGGTGGCCTTCGCCTTGCCGTCCTCGGCCAACCCGCGCGCCTTGTCGGCGGCCTGTTCGCGGCCCTTGGACACGTGGTCGCGCACCGTCTGCTTGGCGTCGGCCAGCGTGCTGCCGCCCGTTGCCTTCTCCTCGGGGGAGAATTCCACGCCCGCGTCCTTCAGCGGCGCGGCAGGCGTGAAGGCGGCGTCGGCGGGCGGCGGAGACGCATCCGCCGGATTGGAATGCTGGAGCGTATCGCGATCCTGCTCGTCGGCCATGATCTATCCTTCCCTGGTCGAGGTCAAACAACCCGGTGGCCGCGCCGCCGGTTCCATCGCGTTGCAGCATCGCCGGGCGCCCGCTAGGAGGCGCCGTGCCCTGCCGCTGCGGCAGGAAAATAGGAGGATCGTTTCGTGACCGCAATCATCGACCTGCACGGACGCCAGATCATCGACAGCCGCGGCAACCCGACCGTCGAGGTCGACGTGCTGCTCGACGACGGCAGTTTCGGCCGCGCGGCGGTGCCGTCGGGCGCGTCGACGGGCGCGCACGAGGCGGTGGAGCGTCGCGATGGCGACAAGACGCGCTGGGGCGGCAAGGGCGTCGATGGGGCGGTCGATGCGGTCAACGACGAGATCGCCGACGCGATCATCGGGCTGGACGCGGAGGACCAGCTGGAAATCGACCAGACGATGATCGAGCTGGACGGCACCGAGAACAAGGGGCGGCTGGGCGCCAACGCGATCCTGGGCGTCAGCCTGGCCGTGGCGAAGGCGGCGGCGGATGCGCGGGGGCTGCCGCTGTACCGCTATGTCGGCGGCGTGTCGGCGCACGTCCTGCCGGTGCCGATGATGAACATCATCAACGGCGGTGAACATGCCGACAACCCGATCGATTTCCAGGAATTCATGATCGTGCCGGTGGGCGCCGAATCGCTGGCCGAGGCGGTGCGCTGCGGCTCGGAAATCTTCCACACGCTCAAGAAGGGGCTGAGCGAGAAGGGGCTGGCGACCGCGGTCGGCGACGAAGGCGGCTTCGCGCCGAACCTGGCGAGCACCACCGACGCGCTCGACTTCATCATGACGTCGATCGAGCGCGCGGGCTACACGCCGGGCGACGACGTGATGCTGGCGCTGGACTGCGCCGCGACCGAATTCTTCAAGGACGGCAAGTACGTCATCTCCGGCGAGAACCTGACGCTGGAGCCGGGCGCGATGGCCGATTATCTCGCGGACCTGGCGGCGCGTTACCCGATCTTCTCGATCGAGGACGGCATGGCCGAGGACGATTTCGAGGGCTGGAAGGCGCTGACCGACGCGATCGGCAAGAAGGTGCAGCTGGTCGGCGACGATCTGTTCGTCACCAACCCGAAGCGTCTGAAGGACGGGATCGCGCAGGGGCTGGCCAATTCGCTGCTCGTGAAGGTCAACCAGATCGGCACGCTGTCGGAGACGCTGGAGGCGATCCGCGTCGCGGAGCGCGCCGGCTACAGCGCGGTCATGTCGCACCGCTCGGGCGAGACCGAGGATTCGACGATCGCGGATCTCGCGGTCGCCACCAATTGCGGGCAGATCAAGACCGGCAGCCTCGCGCGTTCCGACCGGCTCGCGAAGTACAACCAGCTGATCCGCATCGAGGAGGAGCTGGGCGGCATGGCGCGCTACGCGGGCCGTGATGTGCTGCGGATGCGCTGATAGGGCTTGCCAAGGGCGTGGCGACTCGCGAGAATCGCGGTCGCCATGTCCCGCACGTCAAATCGCCTGTCGCAGACGCTTCGTCGCGCCGCCTTTCCCGCGTTGGCGGTGGCGGTGATGGCGTTTTTCGGCGCGTATGCGGTCCTGGGGCCGAACGGCCTTATCGCGCTGGGTGACTACAAGCGCCAGTTGGTGTCGCGGGAGCGGCATTATGCGGAACTGGATCAGCGCCGCCTCATGCTCCAGAACCGCGTGGCGCTGCTCGATCCGCGCCATGCCAATCCCGACATGGTCGACGAACTGGTGCGCAAGGAACTGAACGTCGCGCACCCGGACGAGGTGATCGTTCCGCTGAAGTGACGGCATGTATGGTCCCGGATACATCCGGATGTCATGGTTGCTGGCGAAACGGCGTTCACCCAGGACATTCGGTCTTTGCGGGGGTGGTGATGGCGGTGACGGAAATCGCCATGCCTTCCGTCATTGCGAGCGCAGCGAAGCAATCCAGAGCCGGATCAGGACGCCCTGGATTGCTTCGCGTGCGCTCGCAATGACGGCGCCGATCTACCGCCCCAGGAAGGTCAACAGGTCCTGCGTCAGCCGGTCGCCTTCGGTGGCGAACAGGCCGTGCGGCGCGCCGTCATATTCCACCAGTTGCGCGTTCGCGATGCCCGCCGCCGCCGCGCGACCGCTGGTGTCGATCGGCACTGTCTTGTCCGCCGTGCCGTGGAGCACCAGCGTCGGCACGCGGAAGGCCGGCAGGTCGGGGCGGAAATCGGTGTGGCCGAAGCTTTCCGCGCACTTCAGCGTCGGCTGCAACCCGGCCTGCATCGCGATCCGCCACGCCCAGTCGAGCGTCGCCTCGCTGACCGGGCTGGTGACGTAGCCGACCCCGAAGAAGTCCTTGAAGAACGTCCGGAAGAAGTTCGGGCGATCCTTCAGGATGCCGTCCGCGATCTCGGCCAGCGTCTCTTCGGGCACGCCGTCGGGATTGTCGTCGGTCTTCAGCATGTATGGCACGACCGAGCTGATCAGCGCGGCGGAGATCACGCCCTTGCCGTCATGGCGGCTCTGGTAGCGCGCGACTTCGCCGCCGCCCATCGAGAAGCCGACCAGCGTCACGTCCTCCATCGCGCCGGCGGCTTCCATCACGTCGTGCAGGTCGTCGGTCAGCGTATCGTAGTCATAGCCCGACCACGGCTGACCCGAGCGCCCGAAGCCGCGCCGGTCGTAGGCGATCGCGCGGAAGCCGGCGTCGGCCAGCGCCTTCATCTGCGGATCCCAACTGTCGGAGGACAGCGGCCAGCCATGGATCAGGACGACCGGACGGCCCTCGCCCCAATCCTTGACGTAGATATCGGTCCCGTCGCGGGTCTTCACATACGGCATGCGGCTCTCCTTGGCAGAGCCACCGTAACGGGCGGTCGGAAGCAGCGTTCCGTGATGTGGTGGTAGCTCAGCCGTTCGCACCGAGCTTGTCGAAGTGCGTGTCCCAGACGCTCTGCCACGTTCACGTACTTCGACAAGCTCAGTACGAACGGGGATGGGTGGCTCGCGGGTCCAGCGCGCCGCGCGCTACCGCCCCGACTCGCCGAGGAACGCCGCGACCTCGCCCAGCGCCACGGTCTTGTCGAGGTACGTCCGCCCGATGCCGTGCGCGAGCAGGAAGGGCAGGGTGCCCGCCGCCATCTTCTTGTCGTGGCGCATGTGGTCGACCAGCCGGGCGGCGGGGGCGGTGATGCCGGTGGCGGCAAGGCCGTCGGGCAGCCCGCTGTCGCGCCAATGCGCCGCGACGCGTGCCGCGTCCTCGGTCGAACAACGCCCGGTCGCCGCGGAGAAGGCGAAGGCCAGGCCGCAGCCCGCCGCCACCGCCTCGCCATGCAACAGGCGGTCGGAGAAGCCGGCCTCGGCCTCCAGCGCATGGCCGAACGTGTGGCCCAGGTTGAGCAGCGCGCGGCGCCCCGTGGTCTCGAACTCGTCCTCGCCGACGATCCGCGCCTTGGCGGCGACGGCATGGGCGATCGCGTGGACGCGCGCACCGGAATCGCCCGCCAGCAGTGCCGTTCCGTTCGCCTCGCACCAGGCGAAGAACCCGGCGTCGTCGATCAGCCCGTATTTGACGACCTCGGCATAGCCCGCACGCACCTGTCGCGCGGGCAGGGTGTCGAGCACGTCGGGGTCGATCAGCACGATCCTGGGCTGGTGGAAGGCACCGACCAGGTTCTTGCCGGCGCGCGCGTTGATCCCGGTCTTCCCGCCGACCGACGAATCGACCTGCGCCAGCAGCGTCGTCGGCACCTGCACGAAGCCGCAGCCGCGCTTCAGGATCGCGGTGGCGAAGCCCACCAGGTCGCCGATCACGCCGCCGCCCAGCGCCACGACATGATCGCCGCGCTCGACGCCGAGCGCGAGCAGCTCGTCGGTCAGGCGCTCCAGCGTCGCCCAGCTCTTCGATCCCTCGCCGGCGGGCAAGACGATCTCGGCATGAGCGATGCCCTCGGCGTCAAGCGAGGCGGTCAGCGTCGCGAGATGCCCGACGACATTGGCGTCCGCCACGATCACGACCGGGCGCTTCCCGACGATCGGCGCCAGTGCCGCGCCCGCGCGCGACAGCAGGCCCGGCTCGATCCGCACGTCATAGCTGCGGTCGCCCAGCGCCACCGTCACGGTCGTCATTTCTTCAAGGCCTCCATGATCGCGCGCACCGTCGTGTCGTGCGGGGCATTGGCGCTGGGGATGCGCAGATGCGCCAGCGCGTAGAGCGGATTGCGAATGGCGGCGAGCTCGCGCAGCACCGTGGCGGGATCCTTGCCGCGCAGCAGCGGGCGGGTGTCGCGGCGCCTCACCCGTTCGGCCAGCACCTCGACGGGCGCGTCGAGCCAGATCGCCAACGCGTCCGACAGGATCAGCGCGCGCGTCTCGTCGTTGACGAACGCGCCGCCGCCGGTGGCGATCACCTTGGGCCGCCCGTCGATCAGCCGCTGGATCACCCGACGCTCCCCGTCGCGAAAATAATCCTCGCCGAACTGCGCGAAGATATCCGCGATCGACATGCCGGCCGCGCTCTCGATCTCGGTGTCGGCATCGACGAACGGCAGCGCGAGCCGCATCGCCAGCCGCCGGCCGACCGTCGACTTGCCCGCGCCCATCAGGCCGACCAGCACGATCGGGCGCCCGGTCCAGCGGAACGGACGACGCGACGGGCGGCGGGACGGGACGGGCGGGCTTTGCAACATCGTCCCTGCGGCTATACAGCGCGTTCCGTCCCCGGCAACAGCACGCACGCGCAAGCCCGGGGTCGCGTATCGTTCGCGCGTGTGCAGGTTGGGATGTTCATGACCCGGTTGATTGTCTCCGTCGTCGTGCTGCTGGTGATCGTGCTGGGCGCGCTGTTCTTCCTCGCCGGGCGCGCCACGGAGCAACCCGTGACGCGCGTCGAGAAGGCGGTCGAGCTTGGCAATCTCGCCGGCTAAACGCGCCGCGCTGGCCGGCGTCGCGGCGCTCGGCCTGGCGGCGGCGGCGATCGCGCAGGATCGACCCGAATCGCTGTTGCCGCCCGGCTTCGGCGATGCGGCGCCGTCGTCCGCCCCGGCGGCCGCGCCAACGCCCGCGCCGGGCGCTGCCCCCGCCGCGCCGCGCGTGCAGGCAACCACCCCGGCGGGACCGCTGCCCCCGCTTCCTCCGCTGCCTTTTCCCTCGCCGACCGCAAGCCCCAGCCCGGCACCGACGCCGCGTTACGTGCTGCCGTCGTTCGCGCGCCGCTCGCTGACGGCGGTGGGGGCCGATGACGGCTTCGCGCGCGATGCGTTCGGCGATGCCGATGGCCGATATGTCGAGCGGCTGATGCGCTATCTCTCGGCGCCCTTGCCGTCGCGCTGGCTGTCGATCGGGCTGCGTCGGCTGCTGGTGGCGCAGGTGAACACGCCAGCGCGCGTGAACGGTGCGGATTTCGCCGCCGAGCGTGCGTGGCTGTTGCTGCGGATGGGCGAATCGGTGTCGGCGCGCGCGGTCGCGCAGGCGGTCGATACCGACAATGTGACGCCGAAGCTTCGCGCGGTGTGGATGCAGGCCGCGCTCGCCACCGCCGATCCCGCCGGGCTGTGCCCGCTGGCGGATGGCGCGGGCGATAGCGAGCGTGGCTGGATCGTCGCCCGCGCGATGTGCGCCGGGCTGACCGGCGCGGTACGAACCCAGCCGTTGGTGACCGACATCCGCCGCCGCCGCGTGGCGAGCGGAATCGATCTGCAACTCGCGCAAAAGGTGATGGGCGCCGGGCTGAACAGCCGGCAGGCGGTGACGATCGAATGGGCGTCCGTGGTGCAGCTCACCGCGTGGCGCTTCGGCCTGGCCACCGCGACCGGGGTGGCGGTGCCCGACGAGCTGTATGCATCGGTCGGCGCGCAGGTGCGCGGGTGGCAGGCGATGGCGCCGGCGATCCCGCTGGCGGAGCGGGCGGCGGCCGCGGATCGCGCGGCGGCGATGGGGGTGCTGTCGAGCGCGGCGATGGTCGATCTCTATGCGGCGCTGGCCGATGGCGGCGATGCGCCTGCCACGCTCGCCAATACCGCTGCCACCCTGCGCGACGCCTATGTCGGCAACGATCGTGCGACGCGGATCGCGGCGATGGTCAAATTGTGGGACGCCGCCGACACCCCGGCGACGCGCTATGCCCGGCTGGTGCTGACCGCGCGGGCCGCCGCGCGGCTGCCTGCCGCCGCCAACGAGCCGCAGGCGAATCGCCTGATCGCCTCGATGCTGACCGCCGGGCTGGATCGCACCGCGCAGCGTTGGCAGGGCGCGGTTCCGGCCGGCAGCGATGGCTGGGCGATGCTGCTGCTCGCCGATCCGGACGCGATCACGCAACTGCCCGCCGCCACCGTCACCGATTACGCGCCGTCCGGGGCGTTGGCGGAGCGGAAGCGGCAGCTGTTCTTCGCGGGCATGGCTGGCCTGGGCCGCTTGCCGGGCGGCGCGGTGACCGACCTTGCGGAACGATTGGCCGTGCCGATCGCGGCGCAGAACGCCTGGACGCGCGCGCTGGATCGCGCGGTGGAGGCCGGGCAGCCCGGCACCGTCCTGCTGCTCGCGGCGGTCGGGATGCAGGCGGGGAGCTGGGCGAATGTGCCGCCGGCGGCGCTGTATCGCATCGTCGCGGCGTTGCGGGCGGTCGGGCTGGATGGTGAGGCGCGGATGATCGCGGCGGAGGCGATCGCCCGGTTGTGAACGACGCCGCCGCGATCGACCGGTTCCTGGAGATGATGGCGGCGCAGGCCGGGGCGGCGGCGAACACGCTTGCCGCCTATCGCCGTGACCTGTCGCTCGCCTCGGCAACGCTGGAGGGCGGGCTGGCGGATGCGGACGGTGCCGCGCTGGCGACGCTGGCGGACGGCTGGGCGGACCTGTCGAAGGCCACCGTCGCGCGCAAGGCGGCGGCGCTGCGCCGGTTCTTCGGGCATCTGGTGGACGAGGGCGACCGCGCCGACGATCCGTCGCCGGCGCTGCCGCGTCCCGGCGCGCGGCGCCCCCTGCCGCGCACACTCGACCACCATGATGTCGAGCGGCTGTTCGCGGCGATCGCGGCGCGGCTGGATCGCGACCCCGTCATCCCGACCGACCTGCGCCTGTCGGCGTTGTTCGAGCTGCTCTACGGTTCCGGGCTGCGCGCGACCGAGCTGGTGTCGCTGCCGCGTGGTGCGATCCATCCCGACCGTCCGTTCCTGATCCTGAAGGGCAAGGGCGGGCGCGAGCGGCTGGTGCCGATCTCCGATCCGGCGCGCGCGGCGGTCGCGGCATGGCGCGCGCACGTTCCCGCCGATCGCGCGTTCCTGTTCCCGTCGGGCGCCACGCACATCTCGCGCGTGCGACTGTTCCAGCTCGTCCGCGCGCTGGCGGCGGAGGCGGGCATCGCGCCCGAGCGGATCAGTCCGCACGTCCTGCGCCACGCCTTCGCCACGCACCTGCTGGAGGGCGGTGCCGATCTGCGCGCGCTTCAGACGATGCTGGGCCACGCCGATATCGCGACCACCGAGATCTACACGCATGTCGACAGCCGTCGCCTGGTCGAGCTGGTCAACGAGCGCCACCCGCTCGTTGACGCGTTGCGAAAGCGCGCCTAGCTGCGCCCGATGCGTATTTTCCTCGACTTCGAGAAGCCCATCGCCGAGCTGCAGGCGCGTATCGACGAACTGCGCGACACCGGCGCGGAGGGCACCGTCGACATTTCCGCCGAGATCGCCAAGCTGCAGGCGAAGTCGGACAAGCTGCTGAAGGATACGTTCGGCAAGCTCTCGCCCTGGCAGAAGACGCAGGTCGCGCGGCATCCCGAACGTCCGCACTTCAAACATTATGTCGCGGGTCTGTTCGACGAGTTCGTGCCGCTGGCCGGCGACCGCGCGTTCGGTGACGATCAGGCGATCCTGGGCGGTTTCGCCACCTTTCGCGGGCAGCGCGTGATGGTGCTCGGGCACGAAAAGGGCGACGATACCGCCAGCCGCCTGCGCCACAATTTCGGGATGGGCAAGCCGGAGGGCTATCGCAAGGCGATCCGGCTGCTCGAACTCGCCGATCGTTTCGGGCTTCCCGTGGTGACGCTGGTGGACACCTCCGGCGCGTTTCCCGGCATCCAGGCGGAAGAGCGCGGCCAGGCCGAGGCGATCGCGCGCTCGACCGAGGCATGCCTCGCGCTGGGGGTGCCGTTGGTGTCGGCGGTGGTGGGCGAGGGCGGCTCGGGCGGCGCGATCGCATTGGCCAGCGGCAACCGCGTGCTGATGTTCGAACACGCCGTGTATTCGGTGATCTCGCCCGAGGGCTGCGCCTCGATCCTGTGGCGCACCGCCGACAAGGCGCCCGACGCGGCGGAGGCGATGAAGGTCACCGCGCAGGATCTGAAGGCGCTGGGGGTGATCGACGCGATCGTGCCCGAGCCGCTGGGCGGTGCGCATCGCGACCACGCCGACGCGATCCGCCGACTCGGCGACTCGATCGAGTCGATGCTGCGCGGTCTGGCCCCGCTCACCGCCGACGCGCTGCGTCAGGACCGCCGCGCGAAATTTCTGAAGATGGGTCGCCTCGCCTGACAAAGAAAAGGGCGGCGGAACCGAAGCTCCGCCGCCTTTCGTCAGCTCAGGCTGCTAGGATCAGCCTGCGTTGTTCTGCATCTTGGTCTGCACGTTGGTGAAGGTGTTGTTCAGCTGCGTGCCGATGCCCTTCATCGCGGCGATCGCGGCGACCGCGATCAGCGCGGCGATCAGGCCGTATTCGATTGCGGTGGCGCCCTTGTTGTTCTTCAGGAACGAACGAATCTTCTGCATGTCGGTCTCCAGTCAACTTCGTGTATTTCAGTACCCGCCGACGTCCCGTTCACAGGTCCATCGCCGACGCTTCTAGAAGGAGCAGGGTTGATAAACGCTTAAATGAATTCGTAGAATTTCGTTGAGGTTCTTCAGCGTGCCGCCGTGATATTGTTGGCGAGCGAGGCGAACATCCCGCTGATCGGCGATCCCAGCGCCGACATGCCCGCCACGGCGCTCAGCGCGATCATCGCGACGATCAGGCCATATTCCACCGCGGTCGCACCACGGGAGTGGCGCCATAAGCCGCGCGGGTGGACGCGGCGCAGTCGGGAAGGGGGCAGACGCGGCATGGCGGGCACGATAGCGCCGAGAGGTTAAGGAAGGATCGAAGCCGATGCTGGTGGTCGCCGTCGCATTGATCGACGAGAACGGACATTGCCTGATGCAGCAGCGCCCGGCGGACAAGCGGCACGGCGGGCTGTGGGAGTTTCCGGGCGGCAAGGTGGAGGCGGGCGAGCATCCCGCGGCGGCGCTGGTGCGCGAACTGCGCGAGGAGCTTGCGATCGGTGTGGCGCAGGAGGATCTGGAGCCGTTCGGCTTCGCCACCGACATGCCCGTCATCATGCTGCTGTACCGCTGCCGCGTCTGGCGCGGCGTGCCGCAACCGCTGGCCGCGCAGGCGCTGCGCTGGGCGTCGCCCGCCGCGCTGGCGGCGCTGCCGATGCCGCCCGTCGACGTGCCGCTGCTGGCCGCGCTTGCCGCAGCTGGGCAGGCCGGCTAGGCGGACGCGGCGATCAGGAAAGGGAATCCGGTAGGCGACGATCCGGAGCTGCCCCCGCAACTGTGACCGGCGAGCCCCTCGCCCAACGCTGTGCCACTGGATCGTCCGCGATCCGGGAAGGCCGGGCGGGGGCGGTGACCCGGGAGCCAGGAGACCTGCCGGATCGCGGTTGTCCTTCGCGCGGACGGGGTGTGCCGGGCGATCGGGAATCTTCCCGCGCGACGACGATGGGTCGGATCGGCGCGGGGGGATGAATGACACGACATGCAGGTTGGATGGCCGGCGCGATGCTGGCGCTGGCGGTCGCGCCGCCGGGGGCGGGGGCCGCATCGGCGCGCGCACCGCGCATCGTGTCGATCAATCCGTGTCTCGACGCGATCCTGATGGAGGTCGCGGACCCGGCACAGATCGTCGCGATCAGCAATTATTCGCAGGATCCGCGCGCCACCTCAATCCCGCTGGCGCTGGCGCGGCGGTTCCGCGTCACCTCCGGCACCGCGGAGGAGGTGGTGGCGCTGCGTCCCGATCTGGTGGTCGCGGGCGGGCATGTCGCCCCCGCGACCGTCGCGGCGCTGGCGCGATTGCGCGTCCATCTGGTCCAGTATCCGGTGCCCGCGACGGTCGAGGAGAGCGCGCAACAGGTGCGCGACGTGGCGGCGGCGATCGGCCATGCCGATCGTGGCCGGGCGTTGGCCGCGCATATCCTGGCGGCGGCGCGCCCCGCGACCGGCGTGCACGTGCCGGCGCTGATCTGGGGCGCGGGTGGCCTGGTGCCGGGTGGCGGGACGCTGCCGGACGACCTGTTGCGGCGGGCCGGGTTCGGCAACGCCAGCACGGCTTACGGGCTGAAACGCTGGGACATCCTGCCGCTTGAATATCTGGTCGCGCGCCCGCCACGCGTGCTGCTGTCGGTCGCGGCGGCGGAGCGCGGCGGCGAGCGTGGCGAGCGGCATCCGGTGCTCGCCCGCCTCGCCACCCGCATCACGATCGCGCCGTTCGCCGCGCGACTGATGAATTGCGGCGGCCCGTCGATCATCGCGGCGATGGCACGGCTGCGCGCGGTGCGCGCGCAGGTGGCGCGATGACGCGCGCCTGCTGGTGGCTGCTGGCGGGCGTGCTGCTCGCGGCGGCGCTGTCGGTGGCGGCGGGCAAGGTCTGGGTGCCGTTGGACGCCTGGACCGCCGCCGATCCGCGCTCGATCATCATCGTCGAGCTGCGCCTGCCGCGCACGATCCTGGCGTTGGCGGTGGGGGCCGGGCTCGGGCTCGCCGGTGCGGCGATGCAGGGGTATCTGCGCAATCCGCTCGCCGATCCCGGCCTGTTCGGCGTCTCGTCGGGCGCGGCGCTGGGCGCGGTCTGCGCGCTGTTCTTCGGCTATGCAGCGCAGGCGTGGCTGCTCCCCGGCTTTGCGCTGGCAGGTGCCGCGCTCACGATGGCGGCGCTGGCGGTGATCGCGGGGCGCTCGGGCAGCCTGGTGCTGTTCACGCTGGCGGGGATGATCCTGACCAGCATCACCAGCTCGATGACCGCGCTCGCGATCAGCCTCGCGCCGACGCCCTTCGTCGCGTCGGAGATCGTGACCTGGCTGATGGGCGCCTTGACGGACCGGAGCTGGGACGACGTGCGCGTCGCCCTGCCGCTGATCGCCGTCGGCGCGGCGATCCTGGCGCGGACCGGGCGGGCGCTCGACGCGTTGACGCTTGGCGAGCAGGCCGCGCGATCGATGGGGGTCGATCCGCGCCGGCTGCAACTGGCGATCATTATCGGCATCGCGCTGACGGTCGGTGCCTCGGTCGCGGCGGCGGGCATCATCGGCTTCGTCGGGCTGATCGTCCCGCATCTCGTCCGGCCGTTCGCGGGGCATCGTCCGTCGGCGGTCCTGCTCCCCGCCGCGCTGGGCGGCGCGCTGCTGCTGACGCTGGCGGACAGCCTGGTGCGGCTCGCTCCGACCGTCAGCGAATTGCGCCTCGGGATCGCGATGTCGATGCTGGGCGGGCCGTTCTTCCTTTATTTGCTGATCGCGATGCGGAGGCGGCTGGCATGAGCATTCTTGCGGTCGAAAACCTGTCGCTGCTGCTTGGTGGAAAGCGCGTGCTGGACGGTGTCACCGCCCGCTTCGCGCCGGGGCGCGTCACCGCGCTGCTGGGGCCGAACGGTGCGGGGAAGAGCAGCCTGCTGGCGTGCCTCGCCGCGTTGCAGGCGCCCGCGACGGGCCGGGCGATGTTGGGCGATCGGTCGATCGGCGCCGTGACCGCGCAGGAGCGTGCGCGGCGGATCGGTTTCCTGCCACAGGCGGCGGACGTCCACTGGAACATCGATGTCGCGACGTTGGTGGGGCTCGGGCGCCTGCCATGGCGCGGACGCTGGGGTGAAACCGCGACCGACCGCGCGGCGGTGGCGCAGGCGCTGGCCGCGACCGGCATGGCCGATTTCGCCACGCGCGGGGTGGAGCATCTGTCCGGTGGGGAGCGGGCGCGCGCGCTGCTCGCCCGCGTCCTGGCGGGGCAGCCCGAATGGCTGCTCGCCGACGAACCGCTCGCCAGCCTCGATCCCGCGCATCAACTGGAGGTCGGCGCGCAATTGCGCGCGGTCGCGGCGGCGGGGGGCGGGGTGGTGCTGGTCGTCCACGACCTGAACCTCGCGGCGCGGCTGGCCGATGACGTCGTGTTGCTGCGCGACGGGCGCGTGGTGGCCAGCGGCCCGGCGGATGAGACGCTCAGCGCGGCGCTGGTCGGTGAGACGTTCGGCCTGTCGGTGGAGATCGGCGCCACCGCGACCGGGCAGCGCTACATCGTTCCCGTCGGGCGGCCCGTCTGACGGGCCGCCGCTGGAGGCGCGACCGGGAATCGAACCCGGGTGCAAGGATTTGCAGTCCTCTGCGTCACCACTCCGCCATCGCGCCCCGATGCAGTGGAGGGCGCGCAAATGCTGGGGTTTTCAGAACCCGTCAACCCCTGACGGTGATAAGTTAGCAATCTCGTCCGATGCGGTTAGCAGTGGCCTCGTTCTGTTCCGCAATATGCGGTGCTTGGTGGCTCAGCCCAATCGCTCCGGCGTGGATAAAGATCGTCTTGTCAATCTGGCATTGCACAGGCAACATCGTTCTGTGTTTGAGGGCGGCACCATGACGGTTGACAACGAGGGACATCGGCGTCGCCGTGCGCCCGCCGTTGGCGGATCGCGCGGCCCAAAGTACGTGCCGCCAGAATCGGTGGAGCAACGTTCGATCAGCGACTTGCTGGGGATCGGCGGCCGGAATACGCTCGCGCCAAAGCAGATGGATTTTCTGAGCGGGGCTGCGAACCTGTTCTGCGCGGGCGACATCTCCCTGCTGTCAAATCGCTGCATAGCCGTCATTGGTGCGCGCAAAGCTAGTGACCTAGGGCGCCGTCGTGCGCGACAACTGGGTCGGCAGCTCGCAGCCGCCGGGGTCGTGGTCGTGTCGGGCCTTGCTGAGGGTATCGACACCGAAGCTTTGACCGGCGCAATCGAAGCAGGAGGATCGGTCGTAGCAGTTATTGGAACGCCGCTCGATCAAGCCTACCCGGCGAAGAACAAGGCGCTGCAAGAAGCGATCTATCGTGATCACCTGCTCATATCGCAATTTCATCCAGGCACGAGGGTTTTCCCGTCGAACTTCCCGGCAAGAAATAGAACTATGGCGGCGCTGTCCGATGCAAGCGTGGTCATCGAGGCGTCAGACACATCCGGCACCCTTCACCAAGCCGCAGAATGTCAACGGCTTGGTAGGTGGCTAGTTATAGCCAAGAGTGTTGTGGAAAACGAGGATCTGACTTGGCCGGAAAAATTTGTCGGGCAACCCCGTACGTTGATACTTGAATCAACCCAGTCGTTGCTAGACGAGATCTATCCGTCATGACGTTGACTGCGCATGTATTCGGTGGGTATGCCAGCTACGAGGGCGAGCATAAATGGCGCGATCCGGAGCACGTCGCGCATAAATTCATTCAGATCCTTAAGGGCGAGCAGGCGAATGGGCACGCTTGGCTGCCACGCCCTTCCGGGGGTACGATTAAAATTTCGAACGCTCTTGCCAACAACGCGTTCGATGTCTGGGGCCGCTGGGCCGCGTCCGTCTTAATCGGCATCTATCCGGAAGGCGCCACGCTAGTTCCAATTCCTTCGTCAAATTGTGTGCGGGTTGGCTCAGATACGAAGGGGCGCGCGCTGGCGGAGGCGATCGTAGTTCATGCGCGGCAGTTCGGGGCGGTTGACGCTCTTCATTGGATTGAGGAATGGCCGAAGGCGCGTAATGGTGGTCCCCGAGATCCTGACGTTCTTGTCGGGAATTTGAAGATCGGCAGCGGCCTTCCGAAGCGGCCCGTGGTGTTGGTTGATGATGTGATAACGGGTGGAGGGCATGCCGTGGCATGTGCTCGCGCGATACGAGGTGCGGGCTTTGAAGTCGCTCACGTTATTGCCGCTGCAAGAACTGTGAAAAACCCACCCGCCAATGGCATGTTCAAGATCGAGAGTTGGGACGTCGAGGCTCCTTTCCATCACTTTTGGTAGTTCGGCTTCATGCCTGCCGTTCTAACCGCGCCATTGCGGCGGCGCTGTTTCGGCGGGCGGTGAGGTATTTCATCGCCATCTGGTAGGTGCGGTGTCCGATCACGGACGTGATCTCGCCGACCGTGCACCCGGCTTCCTCCAACATTCCGGCCGCAGCGTAGCGCAGCCCGTGCGACGATCGCGCAGGCATTCCGTCGATCGCGGCGCATTGGTCGCTGATAGCCTTGCGAAGCGCGTTGGCGGTGTAGGGGCGCCCCTTCGCTGATTTGCAGATGCGGCCGCGTCGAATTTTCACCGGGTCTAGCACGGCGGCCAAGCGCGGGTGAACGGCCACCTCCAGCATTTCATCGGTCTTCGACTGGCGGACGCGGACGAAGCTGCCTTGATATTGGGTCCACTCCATCGAGGCGACGTCCTCGACGCGCTGGCCGGTGAACAGCATCAGCGTCACCGCCATCTTGAGGTGGGCCGGGGCATGGGCGAGGAACAGCGCGATCTCACTGTCGGACCAAGGGGTGATGGTCTTGGCGCGAACCTTGAGCCGCTTGATCTTCGCGGCGGGGTTGTGCCCCTCTCTTACCAGATTCTCTTCGGCTGCCCAGCTATACAGGCGGCTGACCATCTGCTTGACCTTGTGCGCCTTGCGCGGCGTGGCGGCGAGGTCGTCGCGGATCGCCTTCACCATCGCCTGTGTGATGAGGCGATAGGGCGCGTCGCCCAGCTCGTCTTTCAGCAAGTCGAGCGTGTTCTCGTAATCGGTCTGCGTTGACGGTCGCAACGCCTTGAACTCGGCGCTGACCCGGTACGCTGCGATCAGCGCAGCGAAGGTGCCCTCGGCGGCGGCCTTTGGTTCGGGAGCCTGCGAGAGTTCAAGTAGCCGCGCATATTCCTTCTGGAATGCGACCTCGCCGGGTTTGCCCGGTAGCGCAGTGTGCAGCTTGCCGCGCCGGAAGCGCCAGTATTCGCGGCCGTTCGGCTTGCGAATGACATAGGTGTACGGAACGTCAGCCACGGGCACGTCTCTTGTCCATCCACCGCTTCTCGAGTGCGGCAGCTTCGTCTTCTTCCTGGCGCTCGTCCAGTGGCTGACCGTCGAGGCGGTCGGCCCAGCGATCGAGGTCGCGGATGTCGTACAGCACGCGTCGGCCGTGGCGCTTCGGCTCCGGCCCCTCGGCACGGATCGTCGACGCGCTCAAGGACAGGTATTGCGCGGCCAAGTCGATCGACAGCAGGCGCGGCCATGCGGCGACGATCGTGCGGTGTGGCACCTCGGCCGCGTCGGGCGGCGTGATGCGCTCCATCTTCATAGCGGATCAAATCCCAGCGCGTAGCGGCGATCAACGTAGATGACGGTCGACATGCGGCCCTCGGCGTCGTCTTCCCGCCGCCATCGGCGAATGAGGGTGTCCAGGTCGCTACTGGCGCGATAGCCGCTGATCGAATGGCCGCGCGTGCCATTGCGCGTCAGCCGGGCGGCGATCATCAGCGGCGTGGCGACGCGCCCGCGCACCGTCATGCGATTGTTCCACGCGACGCGATGCGCGGCGCAGCAGAATAGCTGCGTGTCCTGCGCCAGCACGAACGGCTGCTGACACTCGGGACAGATACCCGTGGCGGGGGCGTGTAACACGTCCATCATGCCACCCGCGCCAGCGGCGGAAGCGTCAGCCCAAGCGCCTGATAGAGGGGTTCGTCCTCGGGATCGGGCACGTAGCGCTGGGACGGCTTGCGGCGGGCGATCAGGCCATAATGGATGATCGGTGGCCAACAGGCATCCGGTGCGTCCTGATGCCAGAGCAAAGCGTCGGCGAGCAATGCGCGTTCGCGAAGCGGCGCGCTGGCCGGCGCGGCGGCGGCGCGGCGGTGTTCCCATGCCGCCGTGTCGCGCAACTGGCGCATGATGTCGGCCTGATGTGCGCCGAACGGGCGCCACGCCGGATGATCGACAGGGAAGGGCGGTGTGGCCGGGTCGATCGCCCAGCGCCACTCCGCGACCAGTGCCGAGGCGACGGCAATTTGATGCGATGCCTCAACCTGCGTCATCTTGCCTTCGCTGACGCGGCGGGCGTAGCCGGCTTCGCGTTCGCGCAGCAGCCGCAGCGCGGCCCAGCCGCAATAGGGCAGGTCATTGGTGAAGGGGAGGTCAGGCATGTGCCTTCACCGCGCCGGTGGGGGCGCCTCTGGCGGCGCCGGGACGTTCCAATTCGCGCGCCCACCCGAAGATCGCAGCACGTGCAAGATCGTGCGTCGCGGCGGTCACCTCCATTTCCGCCTCGCCTTCGTCGCCGTAGTCGGCGTGCGCGTTTGAAGGCGCGCCAGCAGCAAGGTGCATTTGCAGGTGTGCGCCGAACGCTTCCCACAGTTCCTCCGGGCAACCGCATTCGTCGTCCAGCTTGCGCTCGATTAAGCGGGGGCGATCCGGCGCGATGCAGGCCGAGGGCGTCAGAGCCTTTACGACGGCATTGAAGGCGGCGTTGTAGCGGTCAGCCTGGGGGCCGGTGCAGCGTGGGGGCTGACCGCCGATCTCTTCCTCGGCGATCACGCGCGCGCGCTCGATGATTGACCAATCGAGGTCGGCGGCGGTCATCGGAATCGCCGCGTTGGGCGGGGGTGGCGCGGTAGATCGCGCTCCATGCGGTTGAAGTCGTCGAGCGCCCGGCGGCGTTCGCAAAGCACGATCACCACCGCGACCGGAAAAGCGATCATGACGATGGCGCCGATCGTGACCGCCATCCATCCAAGGATCGTCCACGGGGTCACGACAGCGGTCCCCGGAGGTAGGCGACGGCGAAGTGGGCGACGAAGTAGATCGCGCCGATCGCGACGAGGATCAGCGCGGCGGTTTCGGTCCAGTCGCGGCGGGCGTCCTCAACTGGGAAGAGGGTGGTGGCGATCCGTGCGGGATCGCGCAAGGAATGTCGCATGACGGTCTCCCGTCGCCACCGCAGCGGAAGGCCGGGGTCAGGCGCAGGAGGGCAATATTACCCGCAGTGGGTAATCGTCAATGAAAAAAGAAACCCAATGTGGGTAACTACCGAAATCGTCGTGCGGCGCTGGGCGTGATGGCGCGCACGGGAGTTGCCCATTCCAGCTCCACATCCTCGATATCTGCCGCGTTGAGGCTACGGAGAGTGAACCGATTGGAGGCTGGGCTACGTGTCAGGCGTTTTAGATATGTCTCGCCTGTTGTTAGCCTGACAGCGCAATACGCACCAATATCCGCTGGATCGACCCCGTCATGGTTGCGGCTGATGAAGACGATGTCGCCGGGGTCAAACTTGGGCAGCATCGAATCACCCTGCACCTCAAGCCCTACAAGCTGCCCTGACGTCTCTGGCGGTCGAGCGATCCGGTCGTCGGAGCCTACATCGTCGTACGAAATAGAGCCGCCCGCTCCGATACGCCCTACAATTGCCACATCATCATCAAGCAGATCGGTCGGTTGGCAGTCAAGCGCTTCACTAATTCTTGTTAGCCAGCGGTCGTGTAGTGGGCGCTCCCCCCGCTCCAGCTTGACGATCGTCGATTTCCCCGTTCCGACCCGGTCGGCCAGTTGCTGCTGCGTCAACTCGGCGCGCTCGCGGAGCTTTTTGATGTTGTTGGCCATGTTCGGCTTGTTGGGCAACGCGTGGGAAAGGTCGATAACCCGCGTGGGGTAACGAATTCCCTTGCGGCAGTTACCCGGTGCGGGTAACTCGCGGCTATGAAGCTGCTCGATCATCTCAAGGCCACCAACGAACGGGTCGAAGATTTTGCCGATCGCATTGGTGAGTCGCTCACGACGATCCGCAAGATCGCATATGGCCAGCGGCAGCCTTCGCTGCCGCTGGCGGTCAAGATCGAGCAGGCAACCAACGGTAATGTCCGCTCGGCTGATCTGCTGGTCGAGGTGCGGGCGGCATGAAGCATCATGAACACGGCGATGCCCGTTACGCGGGCGAAACGTCATCCGGAAACGTGATTGAGATTTCCGGCGTGGTGGCGGCGTGACCCGCGACGACTATCTGGCCGCGTCCGACATGGGCGTAGCAGAGCGTTACGCCCGGCTGTTCTCACACCTGCCCGCCGACATCGCCGTGCTCCAGCGCGCCCTCGGCGGCAGCGGCGAGGGACTGAAGCGCCTTTGCGCCCAGGCGGAATGTAAACGGGCCATGTTCGGTCCCCAGCATCAGGTGCGCCTGCCCGCGTGCATCGAACGGGTGCAGCAGGATCGTGTCGACGCCCATGTCGGCGGTGGCGCCGCGCGAAAGAAGGCGCACCGCCTCGGTCGCGATCTGATTGGCGATCTGGATCGCGGCTTCCGGTTCGATCATGATCGTGCGCGGGCGCCCGTCAATGCTGACCTGCATCGCCACGCGACCATTGCCGCTGCCGACACGGGTGTTGGTCATGTCCTGTATCGCCATTCGGTGAACTCCTTTCACTGGGGCGGGCGAGCATGACCCCGCGCGAGTTGCACCTCAAGCAATCGTTCGAGGCGCTGATCGAAGCGGTCGGCGGGGTCGAGGCGGCGGCACTGTTTTGTCGCGTCGGCAAGTCGACGCTTCAGACCTATTATTCCAAGGTCCATCCCAAGGCGTTTCCGCCGCTGGACGTGATCGTCGCGCTGGAGCCGCTGGCGCGCGATCGTGCCGGCTTTCCCCCGATCACCAGCATCCTTTGCCGGCTGAACGGCGGCGTCTTCGTGCCGATCCCGGAGGTTCGGGCGACCGGCGCCGACCTGTGGGCGCTGCTGGCGCGCAAGGCGAAGGAAGGCGCCGCCGTTTCCGCGGCGATGTGCGAGGCGCTGAAAGACGGTCGGGTGGACGCCGACGAGGCGCGCCGGGTGCGCGGTGAGATTGCCAAGCTCTTCGAGCTGCTGGCGCTGATGGATGCCGAATTGGCGATGATCGAGGGAGACGGGGCATGAAGATGCATCTGATGGCGCGCGCGCCGAACGAAGGCGCGCGGATCATTGCGCGGTGGATCGCGCGCGAGTTCGGCGGCGACCTGGACGGGGCGTCGGCGCGCGTGGGTGCGTCCGGCTCGTTCCTGCAACGCATGATCGACGGTTCGCTGGAGCCGGGCATTGCGACCGGGCACGCGCTGACGAAGCGGTGCGGGGTGCGCCCGCGCGACTTCAACAGGCCCGCGCAGGCGGGTTGGTTCGACGCCGACGACGCGAAGGCGGCTGCCTGACCCATGCGATTTTTCGAGACCACGGCGCGGGTGTTTACCCCCCTTCCCGCGTCGTGCCGGCGGGGCAGTGGGATTTTCCCCTGTTGCTCCATGCTGTCCCGCCGGATTTCCCTACCATGACGGGCGTCGTGGACGCCCTGGCGGGCGGCGTGACGATCGCCGCGTTCGAGGCGTGGCTGGACGGCGCCGACGTCGGCGCGACGCTGATCGTGGCGTGGGGCGGCGTGCCGCCGCGCAAGCTGCCGATCTGGGACGCGGCGGCGGCGGCGGATCGCGACGGGTTGGTGCGGCTGCATCACAAGCGCCGTGACGGTGGCGGCTGGAACTATGTCGCGGTGCGTGCCGATCCGCCGATCGTCGTCGGTCGCAAGGCGCCGCCGCGCTCCGCGATCGACGACGAGGATCCGACAGAGATCGTGTTTCGCGCACTCAAGCGTGCGGCGAACTTCGGTCAGCCCTGCCCGACGAACGCCGATCTGGCGCGTGCGGCCGGGCTGCGCGACGCGGTGGCGGCGAGCTACCGGGTGCGGCTGCTGCGTCAGGCGAAGCGGATCGTGATCGACGAACAAGGGCCGGGACAGCCGCGCATCGTGACGATCGTCGGCACCGGCAAATCCACGAAGCGAGGTGTGGCATGACGCGGATGCTGGGGAGCGAACTGGAGCAAGTGCTCGACGGCTATTGCGCGCGCCACGGGATCACGCGTCGGGAATTCGCGGCGGCGGCGGGCCTGTCGCCCGCGATCGTCCTGGAGGTGGGGCGCAAGGCGTTTCCGCTGCGGCGATTGAGCAACGCGATCGGCGCCTTCATCGCCGCCCATCCCGACGGACCGGGCGACGTTCCGGTCACGCTGGGCGGCGGGGAATATGGCGGCGCGACGGCGGTGTCGAACGCGAAGGCGCGGTCCCAGCGTGATCCGTCGATCGACGCCGCCTATGCCCCGGCGCGGGAACGCGCGCCGGCTCGGCGCATCCATCCAGCCTATCGCGCGCGGCTTCGTGCGGCGTCGGCATCGGAGACGATCGCCACCGCCTTCGTGGAGACACCGGCGGACCTGATCGCAACCGTTCGGCGGCAGTGGCCGGACCTGTGGGCGCGCGTCGTCGATCAGTCGCGCGCGGCGGGGACGCTGCCCGGTGCGATGCTGGCGCGCGTGATCGAGCGCGGGCTTGAGGTGGAAGCGTGAGCGACGGTTGGGTGCCGGGCGGCTTCTCGGCGATCACACCCACCGGGCTGACCACCGTCGCGGGTTGGATCAAGGGTTCGTTCGCGCTCGACTTTCGCCCATTCCATTGGGACTTGTGGAGCAGCATCCCCGATGATGCGATGCCCGCCCTGTGGGTGGTGACGCACATCCCCAGCAGCTATTCCGTCATGTCGATCGCGGACACGTTCGACCGGGCGAAGGTAATCGTCGCCGAATTGGACGCGCTGACCGATTGGTCGGTGGTCACGTTCGACAACTCGCGCTGGTTTCACCGCCGTGTTTGTGAGGTGGCGGAGCGCTATCGCGGGCTGATCTATCACGGCTCGCAGACGATTACGCCGTGGATCGAACGGGCATGACGAAGCCGCCATCCGCTGCGGCTGGCAGCGCCTTCTCGCGTGCTCAGACCGACGATCCGGTCAATCGCGAGACGCACGATTTCTATCCGACGCATCCGGCGGCGACGCGCGCGCTGCTGACCGTCGAAGCGTTCGATGGTCCGATCTGGGAGCCGGCGTGTGGTGACGGCGCAATGTCGCGCGTCCTGACCGACGCGGGTCATGACGTCGTGTCGACGGACCTGATCGACCGGGGTTATGGCGAGGGTGGGCGCGACTTCCTGATGGAATGGGCGCCGCGCGCGCCGCATATCGTGACCAACCCGCCGTTCCGCTGGGCGCGGGAGTTCGGCGATCGGGCGTTGCTGCTGACCCGCACGCCGGGCGGCAAGGTCGCGCTCTTTCTACGGCTGGCGTTTCTTGAAGGCATCGAGCGCCAGCGCTGGTTCGCGAACACGCCGCTGGCGCGCGTCTGGGTCATGTCCCGCCGGGTGCCGATGGCGCGCGGGCGGCAGGCTGGCGATGGCGACGGGCATGGCGTGATCGCCTTCGCTTGGTTCGTCTGGGAGCATGGACACGAAGGCCCGCCGCAATTGGGCTGGCTCGACTGGAAAGCGGCCTGATCCGTGTCGCTCTATCAGCCTCGAATCGATGCGATCCGCGCCGGGATCGACATCGCGGACGTGATCGGCGCCGTCGTGAAGCTCAGTCGTGGCGGCAAGCCGCGCGGGCAATGCCCGTTTCATGGATCGAAGTCGGATAGCTTCGCGGTCGACGCGGACAACGGGCGGGCGAAATGCTGGGGCTGTCAGTGGTCGGGCGACGTCATCAAGTTCGTGCGCGATTATTACGGCCTGACATTTCGTGAGACGATCGAGCGGCTGGAGGGCGACCACGGCCTGTCCGGCCTTGATGCGGCACCGGTGCAGCGCCGGAAGGTCGAGCGACCGCATCGGAGCGGGGCGCCGCCGATCGAGCCGGCCGTTTTCGGGCGGTTCCTGTGGGATGCCGGTCGACCGGATCGCGACGCCATCCGGGTCTATATGCGGTCGCGCGGGGTGCCGGCGGCGGTGCTGACCGACGACCGGCTGCGCGACCTGCGCTTCGTCAGCATGGGGCCGATCGCCGCGTGGCGCGCGGATCGCAAGCCGACATCGGTCCCGCAGGCGTCGGCGATCGTCGCGCTGGTGCGGCGCGTGCCGACCTGGGCGCCGATCGGCGTGCACGTCACGTTCCTGCGCCCCGACCTGATGGGCAAGATGGTGCGGCAGCGCGCCGACGGCTCGGCCTATCCCGATCGCAAGATGCTGGGCGAGGCGGGCGGCGGCGCCGTCGTGCTGGGGCGTCCGCGCGACATCGTGCCGCTGTTCGACGGCGAGGGGCTGGAAACCGTCTTCTCGGGCATGGCGATGGCCGGGGCGGGGGCGGATGCCTGCGGGCTGGCCGCGTTGAGCCTGGACAACATGCAAGGGCAATTGCTGCTCGGCCGGGGCGGCGCGTGGCCGCTGTACGATCCGCGCGTCGACCTTGATGCGCCGGGGATCGCGTTCGCGCGCAGCGGGCCGGTCACGGCGCTGATCGATGCGGACATGAAGCCGCTGCGCGGGCCGCGCGATCCCCGCACCGGGCGGCATCGCGGAATGCCGGTGATCGAGCATCGGCGCGGGCCGGTCGTCATGCGCGCGATCACGCAGGCCGAACGGGCGACGGTGTGCAGCGCGCTCGTCGTCCAGTCGTGGCGGGCAAAGGGATGCCACGCGCGCGCCGTGCGCCCGCGCATGGGTCAGGATTTCAACGATGCCGTGAGGGAGAGGGCCGATGCGTGACGCGATCGATCTGATCGAGAAGTTTAGCCGGATCACTGCCGAGATCAACACGCTCGAATGGTCGAAGGATTCGGCGCGCATCAACGAATTGCTGCGGGAGCAGGAGGCGCTGGGCGGGCTGGGGCGGTGCTTTTCGCCTGGCGACGCTGGCAAGGTGCTGCCGCTGTTCCAGAGCTTGGACGGGGACTTGACCGGGGCGTTTGTCGTCGCGGCGACCGCTCCGTCCGAGCACCATCTGGCGTCGGGCCTGCTGGACCTGATCGTCGCCGAGGCGACGGCGGATTGTGCGGTGCCGATCTCGCCATACGGTCGATCGAACTGGCTGACCTGTCTGCATCGGTTCGGCTCGGACATCGTGCCGCCGGCCATCGCGGCGTTGCGCGCAACGGCCGGCACTCTTCGCGCCGGGCACTGGCGACACGAACTGGAGGAATGGCCGCGCGGCGACGATGGTGAGCCGATCGAAGGCGAAGGCAAGCCGCCGCTGATTTTTGCGCCGATCGGCACGCCGGATGATCGGTTCAGCGAATGCGGGTTCTTCGCGTGCGATGCTGGTGCGGAGGGCGCGACCGCGTTGTTGATGTTCACGATCGACGCCGACGACGATCTGCGGACGCTGGTGGAGGGGCGAGCGGAGCGCGCGGCTCTGGTGCTGCGTGGAGCGTCGTGAGCGACGACGGCCAGTCCAAGCAACTGCTGATCAACTTCATCAATCGCGTGAAGACGCTGATGGATGAAGTGGCGGCGCTCAACAGCGATATCGCCGACGAGTGCAAGGAGGCGAAGTCGCGCGGGTTCGATGGGACCAAGATACGCGAGGTCGCTCGCTGGATACGCAAGATCGAGAAGCATGGGCGCGAAAAGGTCGACGACGCCGAGGCGATCTGGGATCTCTACCGCACCGTCTATGACGGCGCCGAAACCGGCTTCGACAAGATGATGGACAGCGCGCGTGATCGGGCGCTGCTCGCCATCTTCGCGCCCGAAGATCAGGTCGAGAAGAAACTGAACGCCTCGCAAAAGACGATGCAGCGCGCGCTGGCGCTGGCGGCGGGCGCGCGCGCGGCGCGCAACCAAGTATGACAGGTAACGGGGGGATGATGATTCCGATGACGCCGCCAGACCCGCTGGGAATGGCGTGGCTCGATGCGTCCGATCTGGGGAACGCCAAGCGATTGGTCGCGATCTCCATGGGCCGGCTGCTGTGGGTCGAAGACGTGCAGATGTTCGCGCACTATGACGGCCGGCGCTGGTCGCTGGAGCGCGGCGCGATCGAGGCGCAGCGCATGGCGCATTCCGTGGTCGAGCATATCGACCTGGAGGCGGAGGCGTTGGGTGAGATCGCGCAGGATGCGGTGAAGCTGGAAAAGCGCTTCGGCGCGTGGTGCGTGCCCGAAATCGCGCAGGAACGGGTCAAAACCCTCCGTACCCACGCCGTGCGCTCGGGCAGCGCCAGCATGACGGCGGGGATGCTGAAACAGGCGCGCGCGCTAATCATGGTGATGCTGGCCGATTTCGATACCGATCCGCTGGCGTACAACGTCCTGAACAAGACGCTGCGCTTCCGCCAGCGCGACGACAAGACGTGGCACGTGGTCGCATCCGATCACGATCAGGCCGACATGCTGATGCAGGTCGCGAACGTCGAATATGACCCTGAGGCGACGTGTCCGTTCTGGGACGATCGCCTCATGATGCTGACGCCGGACGTCGAGCAGCTCGACGGCTTCCGCATCCTGTACGGCTATAGCCTGACGGGGCTGACGTCGGATCAGGCGTTCTATGTCCATCAGGGCAAGGGCGGCGACGGCAAGTCGGTGACGCATATGGCGCTCGCCGATCTGCACGGCGACTATTACCGGCACGCCGGCATCAAGACGTTCCTTCAGGCGACGAACCAGAAGGGCGGGGCGGAGCATCGATCCGATCTGGTGCGGCTGAAAGGCGACGTGCGCTTCGTCACCTCGGACGAACCCGAGGGGCGATCGGTGTGGGACGGAGGTACGATCAAGCAAATCACCGGCTCGCTGGTGACCGCGCGCGGCGCCAACGCCACGACCGAAGTCACTTTCACCCCCCGGTTCAAGCTGCACGTCGAATGCAACATCATCCCGCGCGCGCCTTCCGACGACAAGGGCTTCCGGCGGCGCTTCAAGCTGTATCAATGGCGGGTCGCGGTGGAGGATACGCCTGCGGGCACGATGCCGATCGACATCGTGCTGGCGAACCTGAAGGCCGAAAAGCCGGGCATCCTGAACTGGCTGATCAAGGGGGCGCTCGCCTGGCTGTCGACGCGCGTCGTGCCGCAACCGGCGGCGATGGCGGCGGTGCTGGCGGACTTCTGGGCCGACAGTTCCCCGCTGCTCGAATGGATGGGCGAGTGGTGCGACACCAAAGACCCGAACGCGCAGGAATCGTCGAACGCCCTCTATACGCATTTCAAGAACTGGTGCGAGGCCGGCGGGCGCGAACACGTCATGTCGTCGACCGCGTTCGGGCGCGCGTTGCGCGACAAGCAACATGCCGCCGTGAAGGACAGCAAGGGCAACCGCTGGCGCAAGGGCATCAAGCTGCGCGAACACGGCCAGTTCATGGCGGCGGGCCTCGCGCCCCCCGGCCCCCCTGTTGAGGGAGGGCAATCGCAACCCTCCGTAGCGCCGATCGAGGATGACGATATGCCGCCATGATGCCGAACGGCAGGTTCACGGACAGTTGACCTAACCCTCCGTAATGGAGCAACGCGTGCGGCGTGTGCCGGCGATGGGGGTCGGCTGTCCGCATGAACCGGCCCGGTGCGGCGCCCGGCAGGGGCGTTGACGGCGGGTTAAGGGGGATCCGGCGGCGGGTTCGCGCTCAACCGTCCGTCCCCGAAAGGCGAGGACTTCCGCGCATTACGGCGGGTTACGGCAGGTACGGCGCGTTTTTCGGGGTTCAGGGGCTAAGGTGCGCGCCTGTGTGTGTGTGTGCGACCCCTACCCCTCTAACTATCCGTCTATCCGTACTATCAAAGGGAATTGGTGTGATTGGGGATAGGATCGCAGCCGAAGGCGGCGTGACGTTCGAAGGGGTGGAGGCGCGGTTGCTGGAAGCATGGTCATTCCTGCGCCGGCTGCCCGACCGGGAGGCCGGGTGGATGAAGGTCAAGGCACTGTGGCCGGCGCTGCGTCGTCACACGATGTTCGGCGACTATGGCGACATGGAAGCGGACGCCCCGCGCCGACTGCCTGGGCTGACCGTGGAGGAAGTGGCGCGGATGGAGGCGGCGCTGGGCTGGATCGAGCGGGTGGCGCCGCGCGAACGCAAGCTGATCGGGATGGTGCTGCGCCAGATGGATCGGGAGCGCACCGCGTGCCCCGCATGGGGCGATGTGGCGGGCGACTGGCGGCGCGATACGGGCGACGAGGTGCAGCCCGACACGTTGCGAATGCGCTACGGGCGGGCCTTGCGGGCGATATGCGGGCACATCGAAAGGGCCGAAAGGCGCGGAAATGCGCGCCTAGAGTGCGTCAATCCCTAGAATGTGCATGATCGCAAATAATGGTTGTTCGTCTCTAGGGGGTGTTGAGCTTATTCACCGATATGTTCGGCGGAACGTGTGACCGGCGGGCATCCTCTCCTGAACCTTCGCGAAGGGCGCCTCGGCTTCGGCTTGGGCGCCCTTCGTGCTTTTCCGTCTGCTCCCCGCGCCCGCCGCTGGCGCGCGGGCGGGCACGACCCCCACCCCAAACGGGTCCTTCCCGGGGGGCGCCGGGGTGTGCGGTGGTGCTGAGCGCACGATCTTAGGGTTCATACGGGTTTTATGATTATGAACTTCGTGAACTGAACTGTTCACGCCAGTGAACGAGGGAGCCTAGTGGTCGACCTGATGACCCAAGCCCAGTTCGCGACACGACGCGGCGTGGGAAAATCGGCGGTCAGCAACTGGAAAAAGGCCGGGCTGCTCGTGTTCGCCGAGGGCGCTGACGGCCGTCCTATGGTGGACGTCGGTCGCAGCGAAGCGCGCCTGAACGCGAAACTCGATCCGATGCGCGGTCGGCCCGCCACGGCGGCGGAAACCGCGCCCGCCCTGCCGCTCGACGGCGACACGGACGACGGCTCGCCGCTCCAGCAGCGCAACCTCGCCCGCGTCCGTGCGGAGGTTGCGGAGGAAGACCTCGTCGGCAAGCGCATGAAGAACGCCGAGGCGGCGCGCGAACTGGTGCCGGCCATCGAGGCGGAGCGCCGCCTCGGTCACCTCGGCCGCATGGCGCGTGAGCGGGTGCAGGCAGAATTGCGGGCGCGGGCCGAGCGCCTGGCGGCCGAGCGTGAGCCACGCGCCATCATGGCGCTGCTCGACGAAGCGACCGACAAGGCGTTCGCGGCGCTGGCGAGCGCCATCGCGGGTGGCGCGCTTGATGATGAAGACGAGGAGGAGACAGCGGAGGCGGCGTGATGGGGTTCGATTACGGGCGGTTCGGCACGGTCGGCGGCACCGCCCTGCGCCGCAACGTCCGGCGCCTCAACAAGGCACTGGCAGATGCGTTGCGACCGCCGCCCCGCATGACCGTGTCGGAGTGGGCGGCGAGCTTCCGCAAGTTCCCGGAAGACGCGCCGATCCCCGGCGACTGGAGCCACGACACGGCGCCGGAACTGGTCGAGATCATGGACGCGCTCTCGCCGCACGATCCGTGCGAGGAGATTTCGGTCATCAAGTGCGCCCAGTCGGGTGGCTCCGCGTCGGCGGAAAACTGGCTGGGCTTCATCAGCGACCTTGCGCCGGGGCCGGTACTGTTCGTCCAGGCGACTTTTCAGGCCGCGCTCGACTGGGCGGCGGAAAAGTTCTGGCCAATGGTTGAGGCCACGCCAAAGCTGGATCCCGAGCGTCGCGGCACGATCCGCGCGCAGGGACTGGCCAACGGCGACGGCTCGACGTCGAAGAAGGTGCTGTTTAGCCGGTCGAGCGGCTACATCTTGCTGGCAGGTGCGAACTCGGCGGCGGGGCTTCGGCAGCGCACGGTTCGATACGCGGTCGAAGACGATCTCGACCAGTTCCCGTCCGATCTCGACGGGCAGGGCAGTCCGGAAGGCATGATCGACGAACGCCTGAAGGTATGGCGGTCGCGCGGTCTGTCCAAACGGCTCAAGATTTCCACCCCCACGATCGAGGGGTCGAGCAAGATTGCGGCGGCGTACGAAAAGAGCGACCGGCGCCGCTACTACCTGCGCTGCCCCGAATGCACGGACCGCTTCCTGATCGAATGGGGCGACGTGCAGTGGGCCGATGGCGATCACGAGCATGCGCATGTGGTTGCACCGTGCTGCGGCGCGCAGATCGATCACTGGCGCAAGCCGGAGATGAAGCGGCCGGACGGGTGGCTGTCCGACCGGATCGACGACAAGCCGGTGCCGCGTGTTCTGACCGAGGAAGCCTTTCAGGCATTCCGCGCCCGGATGCAGCCCAGTCGCAAGCGGGGCTTCCACCTCGCCGGTGAAATCTCGACGTTCCAGTCGTGGGGCGAGATGGCGGTCGGCTTTCGCGACGCGCAGGGCGATGTATCGAAGCTGAAAACGTGGACCAACCTGAAGCGCGGCATCGCCTTCAAGGTCGCGACCGACACGCCCGATTACGAGCAGCTGATGAAGCTGCGCGAACAACATTGGGGCATCGGACAAATGCCCGTCGGCCCGCTGGTGGTGACGCTGGGCGGCGATGTGCAGGGTGACGGTATCTACGTCGAAAAGGTCGGCCACGGCCCCCGTAAAGAGACGTGGCAGCTTGATGCCCGTTTCCTGCCCGGCGCGACCGACGTGCCCGGAGAGGGGGCGTGGAGGTCGCTCGACGAATATTCGCAACGCGGCACTGCGTTTCCCGGCGGGAAGGTGCTGCCGATCGACTGGGAGTGTATCGACGCCGGCTACCACACGCCGGCCGCGCAGGCCTATTGCGCCAAGCGCCCCCGGCGCCTGGCGGTATTCGGTCGTGCCGGCTGGGGTCGCCCGATCCTCGGGCGCGGCGAGGCGATCGGCTACGAGCAGCAGGGCCGGCGCGCCGGTCGCGCCGGATCGAAGGCCGAGGACAAGGCGCACATCGTCGGCGTCAGCAACGTCAAGCTGAGTTGGTACGGCTACCTGCGCTCGACGATGCAGGCGTTCAACGCTGCCGAGGAAGGCGGCACGGCGGAGGTGACCCCGGTCGGCCGGGTGCACTTGTCGCGTGACACGCCGCCCGACTGGTTCGAGCAGGCGACCGCCGAGACGATCGAAGTCCGGATGGTCAACGGCTTCCCGGACCGCCGGTGGATGGTGATGCCCGGCCGGCAGAACCACTACCTAGACTGCCGGGTCTACAATGAAGCGGCGGCTGAAAAGCTGATGCTCGACACGCTGACCGAGATGGATTGGGCGGCGCTCCGCGCCGACCGCTACGCACCGCGCGAGGATGGCCTTCGGGACTTGTTCGCGCCTGACCTGACACAAACCCCGCCGGCTCCCGCGCCGCAGCCGTCGCCCCCGCCGCCCCCCGTGCGGGAAAGCTACGTCGAACAGACAGAAGGATGGCTCTGATGCCGGCACCCGATTTCGCGACTGAGATTGCCGAACTGGAGCGCGGCCTCGGCTCCGGCGTCGCCCGGATCGAGAGCGAGGGCGAAAGCGTCACCTATCGGGGCGTTACCGACATCACGGCGGCGCTCGGCTACTTCCGCCAGCGCGCCACCGAGGTTGCCCCCGGCTATGCGCGTTCCGGGACGACCCTCGCGGCATACGATCCGGATTGATCATGGCGCTGGGCGATTTCATCGACGGCCTGATCGAGCCGTGGGCGCCGCGATGGGCGGCGCAGCGTCAGGCGGCGCGGGTCGGCTTTGCGACCGTACGCCAGTATGACGCGGCCGGGCGGGGCCGGCGAACGAAGGGCTGGCGCCGCCCGAGCAGTTCCGCCGATGGCGAGAACAGCAAGGGCATCGTCATGTTGCGCAACGGCGCGCACGATCTGGTGCGGAACAACAAATATGCGGCGGCTGGCGTGCGCCAGATCGTCGCCAACATGATCGGTGACGGCATCGCAGTGCAGCTGTCGCACGACGATCCGACCGTTCAGAAGACTGCGCAGGACGAATGGAACCGCTGGGCCGAAAGCAAGGTCGACGGTAACGGCGACTTCTACGAGCATCAGAAGCTGACGGCGCGCGGCGTCGTCGTCGGCGGCGAGACGCTGACCGCGTGGTATGCCGATGCGAACGGGCCTGACGGCCGGATCGAGGGGCTGGAGGGCGATTACCTCGATCACTCGCGCACCGGCACGACGACCTCCGGCGGCCGGATCGTGCAAGGCGTCCAGTTCGATCGCGATCGGGTGCGTTCGGCATATTGGCTGTTTGCCGACCATCCCGGCGACGTGCTGTTCGGCGGAGCCGAAATGTCGGCACCGTTCGCCGCTCAGCATGTTGACCACGTTTTCGAGCGCCTGCGCTTCGGCCAGACGCGCGGCGTGTCCTGGCTGTCGTCGGTCGCCATGACGCTGCGCGACATCGGCGACATTGAGGACGCCGTTCGTATGCAGCAGAAGGTGCAGGCGTGCCTCGGGCTGGTGATTACCCCCGGAGAGGGCAACACAGGGTCGCCACTTGCCGCGCCGCGCGAGGGCGAGGCCCGTGAGGAACGTGGGATCGAGTCGCTGTCGCCGGGTATGATCGTGCGATCCAAGCCGGGCGAGACGGTCAACACGATCAACCCAAGCCAGTCGGGTGGGGCGGTCGAGTTCATCCGGCAGCAGATGGCGGCGGTGTCCGCCAACATGGCGCCGTACCACCTGATGACCGGCGACGTCAGTCAGGCGAATTATTCCAGCCTGCGCGCGGCGATGCTGGGTCACTGGTCGCTGCTAGACGACTGGCAGCAGAACGTGATCATCCCGCATGCGGTGCGCCCGGCGGTGGATCGGCGCATGGCCCGCCTCGCACTGTTGAGCGGCGATAAGCGGTTCCTGTCGATGAAGGTCGGCTATGCGCTGCCTGTCCGTCGGTTCGTCGATCCGATCAAAGATCTGATGGGCGAGCTTATCGAGATCCGTGCCGGGCTGAAGACGCTGAGCCGTTCACTCGCCGAGCGCGGGATCAACACGGAGGATCACCTCCGCGAGATCAACCGGTTGAACGGCATCATCGACGAACTCGGTCTGGCGTTGGACAGCGACCCGCGCCGGGTGACTGACAGCGGCGTGCTGCAGGTGGCGGCCGGTTACCTCGCCCCCAAGGGCGATGCGAAGGCCACGAGCGCCTGATTTTCTGAGGAGCATGGTGATGAACGACGATCGCCCGGCACAGCCGGAGCGGGCCGCGCCCGCACGCGAACTGAAGAAGGGTGACAGCGTGGCTGGTAACGACCGTCGCGCGCCGCAGCCGGAAGGCCCGGCGCGGCACATGACGCGCGAGGCTCCCGAGCCCGGCCAGCGTGAGCGCGGCGCGCCGCCGCCCTCGCGCGGCATCCGCGAGGCGGCTTTCACCGGCTCATCGTACGATGCCACCGCCCGCACCGTCGAAGCGGTGTTCTCCGCCGGATCGGCGGTGTCGCGGTGGTTCGGCACCGAGCAGTTGGAGGTGTCGGCCGAGGCGATCGACCTGACGCGGGTCGGTGCCAACCTCTGCCCGTTCCTGAACGCCCACAATGCCCGCGACGTCGCAGGCGTGCTGGGCCGCGTGATCGATGCGCGCGTCGAGGGCGATCAGCTGGTCGGCACCATCGCATTCGCCGACACGGATGCGGGTCGCGCCGCCGAGGGGCAGGTGTCGCGCGGCGAACTGACCGGCATCTCGATCGGCTACAACGTCCGTACCTGGACCCTCACCGAGCAGACCGACGCTTCCGACACGTGGACCGCCACGCGTTGGGAATTGCTGGAGGTCAGCCTCGTCCCCGTTCCCGCAGACCCGCTCGCCGGGGTCCGGTCTGCCCCGCAAGGAAATCCCCCGGTCACCGGCGACAACGCCACCAATGAGGAAGATGATATGATTCGCGACCTTCCGGGCGGCGCCGGCTCGCCGACGCCGACCCCCGCCCCGGCTCCGGCCCCGACCGTCACCCGCTTCGGTGCGACCGACGCGGTCGACTTCATGGATCAGGCGCGCAGCTTCGGGGTCGAAACCCGCGCGCGCGAACTGGTCGACCAGAACAGCCGCGGCGAAATCGGCACCGAAGCCGCGCGCACCGCGATCATGCAGGCCGCCGCTGAAGCGCAGCGCGCCCAGACCGGCGGCCCGCGCGGCACTCCCGGCTTCGGTGCGAATGGCCAGCAGGAAGAAGGGCAGCGCGACGCTATCGCCGACGCGCTTGCCGCTCGCACGCTTCGTGAGCAGCCGAGCGACGCCGCACGCGAGTTCATGGGCATGCGTCTGTTGGAGATCGCCGCCAGCCGTGCCGGTCTCTCGCCCCGTGAGCGTGATCCTATCACCATCCTGCGCGCCGCTCACACCAGCTCGGATTTTCCGCTGCTGATGGAGAATGCCGGCAACCGCGTGCTGCTGGCGCGCTACAATGCCGCGCTCCCGACGTACCGTGACATCGCGGCGCGACGCGACCTCACCGACTTTCGTCCGACCAAGCTGCTGCGCGCAGGCGATTTCCCGACACTGCTGCCGTATCAGGAGGACGGTGAGATCAAGGCCGGAACGATCGGCGAGGGGAAGGAAGAGGTGATCCTCGGCTCGTACGGTCGCATCCTGCGACTGTCGCGTCAGGCAATCGTCAATGACGATCTGGGTGCCTTCGACCAAGTGTTCGGCTCGATCGGTCGCATGATCGCGCGGTTCGAGAACAACACCTTCTACGCCATGAAGGCGGCGAACGGTGGTCTCGGTCCGAAGATGTCGGACGGAAAGACCTTCTTCCACAAGGATCATGGCAATCTCGTCGACGGTGCGGCCGGTTCGGAGCCGAGCATCGAGAGCCTTGGCGTGGGTCGCGCGGCCATCCGGCAGCAGAAGGATGCCGACAAGAACATCCTGAACATCGCGCCAACCCGGATCCTCGTTGGCGCGCAGCTGGAAACCAAGACCGAGCAGCTGATCATGCCGCTCCAGCCCCTACAGCCGGCGCTTGCGGGTGACGTGAACCCATTCGCCGGTCGCCTGCGGCCGACCGTCGACGGGACGATCGATGGCGGAGCGTGGGAGCTTTACACGGACCCGGCCGATCTGCCGGCCTTCGTGTTCGGGTATCTCGCCGATGCGCCCGGCCCCCGCGTTATCTCGGAAGAGACGTTCAACGTCGACGGCATGGCGTGGCGCGTCACCGAGGATTTCTATGCCGGGGCGGCCGACTATCGCGGTGCCTTCCGCAACACCGGCAAGGCGGCCTGAGCCAACCACCACGACCTCTAGCGACCGGCAGGGCGGGCACGTCCTGACCGGATGGAGACACATGCCATGAAGGTTTTCGTTCAAGAGGGCCATGCCCTCGACTTCGTCGCGGATGCGGCGGTCAAGGCGGGCGTGCCCGTGCTGGTCGGCGTCATTCTCGTCATTCCGTCGACCAACGCCGCCGCAGGGCAGACCTATTCCGGCTGGATCGAGGGCGTTTATACGCTGCCGTGTCAGGCGCAGGCGTGGGCGACCAACTGCATCGCGCTGTACTGGGATGCGGCGAACGCCCGCGTCACCACCACGGCGAATGGCAATACCAAGATCGGCATGACGGCCGCGCCGAAGTTGGCGGGTGACGTTACCGGCAACGTCAAGCTGCTGCCGGCGGTCTGACCATGAGCGGGTTTTCCGGGCATCGCCGCGCGATCGTCGACATCGCGTTCGCGACGTTCGGAGAGCCCGCTGCGTGGAGCGGGCAGCCGTCGACCGTGACGATCCGCCTGCGCACGGGCGATCAGGACGATCGCTTCGGTGCCGTCAGCCTGAAGCGCCGCGCCACCATCCTGCGCGTCCGCAGCTGGGAGGTCGGGGCGCCGAAGCCCGGTGACGAGGTCACGCTCGGGCCGGATAGCGGGAACGCGCACTATGTCGTCGGCGAGGGCGTCATGCTCGATAAGAAGGGCGTGTGGGACTGTCCGGTGAAGCGGACGCTATGAGCGCCATGACGTTCCACAGCAGCGGCTTTCGCGATCTTGATCGCAAACTTGCCGCTCTGGCGAAGGGTGTGCCTGACGATCGCAAGCGTGCCGCGCTGCATGCCGGCGGCGAGTTGATCGCCGAAGAGGCGCGCCGGCTGGCGCCTTTCGATACCGGTCTGCTGCGCGACAGCATCAAGGTCGCTGATACCAATGACGCTCGCATCTATGGGACGCTCGGACGGCGCGTCGATGATGGCACCGTGCAGGTGTACGTCGGGCCGGTCGGGTCGACCGAGGACGGCGACGTCTACTACGCCCGGTTTCAGGAATTCGGCACGCGCACCATGAGTGCCAACCCGTTCATGCGCCCGGCCATCGCCGCGAAGCGTCCGGCAGCCGAGCGGCTGGTCGCCAGCCTGCTGATGTCCGACGTGCAGGTGCTGACGCGATGACGCTGGAGGCGGCATTGACCGCGCGGGCGAGCGCGGATGCGCAGCTGGTCGACGCGATCGGAGTGGCAGGCGGCTGGACACGCCGGCTCGCCAATCTGCCCGAGATTACGTTCCAGATCGTCGCCGACCCGCGCGCCGAACATTTCAAGGGCTTTCAGCCGCGCGAGACGACCGTGCAAGTCGACGTCTGGGCGGAGACGGCGGTTGAGGCCGCAGCGTTGCGGGATCGCTGCCTCGCCGCTTTCGTGCCGGCGATCGTGATCGAAGGCGTGCGGTTCCGCCGCGCCCGGATCGCGAACGTACGCGGCGGTGCGGAAGCCGAGCAGTCGGGGGAGCCGCAGCGATTCCGTAACGAGATCGCGCGCGAATCCATCGACATCATTTTCACGCACACACCTGCCTAAGAGGAGGCACAACATGGACGCACAAGGCAACAGCCAGGCCCAATCGGGTTATGGCACCGGCTTCTTCCTGAAGGTCGCGAACAAGTGGCTTGAGGTCGACGAAGTCACGCAGGTGCCGATGGCCGAGCAGTCGGCCGACGAGTACGAGGTCACCCACTTCAAGTCGCCGAAGAAGAAAAAGGAATGGCGCACCGGCCTAACCGATGACGGTGAGGGTACGCTGGAGATCAACTACATCCCCGGCTCCCCGACTGACGTCGCGCTGCGTGCCGCCCGCGCCAGTGGCGAGGTCTGCGAGTATGAGACCTTCCTGCCGGCACCAAATGGCAAGTGGCTCAAGATCAGCGGCTTCCTGATCGTGAAATCGCGCGGTCGTGCCGTTCCAATCAACGACCGCATGACGCAGACGGTCACCGTCCGCTTCACCGGCGATGATGCCGAGGCCGAGGCGGCCAACCAGCGCGTGATCGCGGCGGCTGCCTGATGCTCGGCGCGCAGGTGTTCGACGCCGGGGGGCAGCGTTACACGCTGTTCCTCGGCAACGCCGCGATGTGCGCGGTGGAGGATCAATACGGCAAGGGCTTCTTCGCGGTCGTCGCCGACGCTGTGCCTGACGTCGACGCGGATACGGCTTTGGCCATCGCATCCGCCATGTCGGCGGGCGCGATGCCGAACCTGTCGTCTGACACGATGGAGAAGATGGCCGGCGCCATGCGGCGTGTTCGCCTGTCCGTCTTACGCGATCTCGCGTGGCACGGCCTTCAGCGTCATCATCCCGGCCTGTCGCTTGATGAAGTGAGCGACATTGCCGACGATCTTGGCCAGCACCGTTTCGGTGAGATCATCGGCAACGCGATCCGCGCCGCGCAGGGGCAGGATGATGGCCGGAAGGGGGATGGTCGTCCGACCGCCCCGGGAAAGCCTTCGACCCCCAAGAAAAAACGGACTGGCCGGGGCTCGTCGCCCAGTGGTGCCGCGCCGGGTTCGACGAACCCACTTTCTGGCTGACGACGCCGGCCGGGTATGGATCGGCAATGCGTGGCTGGATGAAGCGCCGCCACGACGATCACGACCTTGCTACTTACGGCGCCTGGCGGACCGAGTTCTTCGCCCGTCAGGACAGGCTCAAGCCCGTTTCCCAATATCTGGCAATCGACAAGCCGGCGAAGGCTGACGGACCGCAGACGCCCGCCGAGCGGGCGATGGCGTTCCGTGCGCTTCAGGCTGCGGGCGCACCGATCAAGATCGAGGTGGTGGACGGTCCACCACGCCGCCGAAAGGAATGACGTCAGATGCAAGCATTGCTGGCCTCGCTCGTCATTTCGATGGGCGTGAAGGATGCCGCGTTTCAGGCGGGCATGCGCACCGCGCGCGCGGAAGCCAAGCGGACTGAGCAGGACTTCGACAAGTCCGGCAAGGGCATGGCGGCGTCGATCGACCGGGCGGCGCACAAGGTCAACGAAGCGGCCGTCAGGATCGTCGACAGCGTCCAGAGCATCGGCCGCGAGGTGAAGAGCGCTGGGCTGCTCCTTACTGCGGGTCTGACGCTGCCGACCGTGGCGATCGGCGCGGCGTCGAAAGAGGCCGCGTCCGATTTTCAGGCGGCGATGAACAACGTGCATGCGGCGATGCTTGATGCCAGCCCCGAGCAGCTGAACAAGCTCCGTGAGGCTGCGCTGTTGCTCGGTCCGGCGATGGGCAAGAGCGCGATCGAGGCGGCAGGCGCGATTGAATCGCTGGCGAAGAACGGCATGAGCGCTGCCAGCATCCTTGGCGGTGGACTGGAGGCTGCGTTGAAGTTGGGCGTCGCCGGGCAGGCCGAACTCGGCAGTGCTGCGGACGCGACCACCGATATTCTTCAGCAATTCCACCTCTCTGCCAGCGACCTTCCAAAGGTTGTCGACAAGGTTAGCGGTGCGCTGGACGCCTCCAAGCTGTCGTTCGACGGCTATAAGGATGCGATTGGACAAGTCGGTGGTATTGCCGGGGGGCTCGGTTATCAGTTTGAGGACATGAACGCCGCGCTGGCGGCGGTCATTCCGCTGATGACGGGCGGATCGGATGCCGGCACGTCTTTCAAGACGTTCCTGCTGTCGCTCGTGCCGGCATCGAAGGACGCGGAGCGCACGATGGAGAAGCTGGGCATCAGCTTCTTCAACGCCGATGGGAGTATGAAGTCGCTCGGCGAGGTCGCGGAAGTGCTGAACACCCGTCTCGCTGGCCTGAGCGCCCGTAGCCGGCAGGACGCGCTGACCCGTATGTTCGGGACCGACGGCATGCGGGTTGCCATCGCGCTGATGCAGGCGGGCGCTAAGGGGATCGACAGCGTCAAGGCATCGATCGACAAGGCTTCGGTCGACCAGAAGCTCGGCGTCCTGCTGCAAGGTGAAGCGGCTTCGACCCAGCGGCTTGCCGCTGCATGGGAAAAGCTCAAAATCGCGATTGGCGAAGCCGGGCTGATTCAGGTGCTGACCTGGGTGAAGGACAGCTTCGCCGCAGTGATCGACACGGTCGCGTCCGCACCGCCCGCGTTCTTCTACCTCGTGACCGCTGCCGGCCTTGCGGCGGCGTCGCTAGGCCCGCTGGTTCTGATCGGCACGAAATTGCTGCCGCTCTTCGTCGTACTCATCCTGCGCGGCACGGCGCTCGGGGGCACCTTCGGTTTGATCGGGACCGCAGCCGGCGCGCTGTTGAATCCGGTTGGCTTCTTGGTTGCGCTTCTCGGTCGGTTGCTGCTCGCCGCCGGTGCCAGCACGGTGGTCGGCTCGATGGGTGTGGCGATGCTGCGCTTTGCCGGTCCGGTCGGTTTGGCGGTCACCGCGCTATCGATCCTTTTGCCACTGCTGTTCCAGCAGCGGCAGGCGTCAGCGAAATATGCGAGTGCGATGGATGCCGCCAGCACGGCAACCGCCAACAGCGCCGACATCGTGCAGAAGCTGGCGTTCGCGCAGGGAGAAGCCCGTAAGGAAGCACTGGCGTTGGCGCGCGCCGATCGGGTCCGGGCGATCGAGGCAGTCAAGGCGGCGCGCGCCGATCTTCAGGCCGCGCGCGCCGCCAGCATGCGCGCGCGCGCGGCGTCTACGAGCGTCGCGCAGAAGGCGTATGAGGCGATTTCGGCCGGTAGTGGTGATTGGGAGCGCTCGGTCGACAAAAAGGTCTTGGGCTTCTTCGGGTTCAACCCGGCCCCGAACCGCGATCAGGCCGCCGCTGACTATGCCAAGGCCGCACAGGTGCAGGCCGAGACGCTCAAGCGTTTCGATATGCTTGATAAGGCGATCGATGCTGCCGAGAAGGGCACGGGCGCGACCCGTGACGTCAAATTCGAAGACGGTGGTGGTCGCAAGTCAGGCAATGGCCGATCGTCGCAGGATATCGCAGCGGAAGCGGCCCGCAACGAGGCGCAGTACCAGGACGAACTGGGGCAGATGCGTGTGGCCAAGTTGCAGGCCGAAGCCGATCTGACCGGCGGGATCGAGGCGCGTTACAAGGCGGACATGGCGGCGCTGGAGGAAGAACGCGCGTCGTTCGTCCGCCAGAGCGCGCTTGATGAAGGCCTTACCGCAGCGAAGCGCGCGCAACTGCTCGCCGCGAAGGATAGCGAGCTTGCCAGTCGCCGGGCGGGTGTCGAGCGGGACCGCAGCAATGCGCTGGAGCAGCAAAACTTCGATCTGGCGGCGGCGGAAAACGACCGGGCGCAGGAGCGGCTCCGCGCGGAGATCGACCTTGCCGACAACGCGGCGGATCGGCGTGATGGCGAACTTCGGCTGCTGGACCTCCAGCGCGAACGGGAGGAAGCCGAACTCGACCTGATCCTCGCCACGAAAAGCACCGCCTCGGCGGAGTGGGACAACGCCCGCAAGCGCAAGGAAATGTTGGACGAAATCTACGCCGATCGACGCACGGCGATCGAGCGCCAGACCGAAGGGCCAGCGGATCGTTACATGCGTGAGATCAACCGGTCGAACGGTGCCATCGCTGAGGACATCGAGGCGATCAAAGTCGACTCCCTAAAGGATCTGAACCGCGAGCTCGCCGATGCGATCGTGAATTCTCGGTCTTTGGGCGACGTGTTCGTGCAGACCGGCAAGCGGATCGTCAGCGCGCTGCTGGAGATCGCGTTGCAGCAGGCGCTGATCAAACCGCTGGCCGGCGCGCTGTTCGGCGCGGGTGGCGAAGGCGGTGGGGCTGGCGGGGGTGGTTTTGCCGGGCTGCTCGGAGGATTGAGCGGGCTGTTCGGCGGGCGCGGTGGGATATCGGCCGCCTCGGTCAGCGACATGCTGAACAAGGTTCAGCCGGTCGAACTCAACAAGTCGTTCGGCGGGTTTCGGAAGAACGGCGGCCCGATCACGCCGAACGAATGGTTTGTCGTTGGCGAGGACGGCCCGGAGATCTTTGCCCCCGGTACGAGCGGCACCGTCATTCCGAACGGCGGGCTGCGCGCCAGTCGTCAGCAGACGGTCGTGCAGATGGTAGTCGATGAGGGGCAGATGTTCGAGCCGCGCGTCACCGGCATTTCAGGGAATGTTTCGGTGCGGACGGTGCGACAGGGCAATCGGGCGAGCGCGCTTCGCCAGCGCCAGCGGCTGGCATGATC
Organism: uncultured Sphingomonas sp.; assembly: GCA_913777325.1. Taxonomy (GTDB): domain Bacteria; phylum Pseudomonadota; class Alphaproteobacteria; order Sphingomonadales; family Sphingomonadaceae; genus Sphingomonas. The sequence continues at coordinate 52,002 of CAJYSA010000047.1, read as the reverse complement.
GAGCTTCCTGCCTGGGCGGTGCCGAACGCCGCCACCCCCGCATTGGTCGATGCCGGCGGGGTGATGCGGTCGCCGCTCAACACGGCGGCACTGAGAATCAACCGCCTAGGCTCCCACTATATGGTGGCGCTGGCGTTTCCCCCCTACGAGCCGGAACAGGGCCGTATCATCGTCTCGCGCCTGATCCGCGCGCAGGTCGCCGGATTACGGGTGCCGTATCCGCTGTTCGTCGATCAGGGGCAGCCCGCTGCGCCGGTCGTAGATGGGGCGGGGCAGGCGGGGCTTTCGCTGAAGTTGCGTGGTCTGACGCCCGGCTATGTCGCGCGGGAGGGGTACTGGCTGTCGATCGTCGATCCGGCGGGGCAGCATTATCTTCACAACGTCGCAGCCGATGCCGTCGCCGCAGCGGATGGGGGAATGACGATCGCGCTATCGGAAATGCTGCGGGTGCCGTTCCAGAACGGAGCGGCAGTGCATCTGGCCGAACCGATGATCGAGGGGATCGTCGACGGCGACAAGCGGGCGTGGACCCTCGCCGTCGATCACACGACGTCGATCGAGTTCACCATCGAGGAGGCGCGCTGACATGGAGCGGGTGCTGCTGTCCGGGCTGATGAAGCTGGAGTTGCCGTATCGCACGATCACCTTGTCCGATGGCGGCTTCGTCCAGTGGAACGGTGACCTGTATCTGGCCGAGGATGCCGAGTTCGGCATCCTGACGGGCTTCGACGCGATGACCGAGGGCGTCGGTGACGAAGCGCCGGCCGGCACGCTGACCATGGCACCGCCGACCACGACCGCTGCCGCGACGCTGACGGCGCCGGGCAATCAGGGCGCGCGGCTTCGCCTTTGGGTCGCAGAAATCGACGAACGCAACGGCGGCGTGATCGGCCAGCCCGACCAGATGGTGGACTGGCAGGTCGACAGCATGCGGCTGCGCATCGCGAAGGGCGCGCGCGTGCTGGAGATCGGCTGCGTCACGCACGGGCAACGACTGATGCTGCGCAACGAGGGCAACACGCTGTCACCGTCCTTTCATCGCATGATTTATCCTGGAGAAGCTGGCTTGGACAACGCGACCGGACTGACCACCGACGTGGCGTGGGGCGCTGCGGCGGCACCGCGCGGGGCGTCAGCGCGTGGTTGATCTGGAACAGCGGCGCGTGCGGACCGAGCGGGTCGTGGCGCGTTTTCGTGATCGGCCGTTCTCATGGACCGGCCGGCGCACGTGCCTGCACCTCGCACGCGCCCAGATGGTGGCGTTGGGGCATAAGCCGCCGAAGATGCCCGATCTGCGCTCGTCGCTCGGGGCGAGACGGGCGCTGGCCGCTACCGGGCACGACGGGATCATGGGGCTGCTCGACAGCCTGCTGCCCCGGATCGCGCCCGCCGGGATGCTAATCGGCGACCTTGCGCTGATGGAAGGCGACGATGCTTTCGACGCGGTCGTGATCGCGGCCGGTGGCAAGGTGCTCGGGTATCACGCGGACGATCTCGCGCGCGGGCTGGTGCCGATCGAGCCGATCGTGGCGCAGCCGTTCAAGGCGGCGTGGCGGCTGTGAGCGGCGTCCTGAGCACCGTGGGGAAGATCGCGGGGGTCGTGTCGGCGGTCGCGATGGTCATTCCCGGCGCGCAGCCGATCGCTGCGGCTGCCGCGCTGGTGGCGACAGCCGCCAGCATCGGCGCGCAACTGACGGCGGTTCCGCCGCCCCGGCAAGGTTCGGTTTCGCAGACCACCATCGGATCGGATCAGCCCAGTCCGTGGATCGTCGGGCGCACCTATTATGGTGGATCGCGGGTGCAACTGGTCGGGTACGGCGCGACGCTGAAAAAGGTCAAGAACCCGTATCTACTCGCCGCCGATGTCCATTCGGTCGGTGGTCCGGTCGACGGGCTGGAGGCGATCTATGCCGATCTGGCGGTGGTGCCGGTCCAGAATGGTGTGGTGGCGAATGCCAACGGCTATTTCCGTGACCATCTCTGGCGCTCGTACCAGTTGGGGCAGCAGACCGAGGCGAGTGCGTTGGCGCTGCGATTCGGAGGCGCGCCGGGATGGGCCGCCGATGCGCGTCTCTCGGGAAAGGCGGCTATCGCCTACAACGCGCTGTTCGATCGCGATGGTGAGGTGTTCGCGTCTGGCTTCTCGCCGATGGGCGCGGTGTGGCGCGGCGCGCGGTGCTGGAACCCGGTCGAGGATAGCACCTATCCGGGCGGAGTCGGGGCGAGCCGCTGGGCGCCGCCCTCCGATACCGCCGGGCATGATGCGGCGCGCGCGACCTGGGCGTTCACTCGTTCGCCGGGGTTGCTGGCGTTGCGCTATGCGCTCGGCATCTACGAGCGCGACACGCGCAATGCCGCGTCTCGTTACCGCAAGACGTTCGGCGCCGGCATTCCGATCGACGGGCTGATCGTCGAGCAGTTCGTCCACCTGCACAACGTCTGCGCGGCGAACAACTGGCATTGTGACGGTATCCTGTTCGAGCCGTCCAGCAGCAAGTGGGACAATCTGAAGCGCATCCTGGCGGCCGGCGGGGCGGAGCCGTGCTGGATCGGTGGGCGGCTGGGCGTGCGGGTGAACGCCCCGCGCATCGCCGTCGATACGATCACGGCGAGCGATCTGGCGGATGGCGAAATCGTGGTCGGTGCGATGCAGGGATGGGAGCAGCGGCTCAATACGATCGTGCCGAAGTATCGCTCCGAGGCGCATCGTTGGGAATATGTCGCCACCGATCCGGTTCAGATCGCAACCTATCTGGTGGAGGACGGCGAGGAGAAGCGCGAGGAGCGGCAATACGACCTGGTGCAGGATCCAGCGCAGGCGCGCCAGCTTGCGGCATACGAACTGCTCGACCGGCGCGAACTGGGCGAAATCGAATTGCCGTGCAAGCCGCGCCTTCGCCGGTACGGGCCGGGCGACCTGCTGACGGTCAACCTGCCCGATGCCGGGCTGGTCAACCAGCCGGCGGTCGTGCTGCGCCGATCGCTTGATCCCGCCACGATGGGCGTCACGCTGGTGTTGCGCGGCGAAACGATGGCAAAGCACGATTTCGCGCTCGGCCGCACCGGCACACCGCCGCCTACGCCCGCATTGGTGGCAACGCCATCGCTTGACGAGATCTGGCTGGAGCGGCCGGTGGCGTGGGACACGATCTCCGATCCGATTGGCACGAAGCCGGAGGATAACGCGACCGTCGGGGCGCCCGACGGAACCAATGTGGGTGACCGGCCCGTCACAGACGTTCTCGCGGCCATCGATGCAGCGAAGGCGCGGCATGACCAGCTCGACAACGTCACGATCCCGACGATCAACAAGGCGGTCGATGATGCAGACGATCGCATCACCTTCGTGCGCGGCCTTGCCGACGACGCATTCGACCGGGCCGAGAGGGCGATCACCGACGCCGACACGGTCAATCGCCGCGTCGACCGGCTGATCGCGGAGGGTGGCGGCGGCAGCGATGCGATCGACAGCGTGGCGCGGGCGGAGATCAAGCGCGTCGACGAAGCGGCTATCTCGCGGGAAGGTGCGATCACCCGCAGCATCGACGAGTTCGAGGCGGGCTACGAGAGCGGCGCCGGCAATCTGCTGACCAACACCGACTTCCCGACCGACGATCTCGCCGGCTGGCGTGCCGAAGCGTATCTGATCCCGATCGCAGCTTTTCATCGAGACCTTGCCGGCGACACATGGCATCCGATCGGTGAGAGTGTGCTCGGCATCCGGCAGATCGGCGGGGTGGGCGGTGGCCCCGCCTATGCCGATGCGGCCAGCGACAATTTCGCCGTCGGCGGCGGCACATTCATCCAGTTCTACCACTTCGCGGCGTCGCATCGCTGCGACACGCAGCTGTGGGTGAATTTCTACGATATGAGCGGCAGCTACATCACCTCCGCTGGCGGCACGATCGCCGAGCGCAGAACGGGTGGGCGCTCGCCGGCGAATTGGGCGCGCAACGGTCGTGTCTGCGAACAGGTGCCTGCCAATGCGGTCACCGCGCGGCTGTTCATGCGCAAGCTCGACACCGATGAGGGCGAGTTCGACAGCTATGCCTGGTTCTGGCGTCCCTACGTCGGTCCTGCGCGGCAGGGGCAGACGAGCTGGAATCCCTATTCGCCCGGCAATGGCAAGGCAGTAGCGCAGGCCGTCAACTCGCGGGTTAGCCGCGAGGTGACGACGCTTGCGGAGGCTGACGCGGCGCTCGCCCGCGAAACGAAAGATGTCGAAGCACGACTGAACGGCAACATCACCGCCAGCGCGCGTGATGTGACCACCGCCTTCACTAATGCCGACCGCGCACTGGCCAGCCGCGCCGTCAACCTGGAGACGGCGGCCATTGCCGCCCGAGCGGGTTCGCTTGTTGCGAACGACACGTTTTCCTTCTGGTCAGACCCTTCGGCGACCCCGAATAACTGGGGCACTTGGAACCAGCCGTTGCAGATGGAGCGGGTGCCGCCGAGCGGCGCAAGCGCCGGATGGGTGCTTCGCGCGACTGTCGCGAAGGGTTACGAGACGGGACTGTGGCAAACGCCGTGCAGGTTCGAGCCGGGCTGGTTCGTCATGGAGATCGACGCGGAATTGCGCGACGGCACGTGGGAGGGGCTTGGCGCCACGGTCGAGGGCTTTTTCTCCCTTGATGCTGCGCGCGAGCCTGACATCAACGAGGTGATCAGCCCCTACGGGTTCAAGCGTCGTCGCTGGTCGAAGCTGTTCTATTGCGACCGTGCGCTGAACAACTGGCACCTGATGATGAATTGGGTTCCGTTCGGCCCGATGGAATATAAGCAGGTCGACTGGTTCCATTGCGGCGTTCGTCCTGCCTCCGCGCAGGAAATTGCATCCCGCAAGGCGATCGACGTGACGATACCTGCCGTGGCCGCGCGCGTGAAGACCACCGAAGACGTGCTCGCCGATCTGCCGCACCGGTACGCGGCGGCGTCGCGAACGGATCAGCTGGAGGCGCAGGTCAACTTCGGCACGGACAGCGGTCTGAAGCGCACCCTTTTGTCGCAGATCGAGGATCGCGCCACCGCGATCGCCGATGCGAAGGCCGGCGTGGTCGCGCGGGACGTCTCGACGCTGCGTGGCGAGTACGACGGCACCAAGGGAGAGGTCAGCCGTCAGGCCGGCGTCATGGTCGACCTACAGGGTAAGGCCAGCGCCTATGTAAAGCTCATTGCCGATGCGGGTAACGGGCGTGCGGCGCTGAGCCTTTGGTCGGATCAGTTCGGTGGCGCCTGGCAGTTGACGGGCAACGGCGCGATCGACGGCAATCTGACGATCAACGGCACACTCACCGCGCGTGCCTTCAACGGCGCCAGCATGGCGCGTGAGGTGTCGGCGTCGTGGAGCGGCAACGTCCAACCGGCGGAGGGACAGACCGTCACGGTCCCATGGAGCCTCACGGTCCCAACGATCCCGCCAACCGGACGCTTCATCTACGAGTACCGGCTCTCCGTCGTGAGCAATGCCAACACCTCGCAGTTCAATGGAAACGACAGTCGCGGACGCCCGGTCACGACCCACTATGTGGATGATGGCGGCGTTGTCGTCAGGGCGACCGATCCTCAAGGCAATCGCTATTCGCCCCGAGCGAACAGCAGCGAGCGAGTGCTTGCGCAGCAAGACTTCTCGCCGACCTTCACCGCAACCGTCACCCGTGGGTCGCAACATACCACTGTAGATGACGGAGATTACGTCAACATCTTCGTGTCAGCCTATTACCAGGTCACTCTGATCGACCTGAAGGTGACGTGGGTAGCCATCTAGGAACAGGTCATGGAATACTGGATCATCTACGACCTCGCCACCGGCCAGCCGTTCTACCCCGGCAGCGGACAGCCGGGCACCGCTGCCTATCAGCAGGTTCCGGAGGGCTTTGCCCTTGTCGTCGTGCCGGCGGCGGTGATGACCGCTGCGTGGCCTGCCCTCAATCTTGATCCGCTTCGTGCGGCGATGATGATGGAAGTCGACAACGAGGCCGAGCTTGTGCGTCGTCGGTTCATCACCGCGCTGCCGGGCCAAGTCGGAGCGTACCTGCTGAAGGCGAACGCGGCGCGGCGTTGGCTCGCCGATCACGCCGCGTCGACCGCGATGCTTCAGCCGGAAGCGAGCGCACGGGGCATGACGCTGGAGGCGCTTTGTGCCGAAGTGCTCCAGCGCGAGGCGGATTGGGAACAGGCGGCCGGGCCGATCGAGAGTATTCGGTTGGCCGCAAAGGACGCGATCGTCGCGGCGCCGACGCTGGGCGCGATCGTCGCAGCGCGCCAGACCGATTGGAGCTCGCTCGATGCTGCGACGGGCGTTTAAGGTTGCGCGACAGCTGCTCGTGTCGCTCGACCAGCTTGCACAGGTGCTGATCGTCGGGCTGATCTACGTCGTCGGATTGACCACTATCTGCCCCTCGGCCGACGAGACGATCAGCAGCTATGTCGGTCGCGGTCAGCTGCGCGGGGCGTGGTGGGCGCGGCTTCTCGCGCCAGCGATCGACGCCCTTTTCGTTCTGCTCGGCGAGGAACCCGGCCACTGCCGGCGCAACGTCGAAACCGCTTTTATCGGCTCACCACCGACACCCTGACCCGGAGACATTCCATGAAGAGCCTGAACGTCGCGGCCTGTGGGGCCGCGCGATGACCCCGCTTGGCCATATCGTCAGCGTCGTGTCGATCTGGACGATGATGCTCTACGGCGTTCGCTTCTCCGTCGCGGCCGGGAACTGGCTGGTGCCGACGGCGGGAGCGCTCTGGCACTTGCTTTGGTGTCGCGGTGATCGTCGGGCGTGTCGCGCGCACTTTCGCGCGACGATCGATCGGCTGCACGTCGATCTCGTCACCGCGATCAAGACCCCGTGGAGCGCCACGTTGTTCTTCCTGGGCTGCATGCTGATCGGAGCGGCTTATACCTTCGGGTCGATGGGGGACGCCGCCCGACTGGTCAGTGCGCAGCCCGACGCATGGACCGGGTTCGACGTCACGACGGATTGCTTCGCCGCGATCCTGTCCGTGACCGGCATGGCGTTCGTGATGGCGGGCTTCTCCCGGCATCGGACCGCCAGCTTCCTCGTATCGGGCGTGCTGGTGATCACCGGCCTCGGGATCGCGGTGGTGACGCTGTGAGGGATTGGCAGGCCTATGCACTCGCGGCGTTCGCCGTGGCGGCCGGACAGGTGCTGAAGATCGGGCGCAAGATCGAGGCGGGTAAGCCGGTGACGTGGCGCGATATCGCGGTGCTGTGCACGCTGCTGCCCGCCTTCGGTGCGCTCGGCGGCGCGGCGGCGCTGCATTTCCAGTGGCCGGTATGGACGATCCTGCTCGCCGGCATCTGCGCCGGTTGGACCGGCATCGGCACGATCCGGGTCGTGCTGCGCGTGCTCCCCAGCCTGTTGCCGGCGCCGATCGCGCGCCTGCTGCGCGGCGCGGACGAAGCAAACCTCTAACGGAAAGGGCGAACGATGGACGTAGCGACGCTGAAGCGGCGCGTGATGGCGCACGGCTGCGATCCGGGGCCGATCAATGATCAATTTACCGCGCAGACGCGGGTGGCGGTGTTGAAGGCACTGACGGACGGCCCTGACTGGCGGATCGATCAGCACGATATCGATCTCGCGGCCGAACGCCTCGGCGCTCAGCCGGCGGCAATTTGGGCGGTGAACGACGTCGAGAGCACGGGTGTGCCGTTTGTGGACGGTCGACCGACCATCTTGTTCGAGCCGCATCGCTTCTCGCGGGCGACGGACCACCGGTTCGATGCGTCATATCCGAAGCTGAGTTCGCGGACGTGGAACCGCAAGCTCTACCCGGCATCGCAGGCGGCGCGCTGGACGCAACTGCTCGACGCTGTCGCGCTTGACGTCGACGCCGGGTTCGCGAGTGCCAGCTACGGCGCATTCCAGATCCTCGGCGAGAATCACGAGGCTTGTGGCGCCGCGACCCCGTGGGCGTTCGCATGGCAACAATCGCATAGCGAGAGCGCCCAGCTGGACGCGTTCGTGATGTTCGTTGAGGCGCGCGGGCTGAGGCGCGCGCTTCAGGTTCGCGACTGGCCGGCGTTCGCGCGCGGCTACAACGGCACGGCATACCGCGAGAACCGCTACGACGAGCGGCTGGCGACTGCGTACGCGCGGAGGGCCGCATGACCCGCGTTCTTCGCATTGCCGTGCCGCTGTTGCTGGTCGCGATCGTCATCGCCGCCGCAATCTTCGGACCGCGCGCGTGCAGCAGGAAGCCGACGCCGGTCGAAACGATCCGCGTCGATGATGCCCGCTCAGCCGCCATCGCGGAGGCCGCGATCGGCGCTGCCGCCGATACCGCCACCGCCATGACCGAGGCGGCCAAGATCGACGCTACCACAAGGGAGAACGACCGTGCGATCAGATCCACGCCGGGCGCGGTTGCGCCTGTTCCTGTTGCCGTCAACGATGCTGGCGTGCGCGCTTTGTGCGTGCGGTCCGCATATCGCGATCACCCGCGCTGCGTTGCCCTGTTCGGACCTCGTGCAGGGGCCGCTGGCCGCTGATGTTGCGGCCGCCGATCTCCCGCCTGTGGGCGCGACGCTGGCGGACTGGATCGCCTTCGGCGACGCCCAGACCGCCCAACTCGACAAATCCAACACCTTCAGGCGTGCCGGCTTCGACGTGATCCGTCGCTGTGAAGCGCGCGATCGTGCGCTCGATCGTCAACTGAAGGCGCGCTGACCACCACCGTTTTCACCAGCCAAGCGAAAGGCAATCGACATGTTCAAGTTCATCCACGGGATGGGCGCGATTTTGCTCGCCCTGATCACGGCGCCCACGGCGGCGCAGCAGCTTTCCGGAAGTCCGACCGGCAACGAAGTGGTGCGAGTGATCCAGAACGGTGCGACGAAGTCGCTGTCGCTCGCCCAGGTGCAGGGTTTGCAAACGCCGCCCGCCGGTTTCCGCTGGGACTTCGCAGCGCACCCGCTGAACATCTATCGTTCGCCGAACGGGCGCTATCACACCGATCTGGAGCCGCGATCGATCGCGACGATCGCGCCGATCTTCGCGCGTGCCAACCAGGCCACCGGCACCACGCTGGTCACCTACGCCGACGCGGCGAAGGCGGACAACAGCGGCGATGGGCTGACGGCGAGCACCGCCGAGCAGGGCATCCGATCGGCGCTGGCGGATTGCGAGGCGAACGCGACGGCGCAATTCTGCCTCGTCTACGCCAAGGCGGGCGACTACGACCGGACGAAGGACTTCAACGGCACCGGTGGCCAGCCGGCGGGGTTTATCAGCAAGCCGACCGCGATCGTTTGCTACGGCGGTCCCTGCATCCTGTCGCCCACGCAGAAAGGACTGACGTGGACCGCCAACGGCTCGGCCTGGCAGGCGACGCGGTCCAACACCGGGCACGTCCTCAACGAGGTGGCCAACGACGCCTTCGGCGATCGCAACGACTTTGTGGTGCAGGCGAGCGTCGCGGCGGTACAGAATTGCGTCGCGACCGACTGCATGTTCACCGACGGCAGCACGTTGACGATCAAGCGGGCGGACGCGGTGCAGCCGACTGATGCCAACACCCGCGTGTTGCTGAACAGCGACGTGCTGAACCTCGGGCCGAACCCGGTCAGCTTCTACATGAGCGGGTTTACCGTCCTGGGCGGTGCCACTGCCACCTTCCAAGACAACACCGGCGGCCTGCGCACGAAGGACGTCGTCGTCCAGGACACGTATTTCGCGTATCCCGCCGGCGTCGGCCGCAATGCCGTCCAGCTCGCCGACATCAACGGCTTCGTCGGGTTCTGGCGGGTGACCGCCAACAAGGGCTCGGCCGATGGCTTCAACTCGCGATTTCAAGTCACCGGCGGTGCGACGGACTGGCTGCTTGTGGATCCGGTCAGCTACGACGTGGGCCGGGCGGGCAGCCAGAGCAACAACTGCCTCACCAGCCACGATGGCGGTCTGAACGACGTGCGCGTTCGGATCATCGCCCTGAACGGCATCTGCCGCGGCACCGCTGGAGCATCGATCCGGCCAATCGGCGGCTCGCAGATGTGGCTCGCCGGCTTCACGATCGACACCGACCTTGGCGATACGCAGTTCGGTGGCGCAGTCTCCTCGACCTGCATGCAGGCTGACGACTACGCGATCATCTGGGCGCAAGACGTGCGTTGCAACCGAATGCTGAATAGCATGACGGTGAGCAGCACCGCGACGATCAATATTCGTCGCTTTGACGGGGGCGGCGGGCTGCGCGCCGGCGCGGGGACGATCGGCGGGTTCTGATGACGTGAGCGTCTGCGAATGTTGCGGCGCGCCGCATCAGAAGCAGGTCGAGCGGGGTTCGCTGATGGCGATCAGCGAACCTTATACCCTCTTCTGGCAACACACGCTTATCCCGCTGTACGCTGCCGAGGCGCGGGTCGCGTTCGAGTTGGTACGCTTCGGGCAGATCACGATCGATCGAGTCTGCCTGCTGGCGCCACTCGCTGAGGACGGTAACGATAGCTCACTCGCACACGTCCGGATCTCACGCATTCGAACGAAGCTGGTGAAGGCGGGCGCCAACGTCAGAATCGTCAGTCGCCGTGGTTTTGGGTGGCAGCTGGTCTTCTGATCAACCCGTAAATAGGGTGACCCGCAGCGCCGTTGGAGTCGAGGTGGCGCTGCGGGCTGACCCACGATTGGCACGCCCGCCGACTCGCTTCAAGCCTTTTTGTTCGCTCAATGTTCCGGCATCATGTCGAGGTGGTTGGCCAGCCGAAGACCCTGTACGACCTCCGCAAGGTGGAGGGCGCCGTCAACGTCACCTGCAAGGCGTGCGGCAAGTCGCGGCTGTACGATCTTGAAGAACTGATCAAGGCGCGGGTGTTCCAGCGGCAATCGACCGATTGGCAGATCGTCGAGCGCGAGTTGCGTTGTCTGCATTGCACGGAGCGCACGGAGACGCGGGTCGCCGTGGTGCCGTTTGCCGCCAACGACCGCGAGCTGCGCGCGCGGCGGGCCGATACGATCATCATCAATCTGGCACTGTCCGTGCTCCACCATGCCGCCTACGGTGCACGCCGGGATGACATCGATACGCCCGCCGTGCGGCTGGCGCTTCGCGTGCTGCGGCCCTTCCTGCCCGATCGCACCTTGCTCATTCGGTTCTGGCAGGAAGGGAAAGCCGCGAAGGGGCAGGCGCTGAGCGATGCGGTGCACGCTCACAACTGGATCGCGCAGGCGTTGGTGAAGCAAGGGCACTCGGTCTGGGCCGAGTTCCGGTTGTGATCGGGCGCGAATCAGTTCGTTTGCGCGATGATGCGCTCAACGGTTTCCGGCTCGACCTGAATCATCTTGAGCAGGACCGCTGATCCGGCGTCAGGCTGACGTCGGCCCTGTTCCCAATCGCGCACGGTCCCGATCGGGAAGCGGTACGCCTTGGCGAAGTCGCTTTGCGTCTTGTTGGTCGCGGCACGCACCGCCTTGACGTCGACCGTTGCCTTGCGCGCGCGGCTGTCGTCACCCTCGGCGTAGGCGATGGCGTCGTTCAGGCCCGCCGCGATCTTGTCGAATGCGCTCTTCATGTCGGTTTCCTTCCATCGATCGCCCGCCTTAGAGGCGGGCGGCTAGGGTCTTCGTGAGTTCTGCGAGGGCGTTGCGCTCTGCCTTCGTCAGATTGGCTTTCTCGTTCTTGCCGAACACGGTCAGCAGGAACGCCGGGCGGGTCATGCCGGCGTAGTAGGTGATGACCCGGTAGCCGCCCGACTTGCCCTTACCGGGCTTCGCGACGCGCAGCTTACGCGCGCCGCCGCAGCCCGGCATGATCTCACCCGCTTCCGGGTTGGCGGCGATCAGGTCGACCACGGCGGTCATCTCGGCAACGGTCATCCCCGCATCCTTGGCGGCGGCGATGTAGGCGGCTGTTTCGATGACCGTGTGCATAGCAGTTGAATACGGCATTGCCGTACCAATATCAAGCGGAAAAGTGCGGCATTGCCGTATAAACATGCCCGCATGAAGACGAGCAATCTGTCCCCGATTGACCTCCGGGTGTTGCTACGCTATCCGCTGCGACTGCAAAACAGGATTGCAAAACAATCTTGGGCGCTGACCGAAAAAGACAGATTTTGGACGCGTTGGCGGGTGTAACACATTGGTAGTGCAGCAGCCTTCCAAGCTGAATACCAGCCTTACTAGCTGGTCAATTCATCTCTCGCCGAACGTAGCGCTTCGACGATCTCGTTGATGATCTCAGCGCACTGCGAGACAAAGACGTGATTGGCGTCAACCAACCTGATGCCCTCGCTTACGTTTCCCTCCGAGAAAAAGCGCTCACCCTTCGGTTTCACGACGAAGGGAAGAGAGTCCCGCTTTGCTTCTAGCTGGTCGTAGCTCCTGCCAGCGCCGTGCTTAAGGACATTGATGGCAAGCCGGAAGTCGACAAATCGATTTGCAAGTTCAACGCGGCCAAATTTACGCAGGCACTTGTCCAACTCGGCAAAGGCGTCTTTCCATCCCCGCTTCTGCTGCAATAGGCCCTCGAAGGCTTGAACCGCTCCGATCGCAAGGATCGTACTCTGCATGGTCAGCATGCGCAGCGCATTTACGTCCGGCGTTGCGGCACCAGTTTGCAACCTCGCCTCGATCTCTCCCTGGACCTGCGAGGCGTGAGCGAGCGAGAAGTTCACAGCTCGGGCGATGAGATCGTATTCAGAAGCCGCCATGCGCGTTCCATAGCGGTCAGCGTGCATCCAGCAACGGCTTCGTCCCGCGTGCGGGCGTGGATTGGCTGCACCGGTCATCCGGCGGACTCCTTCGTGCCTTTGGACGCGCCCGCCCTTTGCTGGCTGGATGTGCTGTCGTATGCACATCTCCGATGAAGCCACGTCTAGCCAGTCCACCCAGTTCAACGAGCTTTACACCATTGTCGTTAGCGGTACCCTTTGTCGCAAAGGGGAGGTGGCTTCGTGCCTGACGGTTTCTTGTTTGGACTACTCTCGGTCACGTTGCTGGCCTGCAGTAGCGCGGCTATAGCTATATGGAAGGGTAAGTTAACGATCAGCGAGGCCGGCACCTTGCTGATCTCACTCGCGTCTTTTTATGTGGCGGCTGCGACGCTGATTTTTTCTGAGCGCTCAACCGATGCAGAAAAGGCTATAGGAAAGCTGGCAGCTTTAGCCGCTGAATCGCATAAGCAAACTAGCCTTCTCGCAGAACAGGTCGCTAGCCTAAGTGGCCAACTAGAGCAGCAGAAGGCCCAGACGGAATTTCTGGGAAGGCAATCCTTCGCTCTGGAAAGGCAAGCGTCTGCGGCTCAAGAAGTGTCGGTAAGTGCACGAGCGCAATTGCTTCAGTATGCTAGATTTAATTCAGAAGCGATTCTCCGTGCTAATCGAGATCAGAGATGGAGAGCGCTTCGTGACTCTGCTCTCGCGTATAATCAGGCAATTAGCTCTTATCTTGGTTTCATTTTAGACGCACGATCAAAAATGACCTACAACATAGACCGAGTAGGTGTTGTGGAAAATCTCACAATAGCAGATTTAAACACCTTGAAGGCGCAAATTGGGCCGATCGGATCGGTGCGCAGAAGCCTTGACGGAGCAGTTAGCTCTTTCATTGGCGATTGGCCGACAGGAACTCGTCAGAGAATGCTTGCTGTTGTTAACACGGGACAGCGAATAGGAGAGTGTCTGGAGGCCGCTTCCGCGTCTCCGACCAATCAGGAGGAGGCGAATTTCATAAAGCGATTAATGGTAGTGAGTTGCGCCGGCGTGGCTTCTAATTTTGTAGTCTTCATGAAGGATAGCCGAAAGCTTTCTAAGGAGCTTGCACGCATCGTCTATCAAGCGTCAGTGGCGGCGAGTGTCAGGGGCAGCACTAATGAATGACGCCTATCAGCTCGGTGGTCTTCTTGATTGCGGGTCAGTCGTAACGCAGAGGCGGCTCTTGGATATGAGAGCCACCGGTCTGGAATCATGACCAATAAAGAGGTAAGCGGCGGGTGCCTGTCACCGGAGTTAAGCGTAATCCGCTGAAATCTCTTAACGAAGCAGATGGTGAACATCGCTTATCTTCGAAAGCGTTCGTGCTCAAACGCGAACGTGCAGTGTCCGGCAGATGCACGGGTTAGCCGACGATTCCCTTTCTCCGTTTAAGCCCGTGCGTGAGGCGGATCGGCTCGCTCAACCGCCCAATGTGCTTCGCTTCAATTTTTGAGAGTGGGAAGTGCCTGGTGAACGAAAGAGACCGCGCAGATTTGTACCAGTAGCGCAGCGAGGGAGTAAGTAGCCCACTGTATGGCTCGGGTTATATACCTGTATTTGTCGCAGACAATCTCCGCATTACGCCAAACTTGACCGAGAAAATCATCCAATAAACTTTCGTCGGAGGCAGCCTTAAATTCTTTGATATAATTCGCTTCCGTGCGCTCGGCGATACGTGCGAAGTATACCAATGACGCAGCGCCTCCGCGCCGATCTGGAAATTGGCATCGCCAAAGCGAGGTGCCGGCTATAATCGCGCAAACGAGGAACGCGGCCATGGGTGCCCAAACGAAGGCCCGCGTTAGATCATCTAGCTTTGTGTTCGTGGCGACCACGCCAATCTCAAGCAGTAGCCAAGCGGACACTGCGGCCATTTTGGTGTCAATCCTTGGATGAAAAGATTGGATGCGGTCAAGCTGCCTCTCAGCTAATTCCAATCGCGTCATGAGAAGGACCAATGCCAATCAGAGCAGTAAACTTGCGTGTAATTCATCGCCGCCCACTGCATCGGCTTCCACATGACCTCCCTCGGGTTGCCACCAAATTTTGCCCAATCGGTGAGCCGATCGTAGACTCTCTGGGTGATCCAAGTGGGTGTGGAGCTGCTCTCGCTGCTAAGTTTTGCCGCGTAATTGGCAGCTCGTCCTACCCAGACAAGATCGTTAGCGCCGCGTACGCCGGTCTTCGCGGCCATGAGTGTCGAGTAGTCAATCCCACATGTGTGACGAAGGACGTAGTGGTTGTCTAAATACTGGGCACTCATACGAGGTTGGATTACGTTAATTCTAGCCCAGTTGATCATGAAAGCAGTCTTTACGGCGTTGCTGCAAGGCGTTGGGCCCAGATAAACTGCCATGATGCGGTCGCCATCATAAGCAGTTATCGTGCCGCCGTTGCTGCGAATGATACGGGCACTGACAAGCAAGAAGGTCTTGTAGACCTCCGCCGCGAACTGGGGATTGCTGGCGTCAACGAGTGCGGTCGAAGCGGCTAGATCGGCATAAAGAACCGCTGCTTCCAGCGTTCGCCCGGTGTTTGCCAGCGTGAGGTCGGTGCTCTCGGGCACAGCAGTGCCCTTCGTAACCGACCAAGGATCTCGGAAGATCTTGGACACGGCATCATCAAGATCCGTTTTAAGTGACACTGCGCGCCTCCCACGCCAATTTTGCTCGCGACCATAGCGAGGGCGGTATGAGCCGTGAAGGCTTCCGAAGCGCTCAGGATTTGGGTTGTTGAGGCAGGAAAGGATGCGCGAAGCGTTAGCAGTGCGATCCGTAAGCCATTGAAAAATTATGGAACGAACGATAGTCGAACGCCGCTAACTTTTCAGGATTTTCGCAGCCTCAAGGTGGATTTGCAGTCCTCTGCGTCACCACTCCGCCATCGCGCCTCGATGCGGTGAGGGCGCGCAGATGCGGGCGCGGCGGCGCCATGTCAAGCCGCCGATTGCAAAGTGCGCCGCGCGCGCGATACAAGCCGGACAGCGCAACGTGTGTTGCATCCATAAAACAGCTATGCCACAGGATGGTTCATGACCCTCTCCGCTCCCGCCCTGCGCCACGACGATTTCACCGCGATGCGCCAGGCGATGGTCGCCAGCCAGCTTCGCACCGTCGCGGTCAGCGACCCGCGCGTCGTCGCCGCGATGGCCAGCGTGCCGCGCGAAGGCTTCGTCCCCGCGCATGCCGCGCCGCTGGCCTATCGCGATACCGCGATCGATCTGGGGCAGGGGCGGTCGCTCAACACGCCGCTCGCCACCGCGCGGCTGCTGGTGCAGGCGCGGCTCCAGCCGGCGGATCGCGTGCTGCTGATCGGTGCGGCGGGCGGCTATAGCGCGGCGGTGCTGGCGGGATTGGTGGCGCAGGTCGTCGCGGTCGAATCGCAGCCCGAACTCGCCGCGATGGCGCGCGACGCGTTGGCGGGCACCGCCAACGTCACCGTCGTGGAAGGCGCCCTGGAACATGGCCATCCCGCCGATGCGCCGTATGACGTGCTGATCGTCGATGGCGCGATCGAGGAACTGCCCGCCACGCTCGCCTCGCAGGTCGTCGATGGTGGTCGCATCGTCAGCGGGCTGGTCGAGCGCGGCGTGTTCCGCCTCGCCGCCGGTGCGCATCGCGGCGCGGCCACCGCGCTGGCGCCGTTCGCGGACATCGATTCGGTTCGCCTACCCGGCTTCGCGCGCCCGCGCAGCTTCACCTTCTGAGGATCGCCCCTTTGCGCCTTCGTTCTCCGTTGCTGTTGCCGTCGGTCGCCGTCACGCTGGTGCTGGCCGGGAGTCTTCCGGCGCAGGGGGAGACGTTGCGGGAGGCGCTGGTGCGCGCGTATCGCGACAATCCGACGCTGAACGCGCAGCGCGCCGCGCAGCGCGCGAATGACGAGAACGTGCCGATCGCCCGGGCGCAGGGTCGCCCCAGCGTGGCGGCGCAGGGCGGGTTGACCGACAATTTCCTGCGTGGCGGGAACAGCTTCACCACGCCGGAGCGCCGGCTGGACGCGCAGCTCGGCGTCACCGTTCCGCTGTATCAGGGTGGTCGCGTGCGCAACGGCGTGCTGGCGGCGGAGACGCGCGTCGAGGCGGGGCAGGCGAACCTGCGCGGCACCGAGGCGACGACCTTCACTGACGTGGTCAGCGCGTACAATAACGTCATCCGTGACGAGGCGATCGTCGGGCTGAACACGCAGAATGTGCGCGTGCTGGAAACCAACTTGCGTGCCAGCCGCGACCGGTTCGAGGTCGGCGACCTGACGCGTACCGACGTCGCGCAATCGGAGGCGCGGCTCAGCCTGGCGCGCGCGCAATTGCAATCGGCGCAGGCGACGCTGATCTCCAGCCGCGAGAATTATGTGCGGCTGGTCGGCTCGCCGCCGGGCGTGCTGGAGGCGCCGCCCGCCCTGCCCACCTTTCCCGGCACCGCCGATGGCGCCGTCGACGTCGCGTTGCAGGACAATCCGAACCTGATCGCCGCGCGGCGTGTCCGCGACGCGACCGATTACGATATCCGCGTCGCGCGCGCCAATCGCCGGCCGCAGCTCAACGCGACGGTGGGGCAGAATTACTTCAACTTCCTCGGCTCGCTGGGGCAGGGGAGCGCGGCGGGGCTGGGCAGCGTGCAGACCGGTAACGCCACCAGCGCCGGCGTCACGCTCAACGTGCCGCTCTATCAGGGCGGTCGTCCCGGCGCGCTGGTGCGGCAGGCGCAGGAGTTGCGCGGGCAGGCGATCGAGCAGGCGACCGCGGCGGAGCGACAGGTGATCGCCTCCGCGCGCTCCGCTTATGCGGTGTGGCGTTCGTCGCTGGAGGTGATCGCCTCGGCGGAAGCGGCGGTGAACGCCAACAAGCTGAGCCTGGAGGGCGTGCGCGCGGAGAACAGCGTCGGCACGCGCACCGTGCTCGACATCCTGAACGCCGAGCAGGAATTACTCAACAGCCAGGTCACGCTCGTGTCGGCGCGGCGCGACGCCTATGTCGCGGGCTTCGCGCTGCTGGCGGCGATGGGCCATGCCGAGGCGGAGGATCTGGGGCTCGATGGCGGGCCGCTGTACGATCCCACGATCCACTATGCGAAGGTGCGCGGCAAGCTCAACGATTTCGACGACGGGCAGCGCGCGCAGCCGGTGTCGAGCAGCACCGCGGGCAGCCCGGCGCAGACCGCGGTCGTCACCCGTCCGCTCGATCCGCTTCTCGAAAGCAATGTTGACAGGACGCCTGCATTGACGACAGGTGTCGACCGACCACGCCCGTAAGGTACGGGGGCAGCGTTGTGAGGGCGACCCGATGGGGGATTTGAGCGGCGAGCCGTCGATGGAAGACATCCTCGCCTCGATCAAGCGGGTCATCAAGGAAGGCGAGGCGCCCGCGCCGCGCCGCGCGCCGCCGGTCGCGCCACGTGCCGAGGAGGACGTCGTGTCGCACGACGCGATCCTCGAACTGAACGAGCCGCTCTCTTCACCCCCGCCCGCGCCGCCGTCGGTCGCGCCGCGCGGCCTGGACGCGTTCGAGGAGCAGCGGCCGGTCGCCCCCCCGCCCGTCGCCACCCCGGCGCCAAGCCCGACCCCGACGCTCGCCCCCGCTCCCGCCCCGGCGCCCACGCTCGCCCCGATCGCCGGCGCGGCACCCGAGCCGGAGGGGCCACCGGTGGTCTCCCCGGCCACCGTCGAGGCGACGCGCGGCGCGCTGGGCGCCTTGTCGCGACTGATCGTCAAGCCCGAGCCGGACAGCGACGGGACGCTCGAGGGGCTGGTGCGTGACATGCTGCGCCCGATGCTCAGCGACTGGCTCGACCAGAACCTCCCCCGGCTGGTCGAACAGATGGTCGCGCGCGAGATCGCCAAGATCACCCGCCAGAATTGAGTCACCCGTTCCCGCCGCCCGGGGTGCTGGCGCGGAGCGACACGATCCGGCGTCGGATCAGGACGTTCCGGATCCTCAGGCCACGCCGGCGGTGACGGGGCACGGCACCATCCATCGCCGGCGCTGACCCTCGGGCACGTGCTCCCTTGCGCGCGGCGATTGTCTCGCGTGCGACCTTCTGCTCTTATCCGCGTCATGAAGACGCTGACCCTCGCGACGCTGCTCGCGCTCTCCGCCACGCTCACCGTTCCCGCCGCCGCGCGCCAGTTGACGATCGATGACGTCGCCGCGCTCAACCGGGTCGGCACGCCGGTCCTGTCGAAGGACGGGCGCTGGCTGGTGTGGGCGCAGCGCGAGACCGACGTCGCCGCCGACCGTGGCCGCTACGATGTGTGGCGCCTCGATCTGTCGCGCCCCGGCGCACAGCCGATGCGGTTGGCCGCCGATCCGCAGCTGGATGAGAACGAGCCGCAGATCGTCGGCACCACCGTCTATTTCACCGCCGACGACGCGGTCTGGTCGGTGCCGGTCACCGGCGGCACCCCGCGCCGGCTGACCGATTTCAAGGGCGGCCTCAACGGCTTCAAGGTCGCGCCGACCGGCGACCGTCTTCTCGTCTGGGCCGATCGCCGCCCCGGCGCGCCCTCGCTGGAACCGGCGACCGACAAGCGGCCCGCGAACGCCGGTTCGGGCCGCACCTACGACCAATTGTTCGTCCGCCACTGGGACACCTGGGCCGACGGCACCCGATCGCAACTGTTCGTGCTGCCGCTGACCGCCACCGGCGCGCGCGGCAACGGTCGTGCGCTCGCGCCGACGCTGTTGGGCGACACGCCGTCCAAGCCGTTCGGCGGCGCGGAAGAGGTGAATTGGAGCCCCGATGGCCGCACCGTCTATTTCGCGCTCCGCGAGCCGGGTCGAATCGAACCCCTGTCGACGAATCTCGATATCTTCGCGGTCCCCGCCGACGCCAGCGCGCCGCCGACCAACCTCAGTTCGGCGAATCAGGGCACCGATACGCAACCAAGCGTGTCCCCGGACGGTCGCCGTCTGGCGTGGCTGGCGATGCGCCGCGCCGGCTATGAGGCGGATCGCTACGTCGTCACGGTCCGCGATCTGGCCACCGGCAAGACCGTATCGCTGACCGAGCGCTGGGATCGCTCGCCGGCGTCGCTGCAATGGGCGCCCGATTCGCGCTCGCTGTACGTCACCGCCGACGATACGCAGGAAACACCGCTGTTTCAGGTGGATGCCACCACCGGGCACGTCACCCGGCTGACCGGCGAGGGGCACGTCTCGGGGGTCGCGGTCGGCGCGCGCAGCGTCGTGGTGTCGATGGACAGTCTGACGGCGCCGGGCGACTTCTACCGCGTCGGCGCGCAGCGCGGCGTGACGCGGCTGACCAGCGTGAATGCCGGCAAGCTCGCCGGGATCGACATGCCCACCGTCGAACGCTTCAGCTTCAAGGGCGCCAACAACGACACCGCCTGGGGCTATGCGGTGCACCCGTTCGGGGCGGTCGGCACGGTGCCGATCGCGTTCATGGTGCATGGGGGGCCGCAGGGGTCGAGCAACAATAGCTGGTCGTACCGCTGGAATCCCGCCGTGTTCGCCGGGGCGGGCTATGGTCTGGTCGCGGTCGATTTCCACGGCTCGACCGGATATGGCCAAGCCTTCACCGACGCGATCCGCAACAATTGGGGCGGCTGGCCGCTGGAAGACCTGCAGAAGGGGCTGGCGGCGGCCACCGCCAAGTTCCCGTGGCTCGACGCGGGCAACGCCTGCGCGCTCGGCGCCAGCTACGGCGGCTATATGATGAACTGGATCGAAGGGCGCTGGCCCGATCGCTTCAAGTGCATCGTCCAGCACGACGGCGTCTTCGATGCGCGCGCCATGGCGTATGAGACCGAGGAATTGTGGTTCGACGAATGGGAACACGGCGGCAAGGCGTATTTCCAGGATCCGCAGGCGTTCGAGAAGTGGAACCCGGTCAATTACGTCGACAAGTGGAAGACGCCGCAACTGGTGATCACCGGCGAGAAGGACTTCCGCATCCCCTATACGCAGGGGCTGGCGGCGTTCACCGCGCTCCAGCGGCGCGGCATTCCGTCACGATTGCTGGTGTTCCCGAACGAGAACCACTGGGTGCTCAAGCCCTCCAACTCGCGGCAATGGTATCGCGAGGTGCTGGGCTGGATGGATCGTTGGACGAAGGGGGCGGGGGCGCAATAAGCCCCGTTCGCGCGGCGGGGAGGCGCGGGAACAGCTCGCGTTCCTCCCACGCCAGCCGATGGCGCAGCCGTCGCTGCAGCGCCAGCGTCGCGGCACAATAATCGTCCCATTGCGCCGGGATACGCGCGGGCACCCACTGGCCGATGTGCGCGCTATACTCGCGCAGGATCGCCTGCATGTCGGCGTTCAGCGCGGCGACAAGCGGGGCGCCGGGCAGCGCGGCGTTCATTTCCGCGTCCTCCACGGCACGATGCCGTTGCAGCAATTGCGAGAACGCCAGCCGCTCCCGTGGCATGTCCTCCCGGGTCGCGTCATGCCCGCGCGTCAACAATGATGCGAAGCGCGCCATCGCCGCGCGTATCTCGTCATGATCCCGGTGCAATTGACCCATTTGCCCTTCCGCCTTTTGAACCATCGGCTTAGGCGGCAGGCGTTAAGCAAGTCTTGGCCACCGGCTTCTCAGCGCCGCGATCGATGGTTAGAGACACGCGCATGACCGAGCTCGCCAAGACCTTCGACCCCGCCGCCATCGAATCAAAGTGGTACGCCCATTGGGAGCAGGGGGGGCTGTTCCGCCCCGCGCGCCCGAATGCGGAGCCGTGGACGATCGTCAATCCGCCGCCCAACGTCACCGGCTCGCTGCACATCGGCCACGCGCTCGACAACACGCTGCAGGACATCCTGACGCGCCACGCCCGGCTGAAGGGCAAGGACGCCTTGTGGGTGGTCGGCACCGACCATGCCGGCATCGCGACGCAGATGGTGGTCGAGCGGCAGATGGCCGCCAATGGCGAGAAGCGCACCGACCTGACGCGCGAGGATTTCGTCGCCAAGGTCTGGGAATGGAAGGCGGAGAGCGGCGGGCAGATCACCCGCCAGCTCCGCCGGCTCGGCTGCTCGATGGACTGGGCGAACGAGCGGTTCACGATGGACGAGGGCTTCAGCAAGGCGGTGCTGAAGGTGTTCGTCGACCTTCACGCGCGCGGGCTGCTGTACCGCGACAAGCGGTTGGTGAACTGGGATCCGGGTCTGGGCACCGCGATCAGCGACCTGGAGGTCGAGACGCGCGAGGTGCGCGGCAGCTTCTGGCACCTGCGTTACCCGTTGGCGGACGGATCCGGGCATATCGACGTCGCGACGACCCGGCCCGAGACGATGCTGGCCGATATGGCGATCGCGGTGCATCCGGACGACGACCGCTATCGCGCATTGGTCGGGCAGAAGGTGCGGCTGCCGATCACCGGGCGGCTGATCCCGATCGTCGCCGACGAACATGCCGACCCCGCGCTCGGCTCGGGCGCGGTGAAGATCACGCCGGGGCATGATTTCAACGACTTCGAGGTCGGGCGCCGCGCCGGCATCGAGGCGCGCGACATGCTCAACATGCTCGATGCGCAGGCGCGCGTGGTGCAGACCGCCGACGGACTGATCCCAGCCGAGTTGCTTGGGCTGACCACCGCCGAGGCGCGCAAGGCGGTCGTCGCGCGGCTGAAGGAAGACGGCGTGCTGATCCCGCACGTCGACAAGGACGGCGTCGAACACGACGCCGAGGCGCGCACGATCCAGACGCCCTATGGCGACCGCTCGGGCGTGGTGATCGAGCCGTGGCTGACCGACCAATGGTATGTCGACGCCGCGACGCTCGCCAAGCCCGCGATCGAGGCGGTGCGATCGGGCAAGATCAAGATCGTGCCGAAGACGTGGGAGAAGACCTTCTTCAACTGGATGGAGAACATCCAGCCGTGGTGCGTCTCGCGCCAGCTCTGGTGGGGGCATCGCATCCCGGCGTGGTTCGGGCATAAAAATGAAGGCGAGGGAATTGTAAGAGTTACGCTTTCGTCTCCCGATTACTTTCTAAGCGAAGTGCCCGGCCAAGACGTCGAGGTGTTCGTCCACGAAAGTGAAGCGGAGGCGGTGGCGGCTGCTCAGGCTCTTTACGGCGTGCCCGTTGTCGTTGTTTCCGAGCGTGAGCACGCGATTGAATTTGGTAAATGGCGTGAGCACTACGGGGTGGCGGCCGATCAAAAGTGCCACCCGATATGGCGCGACTCGGACGTGCTCGACACCTGGTTCTCCAGCGCGCTGTGGCCGTTCGCGACTCTGGGATGGCCGGACGCCGCTTCTCCCTCTCCCCCGCGGGGAGAGGGTCGGGGTGAGGGGCCGGTATCTCACCGAGAGGCCGGTATCGGTGAAACCTCCGTCCCTCACCCAACCCTCACCCTGGAAGGGGAGCGGGCGTCGCAACTAAACGGCCGCTACCCCAACGACGTCCTGATCTCCGGCTTCGACATCCTGTTCTTCTGGGACGCGCGGATGATGATGCAGGGCATCGAGTTCATGGGCGATGTACCCTTCAAGACACTCTATCTCCACGGCCTCGTCCGCGCGGCCGACGGCGCGAAGATGTCGAAGTCGAAGGGCAACACCGTCGATCCGCTCGGCCTGATCGACCAGTACGGCGCCGATGCGCTGCGCTTCTTCATGGCGGCGATGGAGAGCCAGGGCCGCGACATCAAGATGGATGAGAAGCGCGTCGAGGGCTATCGCAACTTCGCGACGAAGCTGTGGAACGCCAGCCGCTTCGCGCAGGCCAACGGGATCGGCGGCTCGACCACGCTGGAGCCGCCCGCCGCCCGCCACGCCGTGAACAAGTGGATCGTCGCCGAGACGGTGCAGACCGTGCAAGCGGTCGACCTCGCGCTCGCCGACTATCGCTTCGACGCCGCCGCGAACGCGATCTACCAGTTCGTATGGAGCCGGTTCTGCGACTGGTATCTCGAGCTGATCAAGGGTGCGATCGACGACGAGACGAAGGCGGTCGCGGGTTGGGTGCTCGACCAGATCCTGGTGCTGCTCCACCCGTTCATGCCGTTCATCACCGAGGAATTGTGGCACGCGCTGGCACCCCGCGCGCACGACCTGATCGTCGCGCACTGGCCGATGGCGGATGCGCGCGCGCTCGATCCGCAGGCGGGGACGCAGATCGGTCGCGCGATCGAGCTGATCGAGGCGGTGCGCGGCGCGCGCGCCGAGTTGAACGTGCCGCCCGGCGCGAAGATCGCGCTCCACACCGGCGCGGGCACGGTGCCCGCCGACATCGCGCCCTATGTCGAGCGGCTGGCGCGCGTGACGCTTACGGGTGGCGAGGCGACGGGCACGCGCGCGCCGATCCTGTGGGGCGCCGAGACGTTCGCGCTGGCGCTGGACGGCGTGATCGACCTGGAGGCGGAGCGGCAGCGGCTGAGCAAATCGCTCGCGGCGGCGGAGAAGGAGCGCGACGCGCTGGCCGGACGACTGGGCAACGCGAGCTTCGTCGAGCGCGCCAAGCCCGAGGCGGTCGAAAAGGCGCGCGCCGACCATGCCGAGAAGAGCGCGGATGCCGAACGCTTCGCCGCCGCGCTGGCGCGGCTGGGGTAACCGTCGCCGTCATTGCGAGCGTAGCGACGCAATCCAGGGTGTCCCGATCCGGCGCTGGATTGCTTCGCTACGCTCGCAATGACGGGCGTTATTAGCGATCCGCCTCGGCTATCATCGGATCATCGCCGTCGACGTCGACGCATGATGTCGGCGAGGACGGGGGCCGATCGGGAAGTGCCAATGACGGGCGTGCCGCCTCGTCTTACCGGCCTTCCCACCCGCACGACGGTCCTCGCCCGCGCAGAAGCAACTCGTGAACCCGGCGTCCGCCGTCCTACGCCTGCACCGCGCCGAAATCCGAGCGCGTCCGACGCGGCGCTCCTTCGCCGCGGCGGTTGAGCGCCAGCCGTACCCGGTCGAGCAGTTCGGAGCGGCGGTATGGCTTGCTCAGCACATCGGTGGCGCGCGCGCGCGGCCCGCCGACCACCAGTTCCTCGTTGTAGCCGGTCGTCATCAGCACCGAGACGCTCGGATCGCGCGCCGAGATCTCATCGGCCAGCATCAGCCCGTTCATCCCGCCCGGCATCACCAGATCGGTGAACAGCAGGTCGATGCGATGCTCGGCATGGTTTGCGTCGAAGAACTTCAGTCCCTCCTCCGCGCTCATCGCGGTCGAGACGCGGTAGCCGGCGCTCTCCAGGATCTCGCGCGCGATCGCCAGCACCTCGTCATTGTCCTCCACGGCCAGGATGTGTTGCGCCGCGTCGCTGGGTGCGATCGGCAGCGCGCTGGCCGGCGCCCTCTCGACCGTCTGCTTGCGATCCTGCTGCATGACCGGGAACAGCATCCGCACCAGCGTGCCTGTGCCCGGCGTGCTCTCGATCTCCAGCCGTCCGCCCGATTGCCGGACGAAGCCGCTGGCCATCGCTAGCCCCAGCCCGGTGCCCTTGCCGGTGCCCTTGGTGGTGAAGAACGGCTCTACCGCGCGCTCCAGCACCTCGGGGCTCATGCCCTGGCCATTGTCCTCGACCTGCAGCACGACATAGTCGCCCGACGGCAGATCATGCGCGGCGGCGTCGCCGTTCAGGTGGCGCGGCAGGGTGGAGATGGTCACCAGCCCACCCTCGGGCATCGCGTCGCGCGCGTTGTTGACGATGTTGAGCAATGCCATCTCAAGCTGGTCGGGATCGATCACCACATGCCGCAGCCCGCGCCGGAGGCTCAGGTGGATATCGACCTGCTTGTTGACCGAGCTTTCGATCAGCTCGCTGAACTCCGACACCAATTGCGTCAGGTCCAGCGGGCGTGGCTCCAGCCGCGTCTTGCGCGCGAACGCCAGTAACTGCCGGGTCAGCTTCGCGCCGCGCTCCGCCGCCGATTGCGCGGCGGCGACGTAGCGCGTCACCCGCTCGGGATCCTTGGTATGCGCCACCAGCTCGAGATTGCCGTTCACGACCTGAAGCAGATTGTTGAAATCGTGCGCGAGCCCGGCGGTGAGCTGCCCGATCGACTCCATCTTCTGCGCCTGCCGGTACGACTGCTCCGAATTGCGGCGGCGCGTGACGTCGAGCTGGCTGGCGAAGAAATATTGCAGCTTGCCGTGCACGTCATAGACGGGGCCGATGAACACCGCGTTCCAGAACGGCGAGCCGTCACGGCGATAGTTCAGCAATTCCAGCGCCACCGACGACCGGGTGCGCACCGCGTCGCGCAATTCGGCCACCGCGTTGCGATCGGTCTGCGCGCCCTGCAGGAAGCGGCAGTTGCGTCCGATCACCTCGTCTTCCTCATAGCCGGTCAGATCAAGGAAGGCCTTGTTGGCGAAGACGATCGGATTGTCGTCCTGGTTGGGATCGGTGAGCAGCATCGGCATCCGCGTCATTTCGATCGCGGCGAAGAACACGCCGCCGCGATCCTGCAGATCGGGGTCGGTGATCGTGCTTTCGCGCCAGTGATGCAGGCCGGGGCGCTCGATCGGCTCGCTGGCGCCGACATCCATCGTGCCCTCGGCGGGTCGGCCGGCGGCCAGCCCGGTCGGGTCGACGTCGTGATGCTTGGCGGGGTCGGACGGCTGCGCGGGGTCGCTCATTTTTTCGCACCTAATGATCGGCTTGCGGATGCGCAACGATCGACCCCGCGCTTGGTGGCGCGCAAAAAGCGTCAGCGCGTCGGGATCGGCTCCGCGCCCGAATAATCGTAGAAGCCGCGCCCGGTCTTGCGCCCGAACCAGCCGGCCTCGACATATTTGACCAGCAGCGGGGCGGGGCGGAACTTCGGGTCGCCGGTCCCCTCGAACAGCACGCGCGTGATCTCAAGGCAGGTGTCCAGCCCGATGAAGTCGGCCAGCGTCAGCGGCCCCATCGGGTGGTTCAGCCCCAATTGGCACGCCAGGTCGATGTCGCGGATCGTCGCCACGCCCTCGCCCAGTGCGAAGCACGCTTCGTTGAGCATCGGCATCAGCACGCGGTTGACGATGAACCCCGGCGCGTCGTTCGCGCGCACCACCGCCTTGCCCAGCTTCTCGGCATAGCCCTCGATCGCGGCGACGGTGGCGTCGGCGGTGGCCAGGCCGCGGATCACCTCGATCAGCCCCATCACCGGCACCGGGTTGAAGAAATGCACCCCGATGAACCGCGCCGCATCGGGTGCCGCCTGCGCCAGCCGCGTGATCGGGATCGACGAGGTGTTCGACGCCAGCACCGCATCATCGCGTAGCACCGCGCCGACATCGGCGAAGATGCGCCGCTTGATCTCCTCGCGCTCGGTCGCCGCCTCGATCACGAGTTCGCACGGCGCCATCGCCACGACGCTGGCGACCGGCTCGATCCGCGCCAACGTCGCGTCGCGCGCGGCGGCATCGATCTGGCCCTTGTCCACCGCGCGCGCCAGCCGCTTGGCGATGCCGGCCTTGCTCGCCTCGGCGCGCGCCTGATCGACGTCGCTCAGCAATACGCGATACCCCGCCGCCGCCGATACCTGTGCGATGCCCGCGCCCATTTGCCCTGCGCCGATCACGCCGATCACCTGCATCTGCCATCTCCCGTTCATGTTGGCGCGCCTTTAACCCGTGGAGAGGATGATGCACCAGCAGCGGGGGCAAGGGCATGAAAAGAATGATCGTGGCCACGATGCTGTTGCTCGGCGCGTGCTCGTCGCCGCCCGACCGCGCCGCGCCGGCTGCAACGCCCACGCCCACGCCGACGCCCTCCGCGAGCGCCTCCACCCCGCGCGCCGACGCGTCGATCGTGGACGACCGCGCGGTGCCGGCACCGGGCGCGCAGAAGACGTTCCGCGACTGGACGGTGGCGTGCGACAACGTCCGGCGCTGCGCGATGACGTCGCTGGGCACCGAGAGCGACTTTCCCAGGGTCACGATGCGGGTCACGCGCGGTGCGGGGCCGGCGGGGGTGGTGGAGATCGCGCTCGATGCGCCGCAGGGCGACATTCCCGCCCCCGCCACGGTGCTGATCGACGACCGGCGGTTCGCGGTGGCCGGGAACGGGCTGAGCGGTGATGCCGCCGCCGCGATCGCGCGGGCGCTGGCGAATGCGCGATCGATCGCGGTGCTGGGTGCCGGTAACGCGCGGATCGGCACGATCTCGCCCGCCGGTGCGTCGGCGGCGCTGCGCTACATCGATGCGCAACAGGGGCGCGCGGGGAACGTCACCGCGCTGGTGGCGCGTGGGGAGGGGGCCGCCGCGACGGTCCCGCCCGCGCCCCCGCTACCGCGCATCCACGCGGTGGCTTTCGCGGGAACGCCGGCGCCGATCACCCCGGCGCTGCTGCGGTCGATGATGCGGACCGGGCAGTGCGACACGCCGATGGCGGGGCAGACGCCGCGCGCGCACGCGCTGGCGGACGGTGCCACGCTGGTGCTTCTGCCCTGTTCGAGCGGCGCCTATAACGAGATCGACGCGCTGTTCGTCATCCGCGACGGCAAGGCACAGCCGGCGCAGGTCGATGCCCCCTCCGGCTTCGAGGAAACCGGCGCCGATTCGCGCACGCCGGTACACAGCGTCATCAACGGCGATGTCGAGGGCGGCGTGCTGCACAGCTTCGCCAAGGGGCGTGGGCTGGGCGATTGCGGCGTGATGCAGGATTTCGTCTGGGACGGTGCCCGGCTGCGGCTGGCGGAGCAGCGCGCGATGGGTGAGTGTCGCGGCAACCCCGACTACCTGACGGTGTGGCGCGCGCGGATCGAGCGCGGCTGATGCTGGCGCTGCTCGCGCTTCAGGCGACGATCGCCGGCGCGGCGTCGCCGATGATCTCCGGCGACTGGCTGGTGGCGTGCGACGAACGGCGCAGTTGCACCGCGCTGTCGCAAGTGCCCGCCGGCGCGGCGGCGGACGATCATCCGCTCGTCGTCTTGCGCGATGACGGCACGGGGGCCGTGCTCGATGTCCCGATCCCGACGGCGGTGCCGCAGGGACGGCGCGTGGCGCTGGCGGTGGATGGGCGGACGATCGCGGAATTGGTGGCGCCCGGTGGCGGCGGCGGTCTGTCGCTGCCGTTTGCGGGCGCGGTCGCCTCGGCGTTGCGGCGCGGACGCGTGATGACCGTCGCCGGGGCGCGCGTCTCACTGCGGGGGCTGGGCGCGGTGCTGACGACGATCGCGCGCGTGCAAAAGGCGCCAGCGGTCGCATCGCCGCCGATCCTGATCCCGCCGCGCGACCCCCGGCCCCCGCGCCTGCTGTCGCGCAAGCAGTTGCACCGATTGGCGGGCAAACCACGTGCCGGCTGCGCGCCGCCCGCGACCCGCGCCTATCGCCTCGATGCTGCGCATAGCCTGCTGGAGGTGACGGCGCCCTGTGCCGGGGCAGCCGTTCCCTATATCCTCGGCGAGGCGGGTGAGGCGCAGCCCGCGTCGTTCGATCCACCGCTGGCCGGCGCGGGCGTCTGGGATCCCGCCGCGTTCCGCTACCGCGTGCTGCTGCCCGCCACCCCGGGGCGCGATTGCGGCAGGCGCCGGGCGTATGCGTGGGACGGCGCGCGCTTCCAATTGGCCGAGGAACGGCTGATCGCCGAGTGCCGCCGCGCGACCTATGAGATCGCGACCTACCGCGTCGATATCCGCTAGGCGCGGATTGCGTCGCGGCGCGTGCGCTGTAGCATGTCCGCATCGCGGCGCCGGCATTCCGCCGGCGCTCTTTCCCGGATGTGCCATTTGCCGATGATCGCTCGCTCGCTTTCGCTCGCCGCCTTGCTGCTCGCCACCACCGCGCCCGCGCTGGCGCAGACCGACAAGACGACCACCACGGTCGAGAAGAAGCAGGAGGACGACAAGCTCAAGCTGCCGCCGCTGCCCGCCGACAAGACGATCACCCAGTCGATCCGGCTGGGCAGTCGCACCATCACCTACAAGGCGACGGTCGGCACGATCGCGGTGCGTGACGACAAGGGCAAGGAGATCGGGCAGGTCGTCTACACGGCCTATACCGTGCCCGGCGGCGACGTGGCGCGCCCCGTCACCTTCGCGTTCAACGGCGGCCCCGGCGCGGCGTCGGTCTATCTCAATCTGGGCGCGGTGGGGCCGAAGCGCGTGCAGTTCGGCGCGCAGGGCGATGCCCCGTCCGATGCGCCGATCGCGCGCGACAATCCCAACACCTGGCTCGACATGACCGATCTGGTCTTCATCGATCCCATCGGCACGGGGTTCAGCCGCAGCCTGGTCGACGCCGACGAGACGAAGAAGGCCTTCTACGCGAACGATCCCGACATCAAATATCTGTCGAAGGTCGTCTATGACTGGCTGGTGCAGGAAGGCCGGCTGCGTTCCCCGAAATATGTGATGGGCGAAAGCTATGGCGGCTACCGCGTGCCGCGCATCGCCTATGAGCTGCAATCGCAGGTCGGTGTCGGGCTGAACGGGCTGATCCTGGTATCGCCGTATCTCGATCCCGCCTCGGGCGACAACGGCACCGCGCTGTCGCCGCTGCCGTGGATGATCGATCTGCCGTCGATGGCGGCGGCCAATCTGGAGCGCAAGGGGCAGCTCACCCCGGCGGCCATGGCCGAGGTGGAGGCATATACGCGCGGCGATTACGCGCGCGACCTGTTGCTGGGTCGCGCCAACGCGGAGGCGGTGCAGCGCGTCGTGTCGAACGTGACGCGGCTGACCGGGCTCGATCCCGCGCTGGTGCAGCGGATGGGCGGGCGCGTCGACAGCCGCACCTATCTGCGTGAGATCCACCGCGCGAACGGGACGATCGGCAGCATCTACGATTCGAACGTCACCGCCTTCGATCCCTTCCCCTGGTCGCCCCGCCAGGAATCGAACGACCCGCTGCTCGACACGCTGATCGCGCCGACGACCAGCGCAATGGTCGATTTCGTGACGCGTGAGGTGGGATGGAAGACGGACGCGCGTTATCATGCGCTGTCCTATGCGGTGAACGCGGCGTGGGATCGTGGCCAGCCCGCCGACACCCCCGTCACCGACCTGCGCAAGGCGATCGCCAACGATCCCAAGATGAAGGTGCTGATCGTGCACGGCTGGGACGACCTGTCCTGCCCGTTCTTCGCTTCGCGGCTGATCGTCGACCAGATGCCGGCGTTTGGCGTGCCGGAGCGCGTGCAACTGCGCGTCTATCCGGGCGGGCACATGTTCTACAGCCGGAACGACAGCGGCGCGTCGTTCAAGGCCGATGCCGTCGCATTGTATCGCTGACGGGGCCGGCGTGGGGGCGACGGCATTGCCGCCGCCGCCTCCACGCTAACATCAGCGCTACGCCAAGTGGCCGTGCTGGCGCCACAAGGCGTCGCAGGATTCACGAACGAACCGTCGTGCGATCGTCCGGTCACGTCCGGCGAGCAGCGGAGTTGCCCGACGGACGTGTTTGCCAGCCGTGCTCAGGCCGGGATCTGCTGGCTGATGCAATGGAAGCTGCCGCCGCCGGTCAGGATCGCGTCGGCGCGCAGGCCAACGACCTCCCGGTCGGGGAACAGCGCGCGGATCGCCGCCACGCCCGCGTCGTCCTGCTCGCTGCCATAGATCGGGACGACCACCGCGACATTGCCGATGTAGAAATTCATATAGCTGGCCGGGACGACTTCCTCGTCGCGCAGCACGCGTCCGGGGGAGGGGATTTCGACCACCTCGACGCCCGCGTCGTGTGCGCGGCGGACGGCATCCTGATACACCAGCCAGTTCGGGTCGTTCTCCCCGGCGTGCGGCACCGCCAGCCGGTTCGGCCCCACGAACCGCGCCAGATTGTCGACATGCCCGTCCGTATGGTCGTTGAGCAGCCCGTTGCCGAGCCACAGCACCCGCGTCAGCCCCAGATCCTCGGCCAGCCGATGCTCGATCTCCGCCTGGGACAGCCGCGCGTTGCGATTGGGGTTCAACAGGCATTGCTCGGTCGTGACCACCAGGCCGGTGCCGTCGCCGTCGATCGCGCCGCCCTCCAGGATCCAGTCGCACGCCACCCGGTCCAGCCCGCGCGCGCGCGCCAGCCGCGCGCCGATATCGTCGTCGCCCTCCAGATCGTACTTGCCGCCCCAGCCGTTGAAGCCGAAGTCGCGCGCGCTGCCGTCGCCCGCGACGATCGGCGCGGTGTCGCGCAGCCAGATGTCGCCGAACGGCTCCACCACCACCTCGGCGAACGGCGCGCGGGTGCGCGCGTCCGACGCGGCCTCGTCATCGGCGGCGACCAGCAGCACCTGCTCGCCGCGCCCATCGGCGTGGACCGCGCGCGCGAAGGCGGTCACCTCCTCGCGCGCCTCGTCCAGATCGTCCTGCCACAATTCCGGATGGCTGGGATAGCCGATCCACACGGCGGCATGCGGCGCCCATTCGGGGGGCGGGGTCTTGGTCATCGTCGTCCCTTTCACTTGGCGGTCGCCGCACTGGCACGGCTCTTGTCGCGGATCGCGCGGAATTCGTCACCGCTCACCCAATTGGGCCATTGGTCGCTCTGCGCCAACGCGCGGCCGATCCCGTAATAGAGCTGGAGGTCCTTCACGGTGCCGGCCCAGTTCCAGTTCGGATCATATTCGTCCTTCGGCCCGTGATAGCGATGCTCTTCATAGTCCTTCGCCGCCGCGGCGCCCGCCGCCGTCCCACCGGCGACCAGATCGTCGCCCGCGTCGAAATAGATCATCGGCACGCCGCGCTTGGCCAGGCTGAAATGGTCGGAGCGATAGTAGAAGCCCTTTTCGGGGGTCGGCTCGCGGCTGGCGACCCGACCCTGGGTCGCGAGCGCGGCGTCCAGATAGGCGTCCAGCTCCGACTTGCCCTTGCCCACCACCACGACGTTCTTCGCCGGCCCCGCGAGCGACAGCGCGTCCATGTTCACGCCGCCCACGGTCTGGCTGAGCGGATAGACCGGGTTGGCGGCATAATATTCGGAACCGAGCAGCCCGCTTTCCTCGCCGGTCACCGCCACGAACAATTGGCTGCGCGCGGTGGCGCCCGCCCTGGCATTGGCCTCCGCCAGCGCGACGAGCGCGGCGGTGCCCGTGGCATTGTCGATCGCGCCGTTGCAGATGTCGTCGCCGTCCGGCGCCGCCTCGCAATGCCCCAGGTGATCCCAATGCGCCGAATAGAGGACGTATTCGCCGGGTCGGGTCGTGCCCGGCAGGATCCCGATCACGTTGCGCGAGCGATGGCGGCGCACCGTCTCGTCGAACGACACCGACGCACGCACGCCGTTCAGCGGTCGCGCGCGGAAACCCTTGCGCCCCGCCGCGGCGGCGAGCGCGTCAAAATCCAGCCCCTCGCGCTCGAACAGCTTGCGGGCCTGCGCCTCCTGCATCCACCCGATCGCCGCGCTGTCGCCGGCATGATTGTCGGCGGCGTCGGCGACCTGCTGCGCGCCGGTCCAGCTCGACTGCACCACGTTCCATCCATAGGCCGCCGGCTCGGTCTGGTGGACGATGATCGCCGCCGCCGCGCCCTGTCGCGCCGCTTCCTCATATTTGTAGGTCCAGCGCCCGTAATAGGTCATCGCGCGGCCGCCGAATGGTCCGGTCAGCCCGGGGGTCTTCCAGTCGGGATCGTTCACCAGGATCAGCACGGTCTTTCCCCGCACATCCAGCCCGGCATAATCGTTCCACCCCTTCTCGGGCGCGTTGATGCCATAGCCGACGAAGACGACCGGCGAGTCCTTCACCTCGACGCGCGGGGTGATCCGCCACGTGCCGACGACCATGTCGGGGCCGTAGCTGAGGCTCAGCGGCGCGCCGGCGCCCGTGAACACTAGCGGCGAGACGTTCTTCGCGGTCAGCTCGACCAGCGGCACGTCCTGATACCAGCTGCCCTTGTTCCCCGGCTTCAGCCCGGCGGCGGCGAAGCGCTTCGCCAGATAGGCGACCGTCTTCTCCTCCCCCGCCGTGCCGGGCGCGCGGCCTTCGTACGCGTCGGATGACAGCTCCTTCGTCACGTCCTTCAGCGTCTGTTCGGAAATCGGCGCGACCGGCGCGACGATCGACCGCGCGGGCGTCTGCGCCGGCAGGGCCGCGGCCAGCGACAGCAAGGGGAGGGCGGCGAGACGCAGACGCATGGGAAACTCCGGGAGGATGAGGCCGGCGCGCCTTCTGCCAAGCGCGGCGGCGGCTGTCCACGCGGCGCGCGCACCGGGCGCGGATCGCGTGCCGCTCCTTGAATTCAAACGGTTGCTTCACTCGGATCGTCGCGGATCGCGGCGGTTTCGTTTGACTCGCGCGATCGGTAGCGACTTACTGGACGGATGCGGCTATCGCGCCGCGAATCCATTTCACAATCGTAACGGCCAACCACGGGGTTTTGGGGATGAACAAACAGGAACTGATCGCGCAGGTCGCAACGGCCGCCGGTCTCGGGAAGAACGAGGCGAGCCGCGCGGTCGAGGCGGTGTTCGACACCATCTCCGCATGCCTCAAGAAGGGGGACGAGGTGCGCCTGGTCGGGTTCGGTACGTTCGCGGTCAGCAAGCGCAAGGCCTCGACGGGGCGCAACCCGCGCACCGGCGAGCCGATGACGATCAAGGCGTCGAGCCAGCCGAAGTTCAAGGCGGGCAAGGTGTTGAAGGATTCGCTTAACTGACGCGAATTCGCACGAGACCAGATTCCTCTAGACAGGGCAGGGGCGCTTGCGTAGATGCGCCGCTCCGCCAGCGGATGGGCGCGTAGCTCAGCGGTAGAGCACACCCTTCACACGGGTGGGGTCACAGGTTCAATCCCTGTCGCGCCCACCATCCGCAGCATGAAAAGCCCCGCCGGTTCACGTGACCGGCGGGGCTTTTCGCGTCCGGCGCTTACGCGGTTCGACGATCTCCGTTAGGCTCTCGTCCTGCGCGTCATTGCGAGCGCAGCGAAGCAATCCAGAGCCGGATCAGGATGCCCGGGCTTGCCCCGCTGCGCTCGCAATGACGAACTCACCGTTCCCGGGCGTTGTTGCGGCCCACGCGGAACGAACCGCTGTCACGCGTTCGTAACGTGCAAGTCACGCAACCGTCTTCGAAATTGCATTCAGATGTCATCGCCGCCGCCTAGCGGCGCTCCTGACGAACGGGCGGACAGTCAGGTCCGACTCGTTTCGGGGCTCTGGGGAAGAGCTTGTCAATTCAAGGGAGTGAGTCGATGGTCAGCTTCAGCCGCCGCAGCCAGATGCTGCTGGCATCCAGTGCCGCGTTGTTCCTCGCGTCGTGCGGCGCGGACGATGTCGCCTCGCCGGGCGCGGGCAGCATTCCGATCACGATCAACCAGCCGGCACCCACGCCGACCCCGACCGGCACCGCGACGCCGACGCCGCTGACCGCCGCCCAGTTCGCCGCCGCCACGCAGCAGTCGGGCGTGACGATCACCGCCGACGAGCAGCTCGCGATCGTCAACGCCGGCAGCAACAACAACGTCAACGGCTTCGGCGCCACGCTGAGCGGCGTCTATCCGGTGAACGGCACCTCGCTGACCACCGCCAGCAACCCGCAGACGGTGCTGGGCAACACCAGCTTCATCCAGAACACCAGCTTCGTCGGCGCGCTGAGCGGCCCGAACGACAATTCCTTCTCGGGCTGGACCTGCAATTCGTCGAGCGCGACGTTCCTGAACAGCAGCGCGTGCACCGCGGTGCCCTCGATCGGCACCGGAACCCCGGCGGCATCGTGCCCGACCGGCCTGAGCGATGACGGCCTGAACAGCGCGGGCACCTTCCGCTACTGCCGCCTGCCGACGGTCATCTCCGCCGACCTGACGCTCGCGAAGGTCGCGGGCCTCGTCTATCGCTTCCGGGGCCAGACCGAGGTCGGCGTCGACGGCGGCGCGAGCGCGACGCTGACGATCCAGCCGGGCGTGGTGCTGGCGGCGGATTCGACCGAAACGTCGAACGACCTGCTCCTCGTCAACCGTGGCAGCAAGATCAACGCGGTCGGCACCGCCGACGCGCCGATCATCTTCACGGCGCAGCAGAACCTGTCGAACAACGGCGTGTCCGACTCGTCGCAGGGCCTGTGGGGCGGCATCATCCTGCTCGGTCGTGCGCCGACCGCCGTCTGCGCGACCGGCACCGGCCCGAACACCGCCGACGGCACCTCGGCGGGCGCGGCGACGCCGTGCCAGCAACAGATCGAGGGCGTCACCGGTCGTTCGTATGGCGGCACCAACGGCGCCGACAGCTCGGGCACGATGCAGTATGTCCAGATCCGCTACACCGGCATCGCGATCAGCGAGGGCAACGAGCTGCAGGGCCTCACGCTCGGCGGCACCGGTTCGGGCACGACGATCGATCACGTCCAGAGCCATAACTCGGCGGACGACGGCATCGAGATCTTCGGCGGCACCACCAACATCAAGTATTTCGTGGTGACCGGCGCGGACGACGACGGCTTCGACGTCGACAACGGCTGGCGCGGGTTCATGCAGTTCATCATCGCCGCGCAGAAGGCGAACGGTGCCACCAACGACTCGTTCGCGACCGAGATCGACTCGAACGGTGCCGAAGACCTGCTGCCGCGTACCTATGGCCGCTACGCCAACTTCACCTTCGTCCAGACGGCGTCGAGCCAGAACCCGGTCGCGGCGATCCGCCTGCGCGGCGGTGCGGACTTCGCGTTCGTCAACGGTGTCGTGAAGGCGCCGTCGGGCGAGGCGTGCGTGAACATCATCGCGGGCAACCAGGTGAACGGCGCGGCGGCGACCGGCAACGATCGCTCGACGATCCGTCCGGCCAACAGCGCGCTGCAGGACGTCGGCCCGCCGACCTTCAACTCGGTCTACTTCCAGTGCCAGGGCCGCTGAGCGGCGCTTAGCCCCTCGTGATGCTCGGCGGAGCCCGGGGAGCGCCTGACCGCGCCGCCCCGGGCACGCTTTTATGACTTTCGATCGGAACCCCCGACCATGCGCCAGCGCACCCTTGCCTCGCTCCTTCTCCTGACGACCACGCTGGTCGCCCCCGCGGCGCTGGCGCAGGTCGCCCCCGCGCCGGCCCCCGCCGGGCCGCCGCAGACCAGCACCACTTCGACGGGGCAGGAAGCCTCGCCCGAACAGCAGCAGCAGGCGGCCGACGCCGCACAGCCGGGCGGTGCCGATGATCAGGCGGAGATTTCGGCGCCGGGCGTCGATGCCAGCACCGCCGGCGACATCGTCGTCGTGGGTCGCAACATCCCCAACGCGGTCCGCGCCACCGCGCAGGTCGTCAACGTGCTGTCGACCGCCGATATCGCGCGCACCGGCGAGGGCGATATCGCCGGCGCGCTGACCCGCGTCACCGGCCTGTCGGTGGTGGGCAACGGCTATGTCTTCGTGCGCGGCCTGGGCGATCGCTATTCCTCGGCGCTGCTCAACGGCTCGCCGCTGCCCAGCCCCGAACCGCTCCGCAAGACCGTGCCGCTCGACATCTTCCCAACCACCGTCGTCGGTTCGGCGCTGGTGCAGAAGACCTATTCGGTCAACTATCCCGGCGAGTTCGGCGGCGGCGTCATCAACCTGACGACCAAGGCGATCCCGGACGAGAATTTCTTCACGGTCGGCGCCTCGGGCGGGATCGATACCGAGACGACCGGGCGGTTGGGCTACACCTATTACGGGTCGAAGACCGACTGGCTCGGCTATGACGGCGGCGAGCGCAACGTGCCGAACTTCATCAAGCAGGCGCCGAACGGCAACGGCATCATCCTGCCGTCGCAGGTGCTGCAGATGTCGAACGCGCGCACCACGCTGCTCCAGCGCAACAGCGACATTCCCGCCAATTACTCGGGTAGCCTCGACCTGGGAGTGACCGGCGATCTGGGATCGACGCGCGTCGGCCTGATCGGCAGCGTCGGCGTCTCGAACAACTGGCGGACTCGCGACGCGATCCAGCAGGACACGATCAGCGACGACGGTACGATCCGCAACGATTTCGCGACCGTCATCACCGACAATCGCGCGGTCGTGAACGGCCTGCTCGGCTTCGGCGCGGAGTTCGGCGAGAACAAGGTCCGCTGGACCAACGTCTACATCCACGACACGCTGAAGCAGGGGCGCGCGTCGGCGGCGACCGTCTACAACAATTCCAGCGGCAATCCGCTGTTCCAGCAGAACACGAGCTGGTTCGAGCGCAAGCTGATCGAGACGCAATTGGTCGGCGAGTTCAAACCTGTCGACGGCCTGTCGGTCGACCTGCGCGGCGCCTATGCCAATTCGCAGCGCAACTCGCCCTATGAGCGGCAGTTCATCTACAATTGCAACACGTCGCTCAACGCCGATCTCAGCAATGCGCCGCGCAACGATCGTGGCGTCAACTGTCCCGGCGTGTGGCAGGCGACCAACGCGTTCGACCGGTTCGCCACGGTGGTGTTCAGCGAGCTGAACGAAAACCTGTATTCGGGGCAGGCCGACGTCGCCTACAAGATCCAGGGCGAGCGTCCGATGACGCTGTCGGCGGGCTATTATTACTCGGAGAACGACCGTACCTCGACGCGCCTGCCGTTCGTCTATCAGACGGCGCTGGGCGGGGCGATTCCGTTCCCGTGCAACCTGCTGCGGCCCGACTATCTGCTGTCGCCCGACGTGGTGAACGGCTGCCCGGTGCCGGGCTCGGGCAACCCGTCCGACACCGCGGTGCAGATGCGTTTCGACGCCGGGCAGAACGGCTCCTACGCCTATGACGCGTTGCTGCGCGTTCATGCCGGCTATGTGCAGGCCGAGGCCGAGGCGTTCGACGGCGTGCGCGCGATCGTTGGCGTCCGTTACGAGACGGCGACGCAGAGCGTGACCCCGATCAACGCCACCGGCACGCGGCTGAAGAACGATTACTTCCTGCCCGCCGCGACGCTGACGTGGAATTTCGCGCAGGACATGCAGCTTCGCCTCGCCGCGTCGAAGACGATCGCCCGCCCGCAGTTCCGCGAGCTGGCGCCGCAGGCCTTCCGCGATTTCGAATCGGATCGTCTGTTCTTCGGTAACCCCCGCCTGCGCGATTCCGAGTTGTACAATCTGGAGGCGCGCTACGAATGGTTCTTCGCGCGTGACCAGCGGATCACGCTGGCGGGCTTCTACAAGCGGATCGACAATCCGATCGAGCAGGTCGGCTTCTTCCCGACCCCTGATGCGCGGTTGCAGACCGGGTTCACCAACCTGCCGCGCGCCAAGCTGTACGGCGTCGAGGTCGAGGCGCAGAAGTACATCCCGCTCGACTTCATCTCTGATGCGATGGCGGGCAAGCGCGCGGTCGTGATCGCGAACTACACCTGGACGCATTCGGCGATCACCGCCGATCGCACCTGCGTGCCAGGCGTGCTGGAAGGGACGACGCTGGGCGGCTGCCCGGCGAACTTCGCCCCCGCAGCGAGCCTGTTCCGCGACGCGGCGCCGCTGACCGGCCAGTCCGACCATCTCGTCAACCTGCAGCTTGGGTTCGAGGACAAGGACAATGGCACGCAGGCGACGCTGCTGTTCAACTACGCCAGCGAGCGCGTGACGAACCGTGGTCCGTCGCTGCTGGGCGGCGCCGGCTTCCAGCCGGACATCATCGAGAAGCCGGGCATCCGCCTCGACTTCGTCGCCCGCCAGAGCGTCGACTTCATGGGGCAGAAGGTTGAGATCAAGGCCGAGATGCGCAACCTCACCGGCACGCGCTATCAGGAGTTCCAGACCTTCGAGGGCGGGAACCGCGTCGACATCAACCGTTATCGTCTGGGCCGGCTGTTCACGCTGGGCGCCAGCGTCACCTTCTGATGCAAGCGACCGGCGCCCCGTTCGCGGGGCGCCGCGTCACCAGCCCCAGGGTCGTTCGCGATACCATTTGGTGACGATGTATTTCGTGCCCGCGCGCACCTTCATCCCATGGTGGATCGTCGCGGGGTTGAGCGTCCCGTCGGGGCGGCAGTTGTTCCAGCAGACCAGCTTGCCGGTCTCCGGCTGGATCGTCTTGTCCACCGCCTTGAAGCGGGTCGCGCCGCCCGCCTCGGGCTCGTTCAGATAGATCATCGCCGTCCAGGTGCGATTGCCCGCCACGCTGCAATAGCGCGCGAAGTCGGCGCCGTTCGGCTCGAAATAATCGGTATGCGCCTTGAATTCCTGACCGACCGCGTAGCGCTGCCCCTGCATCGGCTCGCCGTGCAGCGGGTTCAGCCCGGTCGCGGCCGTCAGCGCCGCATCCACCGCCGCCACGATCGGGTCGGTCGCGGGCAGGTCGCAGGTCTCGCTGGTGCGGAACGCGGTGTCGCCGTTCGGGTCGGCGATCGTCGACGGCCGTCGCCCGGCGTCGATCAGCGCGATCAGCCGGGCGCACGCGTCCGCGTCCAGAAAGGCGCGCTTGATGAACAAGGTGAGCTTGGGGCTGGGCAGCCGCTGGATCCCCGGCAGGGCGGC
The DNA here is from genome assembly GCA_913777325.1 of uncultured Sphingomonas sp. GTDB lineage: Bacteria > Pseudomonadota > Alphaproteobacteria > Sphingomonadales > Sphingomonadaceae > Sphingomonas. Next base: position 12,085 of record CAJYSA010000047.1, on the reverse strand, counting down.
GAGACGGTCGGCGATCGGATCGGTGGCCATGCGCGATCCTTGCCACACGTCGCCGCGCGCGCCCAAGCACAGAAATATTACACAAACGCGCAATACCTACGTAATATGGTTTACCTAGCGGCCGTTCGCGGGGAGTTGGCCTGGCCGATGCGATTGAAGTTCGATGCCCGCGCGCGGGCGATCCTGCGGCGGCTGCCCGTGGTGAATGTGTATTCCGCCGCCGAGCTGGCCTTGCTCGCCGCGCTGGCGGTGCAATGCGCGCGGCTGGCGTGGGTGGTGCTGACGCCGGTCGCCCCGCTCGGCGCGTGGGTGCCCGCCGGGCCGACCGTCCCCGCCGATGCGGCGGGCGTGCTGGCCGGCTTCGATCCCTTCTACCGCGTCAGCGGCGCCGCGCAGGCACAGGGGCCGAGCGCGGTCACCTCGCTCCAGCTCACGCTCTATGGCACGCGGATGGACAGCGCGCAGGCGCGTGGCGCCGCGATCATCGCCGGTCCCGATGGCGTGCAGAAGAGCGTGGCGGTTGGTGAGGAGGTTGTGCCCGGCGTGACGCTGAAGTCGGTCGCGTTCGATCACGTCACGCTGGATCGCGGCGGGCGCAGCGAGGATCTGTTCCTCGACCAGTCGGGCGCCACCGCCCCCGGCGGGGTTAGCCCGATCGATCCCGCGCAGTCGCCACCGCCACCGACGCCGCCCGGCACCGCTGCGCCGGATACGCTGGCGGGCGGGCCGCTCGCGCCGAACAGCGCCACCGTCTCGCCGCAGCAATTGCGCGCCGATATCCAGGCGATCCCCCGGATCGAGGGCGGCAAGATCAACGGCGTCACGGTGCGCGGGCAGGGGGCGGCGTTCCGCGCCGCGGGCCTGCGCGACGGCGACGTCATCACCACGGTCGCCGGTCGCGAGATCACCGGCGTTGCCGATCTCGACCTGTTCACCCGCGCGCGCGCGTCGGGCGGCACCCTGTCCCTCACGGTGGAGCGTGGCGGTCAGCCGTTGCCGCTCACCATTCCGGTAGCACGATGAACCGTACCGCCACCTTCCTGTCCCCCCTCGCACTCGTCGCCGCCGTCCAGCCGGTGCTGGCGCAGACCACGCTGAACGTGCGCGACGCCGATATCCGCGCCTTCATCGCGGACGCCGCGAAGGTGACCGGGCGCACCTTCATCATCGACAATCGCGTGCAGGGGAAGGTGACCGTCGTCACCGATCGCCCGCTGTCGCGTTCCGAATATCTGGAGGTGTTCCTCTCCACATTGCGCGCCAACGGGCTGATCGCGGTGCCGACCGCCAACGGCGCGTTCCGCGTCCAGCCGATCGACAATGCCGCCAGCCAGCCGGGGCGGATCGGTCTCGCGGGCTCGCAACGCAACCAGCTGGTGACCGAGATCATCCGCCTGCGCTCGATCGATGCCGCGCAGGCGGTTGACACCGTCCGCCCGCTGGTCAGCGCGCAAGGATCGGTGACCGCCAATCGCGCGGGCAACAGCCTGGTCGTGGTCGATTTCGCCGACAACGTGCGTCGCGTGCGCGAGGTGGTGCGGCGGATCGATGCCGACACCTCGGCGACGCGCATCATCGCGCTGAAGAACGCGCGCGCGACCGAGGTGGCTACCGCGCTGACGGGGTTGATCGGCGGCGGGGCGCAGGGCGGCGCGGCGGCGGCGACCGGCGGCGCCTCGGCGGTCGCGATCGAAAGCAGCAACGCGGTGGCATTGCGCGGCGATCCGCAGACGGTCGCGCGGCTCGCCGGCCTGGCGCGCGAGCTGGACCAGAGCGCGCGCAACGCCACCGAGATCCGCGTCGTCTTCCTGGAAAACGCCGACGCCAACCAATTGCTGCCGGTGCTTCAGCAGCTTGTCGGTCAGGCACCGGACACGATCCAGGAACAGGGGCTCAGCCGCACCGGGCTGAGCACGAGCAGCACCGGATCGACCGGCGTCGGTGCGACGCCCCAGCCCGCGACGCGCAGCCAGCCGCCGCAGATCAACGGCCAGTCCTCGGGCGGGCAGCCGCAACAGGCCGCGATCCGTGGCGAGGGCGCACGCACCGCGGCGGTCGTCACCCGTTATGCCGGCGCCAACGCGATCGTCGTCGCGGCCCCGGCGGACGTCCAGCGCCAGCTCGCCGACGTCATCCAGAAGCTCGACCAGCGCCGCCAGCAGGTGCTGGTCGAGGCGATCGTCGCGGAGGTGTCGGACAGCACCGTCAACCGGCTGGGCGCGCAATTCCTGCTCGGCAATCTCGATGGTGGCGCGTTCGCGGCCTCGACCTTCAGCAATTCGGCGCCCAACATCCTCCAGATCGCCGGCGCGATCGGCGCGCGGCAGTTGGGCGGCACGCGGACGATCGTCACCGCGCCCGACGGCACCCGGACGGAAACGGTCAACAACCCCACCGGCGGCGATCAGCTCACGCAATCCGCGATCAGCTCGATCATCGGCTCGCAGGGCGGGTTCGGCGGGTTCGGCGGACAGATCGGCAGCACCGTGTTCGGTGCGATCATCAACGCGGTGAAGAGCGACACCAAGTCGAACCTGCTGCAGGTGCCGCAGATCATGACGCTCGACAATCAGGAAGCGCATACGCTGGTCGGGCAGGAAATCCCGATCACCACCGGCGAGGCGCTGTCGAACAATTTCGACAACGCCTTCCGCACGACGCAGCGCCAGAACGTCGGCATCGGGCTGGACGTGCGCCCGCAGGTCAATTCGTCGGGCACGATCAAGATGAACCTGCATCTGGAGGTCAGCTCGATCGCCGGCCCGGTCAGCAGCAACAATTCCGACCTGATCCTCAACAAGCGCGAGGTGGAGACGGTATTGACCGTCGACGACGGCGCGATCGGGGTGATCGGCGGGCTGCTGTCGGACGAGGAACGCCGCACGATCGAGAAGATCCCGCTGCTCGGCGACATCCCGCTGCTCGGCAATCTGTTCAAGAGCAAGGCGAAGACGCGCGCCAAGTCGAACCTGATGATCTTCATCCGCCCGACCGTGATCCGGTCGGCGGAGGAGAACCGGCGCGTGACCGAGCGGCGCTACGGCTATCTCCGCCTGCAACAGGGGCTTCAGGATCCCGCCGCCGAACCGTCGATCGACGAGCTGGTGCGCGACTACATGGGCGCCACGCCGCCGCTGCCGCCCGCCGGCCAGCCGGGCAGCATCGAGGATCCGCGCGTCGGCGTGCCGGTCTACCGCAATTCCACCACCGTCATCACGGGGGACAGGAAGCGGCGATGATCGTGCGGACCGGAGCGGAACTCGACGCCGCGGCGACCCCGCTGCCGCCCGCACCGGACGGCGCGACGGTCTTGGCCGGCGCCGTGCCGGTGATCCCGCCGGTCGCGCTGCCCTATGCCTTCGCGCGCAAGTTCGGCGTGGTGCTCGACGGGGCCGGCACCGATCTGCGCGTCGCGTTGCGCGAGGGCAGCGATCCGCGCGCGCTGATCGAGGTGCGGCGCGTGATGGGGCGGGCTTTCGACGTCGCGGTCGTGCCGCCCGCCGCGTTCGACCGGCTGCTCAGCGACAATTATGCGATGGACGGGCAGGCGACCGCCGCCGCCGCCGTCGGCATGGGTGACGAGCTGGATATTCTGGCGGAGGGACTGCCGACCGCCGAGGATCTGCTCGACACCGCCGACGACGCGCCTGCGATCCGGCTCATCAACGGCATTATCGCCGATGCCGCGCGCAACGGCGTGTCGGATATCCATATCGAGCCATATGAGACCGGTCTCGTCGTGCGGATGCGCATCGACGGCGTCCTGCGCGAGACGCTCAGGATGCCGCCGCACGTCGCGCCGGTGGTGGTCAGCCGTATCAAGGTGATGGCGCGGCTCGACATCGCCGAGCGGCGCGTGCCGCAGGACGGGCGCATGGGGCTGACGTTGGGCGGCAAGCTGCTCGACGTCCGCGTCTCGACGCTGCCCAGCCGCGCGGGCGAGCGTGTGGTGCTGCGTATTCTCGACAAGGAGAACGCCGGCATGGACCTCGACGCGCTCGGGATGAGCGCGCCGATGTACGCGCTCCTGCGCGAGGCGATCGCCGAACCCAACGGCATCGTGCTGGTGACCGGCCCGACCGGCAGCGGCAAGACGACGACGCTCTACGCCGCGCTGCGCCTGCTCAACGACGGCAGCCGCAACATCCTGACCGTCGAGGACCCGGTCGAATATGCGGTCGAGGGCGTCGGGCAGACGCAGGTGAATGCCAAGGTCGGGCTGACCTTCGCGGCGGGGCTCCGCGCGATTTTGCGTCAGGATCCCGACACGGTAATGATCGGCGAAATTCGCGATCGCGAAACCGCTGAGATCGCGGTGCAGGCGTCGCTGACCGGCCACCTCGTCCTCTCGACCGTCCACACCAACGATGCGGTCGGCGCGATCACGCGGATGCGCGACATGAAGGTCGAGCCGTTCCTGCTCGCCTCGACGTTGCGCGCGGTGATCGCGCAGCGGCTCGTGCGTCGCTTGTGCCGGCATTGCGCCCGTCCGGTCCGCGCCGCCGAGACGGTCGCGCCGCTGCTGGGCATCGATCCGCAGGCGACCGTCTACGAGGCGGTCGGTTGCGAGCATTGCAACCGCACCGGTTTCCGTGGCCGGATCGGCGTGTACGAAGCGGTCCGCGTCGATGCGACCGTCCGTCGCCTCATCAACGAAGGCGGCGACGAGGACGCGATCGCGCGCCACGCCTTCGCCAACAACGACACGCTCGCGACCGCCGCCAGGCGGCTGGTCGAGAGCGGGCAGACGACCGCCGAAGAAGCGATCCGCGTGTCGCGCAGTGAAAATGCCGACGCGGCCGAATTGGCGATCACCGATGCGTGACCGCGCCGTCTCATGCGCGCGATTCGCGGGCGATTCCTTGCCCCGTGCGTGCTATTTTCGCCCCGGTCGCGGCACCGGGGGCGCCTGATCGTGGCCGATTTCGACTATCTGGCGATCGACACGCGCGGCAACGAGACGCGCGGCCATGTCAGCGCGACCGACATGGAGGCGGCGCGCGCCGCGCTCGATCGCAAACGGCTTTACGTCGTGCGCATCGACGCCGGTACGACGCCGCAGGCGCGCAGCCGCCCGTTGTTCGGGCTCGAACTGGGTCGCGCGAAGATGTCGGGCAAGCAATTGACGTTGTTTACCAGGCAGTTGGCAACGCTCAACCGCGTGTCGCCGCTGGAGGAATCGCTCCGCACGATCACCCGTCAGACGGAGCAGGAAAGCGTCCGCGCGATCGTCCAGACGGTGCACGGCGCGGTCGTCGAGGGCCGCCGCCTGGCCGACGCGATGGCGCGCGAACCGCGGAGTTTTCCGCCACTTTACAGGGCGATGGTCGCGGCGGGCGAAAGTTCGGGCAGCTTGCCGGAGATCATGGAACGGCTGTCGACCCTGCTGGAACGGCAGGCGGAAATCCGCGGCAAGCTGCTGACCGCCATGGCGTATCCCAGCGTGCTGGCGACGGTGGCGTTGGGCGTGGTGCTGGCCCTGATGACCTTCGTGGTGCCGCAGGTGGTCGAGCAATTCGACACCGTGGGGCAGGAACTGCCGCTGTTGACCCGGCTGGTGATCGGCCTGTCCGACATTCTCGTCGGCTGGTGGTGGCTGATGCTGCTGGTGCTGGTCGCGCTCGGCGTCGGGGCGTGGGCGGCGCTGAGGCAACCGCCGATCCGGCTGGCGTTCGACACTTGGCTGCTGCGCGTGCCGCTGCTCGGGCGGCTGCTGCGCGACCTGCACGCCGCGCGCATGGCGCGTACGCTGTCGACGATGGTCGCCAGCCGATTGCCGCTTTTAGAAGGACTTAGCCTGACCGCGGGCACGATCCACAACCGGCGGCTGAAGGTGGCGTCGGACGAGATCACCGAATCGATCCGTGGCGGCGGCAGCCTGTCGGCGGCGATGCGGCGCGCGGGCGTCTTCCCGCCCCTGCTGGTCTATCTGGCCGCCAGCGGCGAGGCGGCGGGGCGGCTCGACGAAATGCTCGAGCGTGCGGCGGATTATCTGGAGCGCGAGTTCGACCGCTTCACCGCCACCGCCATGTCGCTGCTGGAGCCGTTCATCATCGTCATCATGGGCGCGATCGTCGCGACGATCGTGCTATCGATCCTGCTCCCCATCCTTCAGCTCAACACGCTGGCCGGACAATGAGAATGCCTATGTCGACCGAACAGAAGAACCGCCGCAAGAAGCGCAACGGATTCACGCTGGTGGAGCTGATGGTGGTGATCGTCATCATCGGCCTGCTGGCGACGATCGTCGCGCTCAACGTCCTGCCGTCGGGCGACACCGCGCGCATCCAGAAGGCCAAGGCCGATATCGCGACGATCGAACAGGGGCTCGAACTCTATCGGCTCCAGATGGGCAGCTATCCGACGACGACGCAAGGACTGCAGGCGCTGGTCACGCCGCCGGCGGGCGCGGACGCGGCGCGCTATCAGGCGGGTGGCTATATCAAGCGGTTGCCGCAGGATCCGTGGAATCGCCCGTATCTGTACGCCTCGCCGGGACAGCATGGCGCCGCCGACGTCTGGACACTGGGGGCGGACGGCAAGGACGGCGGGCAGGGGATCGATGCCGACATCGGTTCCTGGCAGTAACGCGGAACCACCGCGCGGCGGCCAGCGCGGCTTCACGCTGATCGAGCTGATGGTGGTGATCACCGTCATCGGGCTGGCGTCGGCGGCGGCGGTGCTGATGATGCCCGATACGCGCGGGCGCTTGATGGACGAGGCGACACGCTTCGCGGTGCACACCCGCGCCGCGCATGATGCCGCGATCGTCGAGGCACGCCCGGTCAGCCTGTGGGTGACGCCGGGCGGCTATGGTTTCGACCAGTGGCGTGGCGGCACGTGGACGCCGATGGACGCGCCCTTGGGTGTCGAGCGCTGGAAGCCGGGCACCGCCGCCGCCGGCCCGCCGCGCGATCGGCTGACCTTCGACACCACCGGACTGGCCGACCGTGCGATGACGGTGACGCTGACGCGCGAAGGGATGCGCACCGACGTGGTGATCGACGCCGACGGGACGGTCCATGTCGCGGGCTGAGCGTGGCTTCACGCTGATCGAGATCATGGTCGCGCTCGTCGTCTTCAGCCTTGCGGCATTGGCGCTGATCCGGCTGGAGGGGCAGACGATCCGCTCGACCGCATTCGTCTCCTCGACGCTCCTCGCGCAGATCGTGGCGCGCAATGTCGCCATCGAGGCGGTCACCGATGCGCAGCCGCCGGTGCGCGGGCGCGCATCCGGCGTGGAGCAGGCGGGCGGGCGTAACTGGACGTGGGTGCGCGAGACCCAGCCGCTCGGCGATGGCGACTTGCAGCGGATCGACGTCGCGGTCAGCGAGGCGGGCGGTGCGGTGCTGGGCCGCGCGACGATGGTCCGTCCGCCGCCCGCACCGGTCTCGCAGGTCAGGGCCGGGCCATGACACGTCGCCCACGCGAGGCCGGCTTCACGCTGGTCGAGGTGATGATCGCGCTGATGATCTTCGGCATGATCGCCGCCGCCGGCGTCGCGCTGCTGGCGTTCAGCGTCCGTGCGCAGGGCGCGACCGGCGTGGCGCTGGACGACAATGCTGCGCTCAACCGGCTGGTGTCGATCATGACCGCCGACATGGCGCAGGCGCAGGATCGCCCGACGCGCGACGTGGCCGGCACGCTGTTCCCCGCCTTCTCGGGGGATCGCAACGCGCAGCCGATGCTCCGGCTGGTGCGCGGCGGCTGGGCCAATCCCGATCAGGCGCCACGCGCGACGTTGCAGAAGGTGGAATATCGCCTGACCGGCGAGGGGATCGAGCGGGTCGCCTATCCCGCGCTCGACGGAGCCGCGCCGCTGCCCGCGGCACTGCTGGTCGATCGCGTGCAGGAGGTTCGCCTGCGCTTCCGCTACGCGGGGGCGTGGAGCGACACGTGGCAGGGCGATCAGCGCGCATCGCTGCCGCAGGCGGTCGAACTGACGTTGGTGCGCGCAGGCGGGCAATCCTATCGTCTGCTGTTCCTAGTCGGCACGGGTGCGCCGCGCGTGGTCGACGATCAGGGCTCGAACCTCTTGCAGCCGCCGGGCACGGCGCCGGGGAGCGGCGATGCGCCGCGCTAGACCAAGTGAGCGGGGAGCCGCGCTGCTGACCGTGCTGCTGCTCGTCGCGGTGATCGCGGTCATGGCGGCGACCACGCTCGAACGGTTGCGGCTGTCAACGCGGCTGGCGGCCAACGCCGTCGCGCTGGATGCCGCGCGCGGCTATGCCTATGCCGCCGAGACGCTGGCGACGCGGCGGGTCACGTCGCTGCTGCAACAAGCGCGCGACCGCGTGGCATTGACCGGCGGGTGGAGCGGGCGGCCGTTCGGCCTGCCGATCCCCGGCGGCACCGCCACGGCGCGCGTGACCGACGGGGGCAATTGCTTCAATCTCAACGGGCTGGTGACGTTCGGGTTCGGCGACGCCTATCTGGTCAATCCGCAGGCGCTGACCCGCTTCCAGCGCCTGTTGCGGCTGCTTCGGGTTCCCGATGGCGATGTGATCGCGCTGGCGACCGCCGATTGGCTGGACAGCGACGACGATCCGCTGCCCGGCGGCGCGGAGAACGGCGCCTATCGCGGCTATCGGACCGGCGGCACGCTGATGGCGGATGTCAGCGAGCTGCGCGCGGTGAAGGGCATGACGCCGGAGGCGTATCGCATGATCCGCCCCTGGGTGTGTACGCTGCCGATCGCGCGCCAATCGGTGCTGAACATCAACACATTGCTGCCCGAGCAGGCGCCGTTGCTGGCGATGCTGCTGCCGGACACGATGGGCATCGCGCAGGCGCAGGGCGTGCTGCTGCGCCGCCCCCCGGGTGGCTATGCGCAGGCGGGGCAATTCTGGGCACAGCTAGCCAGCGCGGGCGGGGCGGGCGACATTGGAGCGCAGTCGCAGACCGGGGTCACCACCAAGTGGTTCGCGCTCAAGATCGACGTGGTGAACGGTAACGCGGAATTGCATGAGGAGGGGCTGATCGATGCGCGGACCCTTCCCGTGCGGCTCGTGACGCGGCAATGGGGGGATGCATCATGACGACCGCCACGCTCCTGTTCCTGCCCCCCGACGATTCGCAACCGTGGCGGTGGTGGCGCATCCGCGACGATGCCTTGGACGGTGAGGGCGAGGGATTGCCGCAGGTCGGCGCGGACGACCGCGTCGTTGCGGTCGCGCCCGCCGATGCGGTGACGCTGCATTGGGCCAGCCTGCCCGCGCGCTCTCCGGCGCAGGCGCAGGCGGCGGCGCGCATCGTGGTGAGCGACGCGACCGCCGAACCGTCGCACGATCTGCACGTCGCGGTCGGGCGTGAACGGGAGGGTGAGCGCGCGATCGCGGTGGTCGCGCCTGCGCGAATGGCGGCGTGGCTGACCGCGCTGGCGCAGCGCGGGGTCGATCCGGCGGCCATGGTGCCCGCGCCATTGCTGCTGCCCGAGCCTGAGGATGGCTATGTCCGGGGCGATCTCGCCGGGCAGGCGGTGGTGCGCGGCCGCACGACGGGGTGGGCGGACGAGCCGGTTCTGACGGAATTGGTGACCCGCGGAGAGGTGCCGCGCGCGATCGACCGCGACACGGTACGAACCGCCGCGATCGGCGCGCTGGCGGAGCCGATGGTCGACCTGCGGCAGGGCGCCTTCGCGCGCCGCCGCCGACGCACCGCGATCGACTGGATGCTGGTGCGGCGCTTGGCGGTGCTCGTCGGATTGATCCTGTTGGCGACGCTGGCGATCGATGTCGTGCGGATCATGCGCTATTCGTTCGGGGCGGATGCGATCGAACAGCGCGCCGCGACGATCGCGCGGCAGGCGCTGCCGCGCGGCACCGGTGAAGGCGATGCGACCCGAATGCTGGGCGAGCGGCTGAGCGCGCTGCGTGGGCCGGGACAGGGCTTCACCCGTACCGCCGCCGCGGTCTACGCCGTGGTCGAGGCGGTGCCCGAAAGCGAGGTGACCGCGCTGCAGTTCGAACCGAACGGCAGCCTGCGCGTGTCGCTGTCGCTCGCGGGCGAGGCGCAGGCCAATATCGTCAAGTCGCGGCTCGCGGCGGCCGGCTTCTCGGTCGAGTCGAGCGTGTTCCAGCAATCCGCCGGTCGGCTGACCGGCGACATGACGGTGCGGCCATGAGCGCGTTGAAGGCCTGGTTCGACGGACGGTCGCTGCGCGAACGGCGCTTGCTGCTCGTGATGATCGCGCTCGCGGCGATCACGCTGGTGTGGGGCGGGCTCATCCTGCCGGTGCGCTCCGGGCTGTCGTCGTCGCGCGAGCGCTACACCGATGCGGTCATCCGCTTGGGCGCCGCGCAGGCGGGGCTGGCGCAGGTAAAATCGCTGCAACGCCGCGCCGCGCCGCTGTCGGCGCCGCTGGCGGACATCGTGCGCGCGCGCGCCGATGCTTCGGGGTTCACGCTCGCCGCTTTGGACATAGAGGCGCCGGGGCGTATTCGCACCGCGATCTCCAGCGCGCGTGCCGGCGCATTGATGCAATGGATCGCGGCGCTGGAAGCCGAGGGCATTCTGGTCGATTCGCTCAGCGTGTCTGGCAACGGCGCGGGCAGCGTGACCGCGACGATGACCTTGCGGGCGCGGGGGGCCTGATGCGGATCCCCCTGGCCACCCGGCGGCGGACGCTGTTCCTCGCTTTCTTCGCGCTGGCGATGGTGTTGTTCCTGCCGCTGCGACTCGCGCTCGGTTGGGGCGGGCTGGATGGCCAAGGCTTCACCGCGCGTGAAGTGACCGGCAGCCTCTGGTCGGGCCGGCTGGTGGAGGCACGGTTCGGGGATATCGCGCTGGGCGACCTCGATGCCGGGCTGTCGCCGCTGGCGCTGCTGATCGGGCGCGCACGGATCGCGCTGTCCACCGAATCGGACGATCCCGGCCAGCGGCTTGCCGGGATCGTCGAGATCGCGCGCCACCGTGCCGCGGTGATCGACGCGACCGGGCCGCTTTCGCCCGGCAACGCCTTCGCCCCGCTTCCCGTCACCGCGCTCAACCTGGACGGGGTCACCGTCCGCTTTGTCGATGGCGCGTGCGAGGCGGCGGAGGGGCGTGTCCGCGCGACGCTGGCGGGCGCGTTCCTGGGCCAGCCGCTGCCCGGCGCGCTGGGCGGCAGCGCGCGGTGCGATGCGGGGGCATTGCTGCTCCCGCTCGCCAGCGGGGCCGGGGAGAGCGTGAACCTGCGGTTGTGGCCCGACGGGCGCTATCGCGCCGAACTGACTCTGATCCCGACCGACCCGGCGATCGCGGCGCGGCTTGAAGGCGCGGGATTCGTGATCAACGGCGCGGGGCGCACCTTTGCGGTCGACGGGCGCTTTTGAACCGCTTGACGAACCCGCTGCCCTGCCGCTAGGGGCACGGCCTTCGCGGCGATCGTAGCTCAGTTGGTTAGAGCATCGGTTTGTGGTACCGAGGGTCGCGGGTTCAAGTCCCGTCGATCGCCCCATCTCCCACCATCTCGTTTCTTGCTGGCGTTTTACTGGCAATAAGAATATTGCGTCGCGTGGAAATTAAATGCCACCGCGCGATGGAGAGACGATGACCTCGGTCTGGGACTATCCCGATTTCGACAGCCATGAAGGGCTGCACCTGTTCACCGATCCGGCCTCGGGGTTGAAGGCGGTTATCGCCGTTCATTCGACGAAGCTCGGGCCGGCGGCGGGTGGTGTGCGCTTTTGGCACTACGCCGATGACGCGCGCGCGATCACCGATGCGCTGCGTCTGTCGCGTGGGATGAGCTACAAGAACGCCATGGCCGGGCTGGACCTGGGCGGCGGCAAGGGCGTGGTGCTGGCGGACAAGCCGGGCGCGACGATCACCGAGGCGCAACTGGTTGCATTCGGTCGCGCGGTCGAGTCGCTGGGCGGGCGCTATGTCACCGCCGAGGACGTCGGCATGTCGGAAGCGCGGATGAAGGTGATCGCCGGCGAGACGCGTTACGTCTCGGGCCTGCCCGTCGCGCAGGGCGCGGCGGGCGGTGATCCGGGGCCCTATACTGCGCATGGCGTCTATCTCGGCGTCCGTGCCGCGGCGAAGCGCGGGCTGGGCAGCGACGATGTGCGCGGCGTGCGCGTGGCGATTCAGGGCCGTGGGT